>CAZYBC010000001.1:0-84893 GCA_964645645.1 uncultured Pseudomonadales bacterium
TTACTATTTAATCACTATGCAAATTGCCATTTACACAATATTATTGACAGACTCACAAAAAATTCAATCAGAAAAATAATTTATACTTTTAAATCACCCCCTAACACAAGCTTGAACCTCCACTCAGAATTTGAACCAACTTAGTCTCTTTGTCAGCTATTTCTGGAAAATGTGTATAAAAAGGAATAAATGCCTGATACCCACTAGGTTATTGGACGAGTTTACCGATTTTCATAAGCCTAACATCTTTATATTAGATGTAAGGATTATACTAGTTATCCCTTACATCTATCAAATGGATGTTAGGTTTGGACCTTATGTCAATTTGTGTAATTTAATGGTTGTTTCTGTACGTTAGTGCTCCCCGTACCAAGTCACAATATAGATGAGTACATTAAAAGACTCTTGTTGGTAGTGGAAAGATTGGGGTATGGAGAGGGTCTGGACTACTTGCGGTACAAACCAGCAACAGCCTAGCCAACCTTGGAACATGCGGGGTTAGTTTGGATGCTACCAATGGTAATTGGAGCAACAAAAACGGGTTTTAAGGTTAAATGGTAAGCATAGTCCTACCGCTTTGGTTGACGAATCTGGTTCGCAATCATCTCTACATTAGAAATGTGCTTTGAATCTACATTTAGATAGCGATACAACTGATAAACATCCGTACGGTTAATATAATTAACTTGGAACCATAAAAATAAGTCTATTTCTAGCAAGTCCTTATCTGAGTCAGACACAAAAGATTTGTCCCTAAAGTTTTTTATTACAGTTTCGCCATAGCTTACTTTGCCCATTACATTGTGACAAAAGCTCGTCCAGTTTAATTGTGGGTGATTAGAAGTAAAAGCTACTACGCGAGGATACAGGTGGTCTGGATCAACATCCTTAAATTGTTTAACAGAGCCATGGATGAATCTCCTCAACTTGTAAAATGTCGTGTCCCAATGGTACATGCCTGTAACAGGATGGAGCTTCAATTCGGGAGTTTTTACTTCACAGTAAAATTGAAGTTCTCCATTGTTTGAGATTGCCAAATCAGGAGACTTAACTCCATCAGGTAAGTTTTTATGATTGATTCTGCTGGGTGAAAAACCACTGGTATTCAAGTATTTCTGAATAATATCTATTGCTTCGTGTTCCTTTAAAGGAGTAATGTCTTTCCAATCCATATTTTATAATCCACAATTCAGTCCTAGTGAAATTCTTGTGAATTTTGATTAGCTAATTGTGGCTATACAGTTAAGAGGAACTTGCGTATTTTTCAGCCAAACGGAGTGTAGTTAATCTGATCCACAATGCTTGCTCGCTGACTTTATATTTCTCAGTTAGTTTTTTTATATCTATTCCCCACTGTTTCAAATCTTGTTCTAGGTATTCAACTGGCATCAAAAGTTCAGCCGCAAAACGATCGGCTTCCTTTTCTTGCTGAAATCCACTGTCGTAGTATTTTGTGTCGTCGTCGATAAACTCTTTATCAATATGTTTGTGTCCGTTTAGATAATGCCCAAGCTCATGTGCGATTGTGTACCTCTGTAGATACTCAGGGTGTGACTTGTTAACACCAATCGCTTTAATGCTGTTATCTTCTTCAACAGTCATCATACCTTTGACACCTTCTGGAAAATCATAAGGTATAACCATAAATCCAAGATACTTTGCGATTTTATTTACATCGACTGGTGCTTCGGTTATTCGCAAGGCTTTGAGAAGGGTTAAGGCTTTTTGGCGGTTTTCATGAGTTGCCATTGTTCTCCTCCTTTGCTTTCTGTATCACAAAAGCTCTAAAGTCATTTGCCACCTGTTTTGCATGATGCACCTGCTCTGGAGTTACATCTTTATCGTAACGGAAATTAACTGAAGAGTTTGGCGTTGGCGCGTCAATGAAGTGGGTGAGGGGCAAACCAAGTGTGGTCGCGATTTTTTGTAGGTCTGATACAGACAGTTCGGTCTTTCCTCGTTCAATATCAGAAACAGCAGCGTGGGATTTGCCCAAAACCTTCCCAAGATCCCCCTGTGAAATACCAGCGCTCATTCTAGCTGATTTTATCTTCTGGCCAATTTTTTCTCGAGTATCGATCATATATGTATTGTAATCCCTACTTTAACACAGGTCAATCTGTAAGTGTAGTTGACAGCATGAGGGACTTATGATTTACTTACAGCTAAAGCTCAGCTTACAATTATTATCAATACCAGGCTGAGCAAAATGAAAGGAGCTCATATGGCTAAGTCCAGATCTGAGACCACAAGTAGGCGAGTTGCTCGAATCGCCTCAAAACTATTAAAAAGTAATTCCTCGAGCAAAAGGGTGAAATCTGTATCAGGCAGTGCACTCACCCAAAAAGTTAAAGGGAGGAGATAACTATGCCAGTGATTAAAGTTCTTCAAGCACAAAACGCCCAGTACTATTGGGTGCTTTATGCCACAAATTGGGAAGCAATTTGCTGGAGTGAGCAGTACACGACCAAGTATTCTGCCATCCAGTCCGCTGAACGCGCTAAACAGTTGATGGCTCAAGCATACATCCAACAATAGTCGGACAGCAACCGGTAGACCAGCTGGCTGCTGGTTGATTCGAGTAAGTATTGGATTTGTTGTGTTATTTTCTTAGTGACGCCTCCAGCTCCTCAAACTGCTCTAGTGCGTTGCGTAAGTTCTCAGTGATTTCAGCGAGTAATATCTCTGGCTCTGGCAGATTTTCTAGGTCTTCAAGTGACTCGTCCTTGAGCCAAAATATATCGAGGCTAGTGTTATCTCGTCTAATGAGTTCGTCGTAAGTAAACTTCTTAAATCTATCTGTCTCCACCCTCTCATGCCGATTACTGGGATTGTAGCTTGAGATGAAGTCCTCGAGGTCTTTGAGGGTCATCATGTTCTGTTTCAAAGTGAAGTGCTTGTTGGTGCGCAGGTCGTAGAACCAAACCTCTTTTGTCCAAGCGTTTTCACTGGCAGGCTTCTTGTCGAAAAAGATCACATTAGCCTTCACACCATTGGCATAAAAGATGCCTGTAGGTAGTCGTAGTATGGTGTGGACATCGTAGTCATGCAGTAACTTCTTGCGGATGGTTTCGCCTGCTCCTGCCTCAAATAATACATTGTCTGGCACAACTACCGCCGCTCTACCGCCAATCTTGAGCAGGGTTTTAATGTGTTGAAGGAAGTTAAGTTGCTTGTTTGAAGTGGTTGCCCAAAAATCCTCACGCTCGTAGGTCTGTTGTTCTGTCTCAATCTCTCCAGCCGTATTGGTAATCTTGATACTGCTTTTTCTACCAAATGGGGGATTGGTTAGAACCAAATCATAACGCTCACCGGGGTCAGAAATTAAACTATCACCCACAGTCACGGGACTGTTCTCGCCACCAATGCCATGTAGAAATAGATTCATTGCACACAAGCGTGCGGTGTTATCTACAATGTCCCAGCCTTTGAAAGTGCTGTTGCGTAGGAATAATTGTTGGTCGACATCCAATTTATGATGCTCATTCAAATACTCATTGGTAGCTAAGAAAAAGCCACCAGTACCACAAGCGGGATCGCAGACTGTTTGCCCAGGCTCGGGATGCATTACTTCAACCATGGCTCGGATTAAAGAACGAGGAGTAAAGTACTGACCTGCTCCACTCTTGGTGTCTTGAGCGTTGCGTTCGAGCAACCCTTCGTAGATCTCACCCTTAACATCTACATCTAAACTCATCCATGTTTCACCATCAATTAAAGTCACCAATCTTTTGAGTTTGGCTGGATCTTGTATGCGGTTTTGTGATTTTCTAAAAATCAGACCTAGCAGTCCTTCTTCTTTGGCGAGTTCGGTTAATATCAATCGGTACTGTTCTTCAATGTCTGTGCCACTGAGTTTCACCAAACTCTGCCAATCGTATTGTTTGGGTATGATTGATGGACGCTTAGTGATGGTGGATTGCTCATCCGCCATCTTTAGAAACAACAGGTAAGTCAGCTGCTCCACATAGTCGCCGTAACTCACACCATCATCAAGTAAAATGGTACAAAATCCCCAGACTTTATTAACAATGTTACCGTTCGTCATGCTAATTTCCCTTCAAATGCTTGCTTTAAGATGGACTGTTTCAACCTATTTGAAATTTTTTCGGTGTCTTTCAATGATCGTTCTTCTGCAAAGATTATGCTCTCAAACTCATTCACCATTTGTATTACCTTTTTTTGCTCGTCAATGCTGGGGTATTCAACCACATATCTCAACAAAGTTGGATACTCAATGCTTTCAACAGTTGTGCCACTTTTTGAACATTTGAATCTTATATCTTGATTAAATGCTTCAAATAAAATCAGTAAGTAATCGCCAAGGATTTTATTTTCATCAGGAGTAAGAGCCTTTATGTCCTGATTTACAGTAACATCAACTTTTGCGACGGCTACAGGAAGTGTTCTTCTTAAAATGCCACTTCTAGTTACTATTAGCAGTGATCCAGCGCTAATTAGTTTAGCCGAGGAGTTGTCTATAGCTTCTTGAGTGATTTTATCTTGTGAATCAGTTATAAATCTCGACTTCATATCCTTAGGACTTACCCAAGGTATATCCCCGTCTTTCCAAAACTTCGGCACTGATTTGCTAGGAGTACCACCCCCAGACCAGCTTCCAAGATCATTCAAAGTAGATTTTTTTACAGAAGAAAAAGGGCTCAGCCTTCCTAATACGGCAGCTTGTAACAAAGACTGTCTGATTGTTGATGCCTGTCTAGACATAAGCAGTATTTGTTTGCATTGCTGGTCAATCACTGAAAACAGCTCTTCAATCTTGTCAACTATTTTTTGTTGCGCATCAAGGTCTATCAGGGGCACAGAAATTTGTTCGAGATCAGTTTTTCTAACTGATGGAACCGTTGTTGCTCTCGATAGTTTTGATAAGTCAATTTTTAGAAAAAAGTAGTAAAGGAATAAAGGTAATACTTTTTTTGAGTCAGCAAAAACTCCTACAACATTATTGTCGATTATACTTTCGGTAGAGGTGATTGCCCTTCTATTAAGCTTCAAGGCTTCGCCGATTTTAGCAAAAACAACGGTATTTTGAGGTATAACTTTCGCTCTAATTTCATTTAATGTTTCATCGGAAATATAGTTGTCGGCACCATCCATTATTTTTCTACCACCTTGAACCGTTTTTGATATATCGCCAACCTTGTAGAATGGGTACTTACCTATTTTATTTCCCTGGTATTGTTTAGGAAATCCAAATCCAGGTAAGACTTTTGCTATGGTGGATAAGTTAACCTTTTGCATCTTCATATAACCAAGTAATTATTTAATTCATTTGTGATTGGCTCAAGTAGGGATCCAAAAACCTCATGAGCCTTGTAGATACCACCCTTGTCGCTAAACGGAGGTAACTCAAAACTCGTAATCTCGCCATCAAGCTGGATAGAGCCATTTACCGCCACATAGTTTTTAATCATGTTGAGCCATGCCAATTGGTCATCGGAAAATTGCATACCCTTGGAGTGTGAATCGTTGAGCCACTGTTGATAGCGTTCTTCTACAGTTGTTGGGAATGGCTCTAAATCCTGCGACTTGTCTACAGCAAATCTAACTAACGATACGATATTGGTAAGGACTCGATCTGGTCGGGCGTTTCTAACTTTAGACTTGTACAGTTCGCGGTACGCATGCCAAAGTTGGTCATTGGTGAAACGGATATTGGCGTGCAGTAGTCGGTCGCGAAGCTCTTTAATCTCTTGAAATGTGAGTGACTGCTTTTTATAGGGTTTACTAAAAATGATTTGTAATGCGGTAATTTCGTCTTTGTTTTCTTTGATAAATGTCTCGAAATCCTGTACCAACTCTTGTGGCTGGACTGGTTCTGGCTTAGGCATGTCCAACGGATTATCGGGTGTAAGGTCAATGACGATCTCATTTTTTTGCTTTATGTCCAGCATCAGTTGACGAAAGTCTGGATTGTCGAAATACTTTAGAGCCTCATGTTTTTGATGTTCTTTTTCCTCTGGTGTAGAGGCAACATCGGGATCAATGACATCTAGAAGTTCATGGGCAACTTGCTTGAGTGAAACGCCATTATTGGCTTGAGTGATTTCATCGTTGTCTGCTTCATTTAGAGATTGCTCAAACTTGGAAATACGCCCAGCCAGTGAAGCAAGACCATCTTCGTCAATCGTTCGTAATGCCGCTTTTTCAAGTAAAGACTTGAATGATACAAAAGGCTGGCGTTCTAAGGTTCTTGAGTCAGTCTTAATACTCTCCGTCACTCCCACAGCATCAAAAATCACGAATCTATTTTTGTATTCAGCGTCAGGTGTTACTGCTTTTAAGTCATCTTCGCCAATTGTGCGAGTACCACGACCCTTCATCTGTTCAAAGTACACCCGAGACTTAACATCACGCATGAAGATAAGACATTCTAGAGGCTTGATATCAGTACCAGTCGAAATCATGTCCACTGTAACTGCAATGCGAGGGAAATATGAGTTGCGGAAACTCTGAATCAACTCCTCTACATTTTCGCCCGTTCGATAAGTAATCTTTTTAGCAAAGTCATTGCCCTTGCCAAACACCTCACGCACAATATGCACGATCTCCTCTGCATGGTTGTCGTCTTTAGCAAAAATTAAAGTTTTAGGTACAGTCTCACGGTCAGGGTAAATATCAGGCAACCAGTTTTTGAAGACTTTAATAACTGTTCTTATCTGGTCTGGTGCTACCACACTTCTATCAAGCTGGCTGGCTTCGTAAGTTAGTGCCTCGTCCAACTTCTCCCATCTGACTTTGCGAGTCTCACGATTGCGCACATCAACAAATGTACCCTCATCAATGGTATTGCCCTCTTCACCAATTTGGGTCTTAATGCGATACACATCGTAGCCAACATTGATTCCATCGGCGACCGCTCGTTCATGCGAGTACTCCATGATGAGATTGCTGTTAAAGAATCCAATGGTCTGTTTTGATGGTGTGGCAGTCAATCCGATTAAATGAGCATCGAAGTATTCAAGAACTTGTCGCCATAAATTGTAGATGGAGCGGTGACACTCATCAGTCACAATAAAATCAAATGCTTCGATGGGAAGTTGAGGATTATATTCGACAGGCACTTTGTCTTCGTATGTGAACTCAGGAGCGTTGTCAAATTGAGATGTTTCCTCAAGTGACTCATCAAACTCTGGGTTCCCAGAAAGAATTGAGTACATGCGTTGAATAGTTCCAATACAAACTTTACTTACTGGATCAATGCTTGGGCTTTTAAGGTGTTGAACATTGTATAGCTCGGTAAACTTACGACCATCATCAGGGATAGTAAACTTTTGAAACTCTTTGAGTGTTTGTCTGCCTAGATTTCCTCGGTCAACTAAGAATAAAACTCGTTTGGCTTTACCAAACTTGAGCAAGCGGTAAATGAACGAAACAGCGGTGAATGTTTTTCCACTTCCCGTAGCCATTTGAAGTAATGCCCGAGGATCATCTTTAGCAAGCGACCTTTCTAAATTAGTGACTGCCTCAATTTGGCAACCACGAAGACCATACACATTGAGTTCTGGATAATTTTGTAAACGCTTGCGCAGTGTTTCTTCTTCCTGCAACCACTCCTGTATTGTCTCTGGTTTGTGAAAGGCAAACAATCGCCTCGATCTTGGTTGTGGGTCTCGTTCGTCTCTAAAAAAAGTTTCTGATCCAGTGCTTTCGTATGCAAAAGGGAGATGTTCATCAACTTTTGGTAAGTTGGCATCCGTGCTTGTTATGTACTTGCCTGATTGTTCTGCGACACCGCTAAGAGTCGTACCAGCAGGCTTTGCTTCAACCACACCCACTGCTTTGCGATCAACAAACAGCATGTAATCGGCGGGACCTTTTTGTGTTGGGAACTCGCGAACAGCAACCCCAAGTTTCGCCCCTAGATTTAATCTAGAACGATCTTGTATATCCCATCCTGCTTGAATGAGCAATTTATCAATGTCTTGTCGAGCCTTTTCTTCTGGTGTCATACATATTTTTCCCTATGGATTGCTTAGGATTTTGTAAGAACAATTATACCAGTGAACACTCGATTAGCGGAACGCAATGTGAAGAATAAAAAAGTTGATGACTAGCAGATTTAACCTTAAAACAGAGTGAGTATTGTGAGGGTCACCCAATTATAAATAGAAACCATTGAGCCAGTTTTAAGGTTAGTAGAAAGTTTCAGAGAGCATGAAAACCAGTTAATAGTGCTGGTATCCACCATCGTCCTCTTCCTCATCTGTAAGTCTGCCCGATAAGAAATCTGGCAACCATTTCTGCACTGTACCCATTGTCCAGAACTTCAACCACTCAAACTTCTTCTCGTCTTTGTTTTCCTCAATCCATTCCATGAAGTCTATAATCTGCTTTGGAGTACGCCCTGCCAAGAACATCGCCCTCGTATAGTTTAAAGCTGTTTTTAGCTCACTACCCCTACGATCCGTACCACTAATTCGTTTATAAGCCATCAATACTTGGTTGTACTGTATCCGTGGAAACCTTTTGATATTAGGGTTTTTCTTTTTAGGAATCTGCAAATGATTCCCTTTAGTATTAACACTATTATTATTTGTATTACTTATATTAAGAGTATTAGTATATATATTATATGGAAGAGTTAGCGATTCTTGATCGGGGACTTTAGAGACTTTTACTAGATTTTTACCGAGTAAATCAATGTTTTTTAAATCATCTTCATTGTGAAGATTTTTCTTCATTGTAAACAATTTTCTTACCTGTTCATCGGTGAGTAGCTTTGGGGGAACAGTTAGTTGAAGTGTAACTTCTCTGCCACTGTGCTTCTTTTTAACCAATCCCAAATCTTCCAGCTGTTTGATTATCTTTCCAAAGTGTTGCTTTGTGATACCAAGGTGGTGTGCCAATTTAGAACTTACAAGATTTTCTAAGCCAAAGGTGTAATCAAGGAGAATCAACCTTGTATAAGCCCTTAGAAGGGGTGCTTCATCTTGCAGGAGTAGTAGTATAGCAACAGGTAAACTTATATTCTCAATTGATACACCTTGAGTTGTGTCTGCATGTAGTAATTGTGATTGTTCGGTCATGAGGTTGCTCCTTCTGTGTTGGTATCTTGTGATAATTCACTAATTTCATTCTTAATTCTGTGAAGCTCCGCATCTACATCAAATGGTTTAACCCCTTGAATGTCGCGACCAAACTCTTCTTTACAGTGGATTGAATTAGTGGCTACCCACATTACAAATTGAAGATCTTTCCAGTCAATTTCAAAACCTGCTTGTTGGCGTGCATATATTCTGTACAACTGCTTTGCGATCACGGTTGAAGTAATCAAAGAGATGTAAGTCTGAAATGCCCTTATTTGGTCTCTCAAATAGCGACTCTTTTTCATCATTCTGTATAGCGTTGCTCTTGAAACACCAGATTGCAAACAGGCAATTCTAATAGAAAGCCCCGACCTTAAATATGGCTCTAATTTTGAGACCATTAGGTCTGCTTGTTCTTTCGTAAATGGTTGATTTCCCTTTTTTCGGTTCATGTCGATATACTAGCAATTGATGGCTATTGACAGTCTCTCAAATGAGTGTTAAATTGTCAATATGAACGAAAATGTAGAAGACAAAATCCGATCACTATCGCTTCCTCAGCTTGAGATCCTAATGGTCATGGCGAAATCAAATGAGCCAGTTTCTACCAGCAGAGAGATCATGCAGACCACAGGAACAAGCTCTTATACTTTTGGTGCAATCATCTCTCCACTCAGAAGACATAAAGTAGACGGTCAAAGCCTTATAGTCCAAGCTGGTAAAGATGGCGCAAATGGGGTCAGATGGCAAATAAATGAGAAGCTTGTAAGCAAGCAAGACTTACTAATTTTATTAAATAGCATGGGGGTGCAAATCGAAGAAAACTAAACTCAACTCAACACAAGTAAACAAAATTAAGTAATGACGACTTTGCTCGGTCACAAGTAGACCCAGCTTTATATCAAGAAATGACAGTAGACGATTTAGGTATAAAGTTGGGTTTTTTTGATGCAAAAAAGACATGAGTAATAAAAAAGATAATAAAAAACTAGATGAGGGTCTGCACCAATGGTTCGAACTGGTATTGGCACACATCCAGCATAAACAAGTAGTACAAAACACAACAAAAAAAGTTGTAAGTGAAAGGAAAGAATATGCCAAAAGTGTTAATCAAAGAAATTAGAGGCTACATCGGAGCAAAAGAATACTTTTGCCCCAATTGTGGTGAAGAATTAGGATTGAACGCACACATTGACCATCTGTTAATGGACAGTGACCTTGAAAAGATTCAGGCGTACTTTCTCTACTGCAATCGGTGCGGAGAAAAGATCGAGTGAAACCTTTTGAAGTTGAGCCAAATCAAACCTGAAAATAAAATATAGGTATATAAAAAAAGAGGCTGTGTCCGTCTAAAGAAACAACCTCTTTTACATTACAAACAGCGTTTCCGCCGTTAGTGAATATAATATCACACACGACGGAGCCTAGAAAGGAAGCTATGACAACGGGCTTTGTATCCGTCGGAAGACGCCATTTAGAAATTGACCCCACAGATGTGGCAGTTAGAGATTACTTCGGAGTATCCCAACTATTCCGCTACTCCCTCGCTTTTTCCGAAAAAGCATACGACCAAACATTGATACTTGTTCCAGGGCATGATTGGGTACTTCATCCAGATATAGCGGTACCTGACGACTTGAACCCCAACCTTAGAGGACAAGACTTGAACCTACAAGATCAAACTCAGTGGTTTTCCAGCATTGCAGATCAGATTCGTGAGTATTGCCCTGCTGAATCTGAATTATTTTTCCATTCTGGGAAATGGTTTGACCAGCTATTCACCTATCTCAGTCAACCAGATCCGATTTCAGGAAGTCCAACCTGTTATACCTTCCACACGCCAATGCGAGATCAACATTTAAGAATAGGAAAACAGTTGGCGTTCTATAAGTCGATGGTCGGGCAATTACCCTCAGTAAAAAATGAAAGGAGGGCTAAATGAACAACAACGGAGCTAATACCGCCTATGCATACTGTCGAGTAAGTACAGACCGCCAAGCCAAAGAAGGATTTTCACTTGAACAACAAAAGAAGTCCTGTGAACAACTCGCCAAAAGTCATTCAATTAAAATACTCGATTTTTATATCGATCGAGGAGAAACCGCCACTGCCTCGAACCGCAAACAGTTTATGCAGATGTTAGAAGACTGTGAGCGCAAAGAAGTGAAGTACATCTTGGTATATCATACCGACCGATTTGCAAGAAATAGCCTAGACCACCTCGTAATTAAGGACAGGTTAGCAAAACTTAACATTGCACTTCTGTCAGTCACCCAACCAATGATTGACTCATCTCCAGAGGGTAAGTTGCTCGACACTATGATGGCTTCCATCAACCAATTTTACAGTGACGATCTATCTAGAAAAACAATGCGTGGCATGTATGGTCGCTGGGAAAAGGGCTGGTGGGTATCTGGTGCACCACACGGCTATATGAATATTAATAAAGAAAATAGAATCACTAAAACATCTTTTACAGTCGAGAAGCAAAAGTACCTAGACTCGCTAGGTCGACCAATTATGCCAATTGAACAAGACCCTTTCGTAGCACCTTACATCAAGCAAGCATTTGAATTGTACGCCACAAATAACTACTCATATTTTAATCTGGGTCAATACTTATTTGAAAAAGGACTAAAGACAGCAAATGGTAAACCCTTAGCCCACAGCACCATTCACCAGATCATAACGAACAGTTTTTATTTTGGAAAAATGCGCTGGAACAATGAAGAGAGGATGGGAAAACATGAACCACTTATTGATGAGGCACTTTTCAAACACTGTCAATTGATCGCAGCTCAAAAAAGGCACTTCATCATTCGTCAACGCAAACATGACTTCTTACTGCGTGGTGTAGTTTTCTGCAATAGGTGTGGTCTGCGGTATACGGCCGAGTGGCACAAAATAAACTCTACTAGCTCAGACAAAATAGCCTATTACCACTGTGCTAAACGCCAGCCATGTAAATCCCCTTATGTAGAGATGGAAGAACTTGAATCTCTAGTTGAGAAACAACTGCGTAAAGTTAAGTTCACCGATGAGTTCATCCAATTACTCAGTGACAAGGTAAAAGAGTACTTAGAGAATCAAGGATCCCGTAATAGTGAGGTGGAACAAATTCTAGTTAAACGCCGAGCAGAACTCAAAAAACAGAAAAGTGAGTTACTGTCTTACTTGGTTAACAAAGTGATTGATAAGGATGACTTTGCCGAGAAAAAAGCCGAGATTGAGAATGAAATTGAAGGTATCAATGAAGAGGTTGGTAAGCTAGATCGAACCAGCAATTTCGATTTTGACCTACTAGAGGAGGTACTAAAGTTAACTATGGACATTCCAGCCACCTACAATGACGCACCTCCAGAGCTCAAGAGACAGTATTTGAAGTTCTTCTATAATAAGGTGAAAGTGGACAACAAAAAAATTATAGCAGTTGAATTTTCTGATTTATTACTTGAGCTAATTTCTTTTAAGCGTCTTATAATAATCAGTAGAAGGCTCCCCGGGTAGGACTCGAACCTACAACCTTGAAGTTAACAGCTTCCTGCTCTGCCATTGAGCTACCGAGGATTATTAAAGAACAGACCAAATTATACCAGTCAATTTTTCAAAATACCAGTCATTAATCCCAACTTTTTTGGCTATCGCCAGTGATCGGAATTTTTTCCCCTAAAAATTTTGGTTTGGCATGGAAAAGGATATCTTTAAAGGCTTTAATTTTAGCGAAAAATTCGCGGAAGTTGTTATATTGTTGGCCATAATAAATGCGCTTGTCTGCGCTTATCCCCACAGCTTTAATGCCTAAACTATTAGCCAAGTATAAGCTTCTATTTAAATGGAAATTTTGGCTAACAATAATTAAAGATTCCACATCAAAGATATAATCTGCTCGATAAACGCTATCGTAAGTGTCAAAGCCGGCGTGATCCATAAAAATATCTTCGGCTTTAACGCCTTTTTCTAAAAGGTAATTTTTAATGGTATTAACTTCATCATAATTTTTGCGGCCATGATCGCCACTGATTAAAATCTTTTTTACTTTAGCGTTTTGATATAACTCAATAGCCGTGTCAGCACGATCTTGCATAATTGGACTTAACTTACCATTGTCATAAACTAAAGAACCTAAGAGCAGCGCAGTTTGCGCAGCCGGCACGGTTTTAGAATCAGCATAAATCTGGGCTTGCGTAGATTGATCAAGATAAAAATTAATTAAAAATGGAATTGTGCCCAGCAAAAACATAAGAACTGTTAAACTTAAAAACAGCTTCTTTTTAGCTTGCAAAATTTGTTTAAAAATCGCTTTTACCTTTTTCATTTACTCTAAAAAGTCTTGGAGTTTTTTACGGCGGCTAGGGTGTTTGAGTTTGCGTAAGGCTTTAGCTTCAATCTGACGAATCCGTTCACGGGTAACGCCAAATTTACGGCCAACTTCTTCTAGGGTCATACTTTTATTGCCCATCAAGCCAAAACGCATTCTCAGCACAGCAGCTTCGCGGTCTGAAAGGGCTGATAAAACCTCTTCCACATTTTCCCGCAACATTTGTTTGCTGGTGGAATCGTAAGGACTAATTTGCTTATCATCAGCAATAAAGTCACCTAAAATGCTATCATCTTCGCCATCACCAACTGGAGTTTCCAAAGAAGTGGTATTTTGAGAAATCTTAAGAATTTCGCGAACTTTATCAGGTTCAAGCTCCATTTTTTCGCCAATTTCTTCTGGAGTAGGTTCTCGGCCTAAATCTTGCATTAATCTTCTGGCTGTTCTCATCAATTTATTGATGGTTTCAACCATATGAACTGGAATACGGATTGTCCGGGCTTGATCAGCAATAGAACGAGTAATAGCTTGACGAATCCACCAGGTGGCGTAAGTAGAAAATTTAAAACCTTTGGTCCAATCATATTTTTCTACGGCTCTAATTAAACCTTTATTACCTTCTTGAATTAAATCAAGGAAAGTTAAACCACGGCCAATGTATTTTTTAGCAATAGACACCACTAATCTTAAGTTAGCATCAATTAATTTTTTCTTGGCTTTTTCACTACCAGCCTCTACTTCTTGAGCTAACCGAATTTCTTCTTCACGACTTAACAGTGGAATCCGGCCAATCTCCTTGAGATACATGCGGACAGGATCAGAAACCCCAACACTACCTAGTGAAGATAAAACATCTAATTCTTGTTGAAGATTGTCGCTTTCTTCTTCTTTAGTACTGGAAACTGATTCAAAGATATCAACTCCAGCAGTCATGATATCATTGTAAAAATCGTCTAATTCTTCTAAATAAAGTTCTGGCTCAACAAAAGTGTCCAACACATCTTCTTGAGTTACAAAACCCTGACTTTTAGCTTTTTTGAGCAAACTTTTAATATCTTCTGCTAAAGCCTTAGGAAGTTTTTTTGCCATAATACATATTCTCTAATTGAAGTTAATTGATAAATTACGTTTTATTTCCAGCGATTAGCTGCGAATGCCTTTAGGCTTAATAGATTGAACGTAATTTTTTAAAAAACAAAAACAATGCCGATTTTCATCGGATTCTATAATTATAATGGAAAATAGAAGATTTGTTAAGCTTAATTTACAATTGCTAATTTAAGCATTAACCAATGGCCAATCTAAAGTAGGGGTTAAAAAAGTAGCTTTTCTTTTACCTACTACCACCATATATTCAAACATGGCTGCTTTGGCTCCATCAGCGGTTTTAATTGTCCAGCCATCTTCTGCCTGATAAATTTGATCACTGCCAGCCACAATTTGACATTCCACACACAAGACCATGCCTTCTTGTAAAGCTGGACCGGTATGAGGTTTACCATAAGAAGGAATAGCTGGATCATCATGTAAGGTGCGACCAATACCATGACCAACAAATTCTTTTACGGTTTCAAAATTATCTTTGCGAGCAGTCTTAGACATTAAACTAGATAAATCACCTATATAATTACCAACTACTGCCTTAAAAGCCGCCTTTTGAACAGCTTCCCGGCTGGTTTTAAGTAAACGCAAATCTGCATTACTTACTGCTCCCACCCCCACTGTAAAACAATGATCTGTATATAGGCCCTGATAAATAATCCCAAAGTCCACCTTTACTAAATCTCCATTTTTAAAAGGAGTTTCATTAGGTATACCATGCAAAACCGTATCATTGACACTAATACAAGTGGCATACTGATAACGATTATTTTTAGGACCAACTCCCATAAAGCTAGGTTTAACTTGATATTCAGCACATAAATTTTGCGCCAACAGTTCAATTTGCATGGGAGTAACACCTACTTCAATGGACTCACGAAGTTCTCCTAAAATTTTGGCTGATAGTTTGCCAGCTTCTTTGTATTGGACTAGAGTTTTTTCATCTTTAATAATCATTGTAGTTCCTCAGCTGACCATCTAAATGACTTTTGCTGATCTGCCTATATTTTAAACCTTAAACTGCCCATTTTGATAAATAATTTTTTCACTGCCATCGGCCAAAATAGCGGTGACTGTACGATCAGTGGTTTGAACAATGTCAGT
This sequence comes from uncultured Pseudomonadales bacterium, assembly GCA_964645645.1. Classification (GTDB taxonomy): domain Bacteria; phylum Patescibacteriota; class Microgenomatia; order UBA1400; family PJMF01; genus CAZYBC01. The sequence goes on from CAZYBC010000001.1 coordinate 15,571, forward strand.
GTGTTCGGCTGAATCATTAAAACCTAATTTGGCCCAGGTTCTTTTGCTTACTTGGCTTGCATCGCCACGATAACAGTCATGATATGACATCCCAATCGCTAAGTGCATATTGCCAAATTTACCACCCATATTTTCATCAAATAAGGTTTCAGCCATTGGATGAGTAATCCGGCTCATCCGGCCATCGGTCAAGCTAAACTCACCTAATTTATTAGCATTGGGCGTTTTTAACATCGCTTGTAAAAATTGATCGCCTTTTTTAGCCTGAGCCTTAACGACCACACCTTCTTCAAAAACTAAATCAATATCTTCAATCAAATTGCCATAACGATACAGTGGTTCATTAAAATGGATATGACCTTCTGTACCACGCCAATCTGGTGACGTAAAAATTTCAAAACTAGGAATATTCCGTCCACCGCCGCCATTCCAAACACGATCAGCCCCAATTTTTAACCAGATATCAGTGCCTTCACCAACCACATGAAGTTTGTCGATTTTTAAATCATTTAAAGTTTGCCGAATTTTATGTTGTTCTTGACTAATTGTTTGCCATTGAGCAATTGGATCAGCCACATCTAAATAACAGGCCAAAATAATTTGTTGCCAATATTCCTCTAAGCTCAAACCCACTTCCTTGGCCTTAGCCAAAGTGGCCCACATGGCAATCGTCCAGGTAAATTTACCCTCATTTTCTTTTTTGGTCAGCCAATCACGATAGGCTTTTTTACTATTACGCGCTTGTAAAATACGATTGGGATCAACGTCTTTTAATTCAAAAGGATCAACCTCAGCAATAATAACAATTTGATGATCAATTAAATTGGCTTTAGCTTGAAGATATTTTTTAGGAAAAAAAGTTAATTGATCATTATCAGCAAAATCATAAAAATCTTTATCAAACTGAGTTGGTAAAAGTTGCAAAATAGGATGAGCGCCGGCTCTTAAAACCTCCTTGTGTAATTCTTTAGCTAAAGGCTTAGCTACATCTGGGACCACAATATTAACCACTTCTTTTGGCTTTACCCCAGCTCCAGAATTAAGCGCATAATTAACCAACACTTTAGCATATTGATTTAAAATTTCAGCTGAAGGTTGGTAATTTGTAGAATTTTGCGTAATAGACATAAATATTTTCTAAAACCGACTTGGGCTAGCCAGCCGATTGATTTATAAATATAATCAACTTTATGCAAGAACCAATTATTTATCAGCCTACCTCAGAATTACAACTTAGCCAACATATTTTTCGCACTCCCATTGACGGGCTTTATTATATAACGATTGACAAAAAAAATGACGAACGGGGTTTTTTTAGCCAAATTATTGAATTACAAGAATTAGAAGCAATTATTGGTCAACCTTTTACAGTAAAACAATTTAACTATTCTAAAAGCCAAACTAATGTGGTGCGTGGTTTGCACGCTGAAGGTTGGAATAAATTAGTGACAGTCACTCACGGAACCGCTTTTAGCGCTTTGGCTGATATTAGACCTCAGTCTGCTACTTTTAAACAAGTTGTTTATTTTAAATTAGGTTTTGACCTTAATCCTGATCTTGGCTTTGCTCTTTATATTAGCCAAGGCATCGCCAATTCAATTTGTGCCTTAGAAGGGCCTGTAGAATATCTTTATTTAGTGGATAAACTGTATAGCGAACGCAGCCAAAAAGATAATGCGGCCCTATCAATTTTTGATCCAGAATTAAATATTCAATGGCCCATTGCCAAAGAACAAATGATCATCTCACAACGAGATACTCAACCTAAAAAATTAAGCGAAATGTTAGCGGAAAAATAACTTGATTGTTTTTTAGCTAAATTCTTCGTTGCTCTCCATGTCTTTTTCAATCAAATCTCTAAGATAAACAGAGCGAGGAATTTTTTTATTTTTAGCAATCCAATCTAAATAGTTTTGATGTCTAGGTGAAATGAAAAAGTTAAAACGAGTATCTTGTTGTTCAGCGGCATAATCAATAGCAGTGGAAAGCACTTCAATTAAATTAGCTTCTGAATATTCAATCAACTGTAATTTATCATTGACGATACCTTCTACAAAACTAGGACGAAAATCTTTTAAATAAAGAGCAATGACTGGTTTATTAAGCTGTAAAGATCTTTCCATGATATAACCCATAGATAAACTATTCATGGAAACTTCAAGAACAATTAAATCAGCTTTTTTAATATATTCGATAGTTTTTTTATAATGATCAACTCGACTTTCATGAGAACCATTATAAAACTTTTCTCGGTATTCAAGACTAGTTATTCCTCTTAAATGACTATGACCTAGTCTTTCAATCTCTTTATAAATGGCGTCGTAATATTTACCGAACTCTTTAATGCCTCGTCCGGATTGATCAAAATAAATTTTCATAATTAAAATTATATTATATACCAACCGAGGCAAAGACTAAACCTTAAATTTATCAATTCTACAATTTGTAGAATTAATAATAATTTATTACTTTTGAAGCCTAGACTAAAAAATGTTATAATTTTTTACGAAAAAAATAACATTATTAAGATTATTTTATTATGCGTACTAATTTTAAAAAAACCACTACTATCAATTTGGACACTCCTCATGGCAGATTTTTAGTTCATTTATATGAAGATCCTAGCTCTAAAGATAAAGATGATCCTTTTATTGTTAAACATCATCTAGCTTTAACTATGGGGGAAGTCAACAATAAAGCAAATGTTTTAGTAAGAGTTCAATCTAAATGTTTATTAAATGAAACTTTTGGTGACTTAGAATGCGATTGTGGTCAACAATTGCATCATGCCATGGAATTAATCGCTCAAAAAGGTGAAGGCATCATCGTCTACTTAATGCAGGATGGCAAAGGCATCGGCTTGGCTAATAAAATTAAAGCCATTAAAGTTTGTCAAGAAAAAGGGATGGATATGTATGATGCTTTTATTGATCTTGGCTTTAAACCTGATGAAAGAAGTTACGATGTCGTGGCTGATATTTTGGAAGACTTAGGGGTGCAATCTCCTATTCAATTAATGACCAATAGCCCAGATAAAATTCAACAATTAGCAGAATGTGGTATTCAAGCCAATCGCGTGGCTATTGAAATGCCAGTTACTGACTATAATCGTAAATCATTGACTTACAAAAAAAATAAAATGGGGCATTTACTCCACGAAATTATTTAGTTGACTGGTTTAAAAACTCCAAATTTCTAATTTCTGTCATAACTTGAATAATCAGCTCTTTTAATAAAGAGACATCTTCATCTTTTAATTCAAATTGAGCTTGCTTAATTTTATCAGTCTCTTTTTTAGCTTCCACAAATTCAAAAACTCCATATTTTACTGTCGGCAAAAATGATTTATCTAAATCAGCTAATAATTTATAAAACAATAGCTGGCGCTTATACTGCCCTCTAATTTCTTCGGGTAAAGCTAATTCTCTGGCACTGTATTGATCAATGCCTACTTTGCCATCAATCTGATTAGCGGATTTTGCTGACCCAGTTTTATAATCAATAACTTTAACAATTTTTTTCTCTTCATCCACCCAATCAATTCTATCAATTCGGCCATTTAAACGAATATCGTTTAGCATCACGTTATGACCGCTTTTTCCAAAAGCACGTTCAATGAACATGGGCTGAGCAATGGGCTGAATTTGTTCGGTAAAATATTGATAATATTTATTTAACATCACTTGTCCATGTTTTAATCTTTTTTCTAATTCACTAGGGCTAAGAATTTCTTTTTTTAAAGCTTGTTCAAAATTAGCCAAAAAAGTTTCTACACTAATCGGTAATTCTTGATTTAATAAAGGTCGATATAAACTTTCTAAAGCAGCATGGACCGCTGTCCCAAAAGCCATTACGGCTGGTTTAGATTTAGGAACTCGTAATAAAAAATTTTCTGTAAATTCTTGCGGATCACGTAAATAAGAATTTAAAGCTGTCACTGATAAAGAAAAATTTTTGACTAAATGGCTAAAAAAAGCTTGCTGATCTGCTTGAACTGTCTCTGCCAAAACTTGCGAACTAACTGGTTGTAATAAAACTGGCAAAAATGATTCTGCTTGTTGTTCTATGGTTGGATTTTTTAATTCCTCAAAATTAGTCAGTTCATGTAAAAACAAACTACTAATTTTGGCCTTACTCTGATTATTGCCCACTTCAATCAAACTTTTAGGATAGCTAATCATTAATTGTTTTTTGGCCCTAGTTAAAGCCACATAAAATAACCGTCGCTCATCATCATTTTTTTCTTTTAAATCGCCACTCGTAAAACTTAAAATTTTATCAGGCAAAGGAATAATTTCTTTATTACTCTTATTACCCCATTTTTTATCCATCACTTGATATAAGAAAACATAATCCCATTCTCTACCTTTTGCTTTATGAACCGTGGCTAAAGTAACTCGATTATCAATAACATTAAAATCTTCGGCCTGAATAATCATTCCGTGTTCCTGCATCGTATCAATTGCTTGAATAAAATCAGCTAATTTAAAAGCCTGATTTTGATAAACTAAATTCTTAATCTGACTATAAAGTGCATTTAAAGACAACAATAAAAGAGTTTTTTGTTGATGCTGCAAAACCCAATCTAAATAGCCAGAATCTTTTAAAACTTGTTCAAACCATTGCGTAAAAGGTACTTGAAAATCAAGCTGACTCCATTGAGTTAATTTTTGCAAAACCTCAGCAACACTTTGCCATTCTGCCTTAGTGATTTGCAACTCTAGCTTTTTTTCTTCAATATTTAGCAAAGCTTGATCATAACCAGCTTCAATCAAATCATAAATACTGACATCTAACTTGCCAGCTAAACGACCTAACTTCATAATTAATAAACTATCTAAATGCAACCATTGATATTGTAAAAGTTGATAAAACAAGCCTTTTTCTTCAACATTGCGAATAGCTAAAATAGTTTTAAATAAATGTAAAAGCTGGATTATTTCTTCATTAGTTAAAACATTATTGCCCCCATTCACTTCAAAAGGAATTTGCCATTTGGCTAAAATATTAGCTAAATCAACCATATCCGCATTATCACGATAAAGGATAGCCACTTTATCAGCCTTTACGCCTTTAGCTAATAAAGTCTTAACTTGATCAGCGACAAATAAAGCCTCTACCATTTGCGAAGGAGCGGCATAAAGTTGTACTTGCGTCTTAACTAAACTAACACTTTGCAAAGGTTCTTGAGATTGCACTAAATCACTAATTTGTTTTTTAGCTTGAGAATCAATTTTATCTAAATTGACTAAATTATGGCTAATAAGTTGATGAGCTTGATTATAAATTTCTTGCGGACAACGATAACCTGTTTCTAAATAAACATGTTTAGCTTGAGGATAAAGATCAAAAAAACCCAACATATTTTCCACTGAAGCACCTTGAAACCGATAAATAGCTTGATGTGGATCACCCACTACACAAACATTAGCCTGATCCTGCCAATAATTAGCTAATAATTGCAAAATTTTATTTTGCGCATTATTAGTATCTTGATATTCATCTACCAAAAAATAATGAATGTTTTCTTGATAATCTCTTAATAAAATTTCATGTTGCTCAAAAGCTGATACCACAAAATTAATCATGTCATCAAAATCAAATCTGTTTAATCGCTGCAAGTTTTGTTGATAAGAAGCATAAATTTGATAAAGCTCTTGGTTTTTAATTACCTTCTGGGTTTGTTTAGTAATTTTAACTTTTTTACCTTTTGGATTAGCTTGTAATTCAGCCAAATAAGCTGATTCATCTTTGATTAATTGTTCATAAACTGCCAAACTAATTCCTTCTCGTTTTAAATCTGAAACCGCAGTAATAATCTTTTTTAAGAACATGTAAGGATCATTTAAGGGGCGTAATTTCAGTAAATCTAATTTATCAATAATTGTTCGAAATAATTCATAGCGCTCTAAATCCGTAATTGCCTGACTATCATGAGCCAAAGAAAAATATTCTGGATTATCTTGAATAACTTCTTGAGCAAAACCATGAAAAGTGCTAATCCTAACGTAATAGGCAGCTTGACCAATCAGCTTAATCAAACGCTCCCGCATATTTTGAGCAGCGGATTGAGTAAAAGTTAAAGCCAAAATAGAACTAGGATTTGTATCAGTTTTTTTGAGAATATTAGCAATTCTCATGGTTAAAACTTGAGTTTTACCAGTCCCCGGACCAGCACTGACCAACATTGGCCCTTCAATTTGATCAACAGCCTTTTGCTGAGCAGGATTAAGTTGTTGATAATTTTGCTCAAATTCAGTTTGCAATTGTTTTAACATAAAAATCTTAATCTAGACTTAATAAACCAGATTCTTTAAAAATCTGCGCTACTTCTGCAGAATTATTAGTTAACACCAAGCGAGATCTCAATTCAGCTGCACCAGCAATCCCTTTAATATACCAAGCTAAATGTTTGCGCATTGGTAAAAAACTATTTTTTTCATAACCGGCATTTAATTGTTCAAACAGTTGAGCATGCTCTAACGCCACCTTGGCTCTTTCTGCCACAGTTACTTGTTGACGAATAGCTTCTGGCTGAAAAACCCAAGGATTACCCCAACTGGCCCGACCAATCATCGCGCCATCTAAATGATAGTCCGCTACTTTTGTCAAAGCTTCTTCTCTAGATTTTAGATCACCATTGCCAATAAATTTAATATTAGCTGACTGAACTAGCTGAGCGGCTTGACCAATGGCTTCCCAATCAGCCATTCCAGTATAAGCTTGTTTGAAAGTTCTACCATGTAAAGTGATCACGGCTGGTTGTTTTTCTATCAACTTAGGCAACCATGTTTCCAAAATGTCTTTTTCATAACCAAGCCGAGTTTTAACACTAACGGGAATAGCTCGATGTTGTTGATATTGAGCTGGTAGCTGAGCTTGGACTCTTTCTACCCAAATTCTCATTCTAGGTTTTAAATCTGGACAATCTGCCACAGTTTTACCATTGGCCCAATCACGCACGCCATCTTGAACAGCCTGAATAATTTCTTGAGCTAAATCTGGAGTTTTAATTAAACCAGCTCCTCCGCCATGACCAGCTACTTTGGGAGCAGGGCAACCCATATTAATATCTACTCCATCAAAACCAAGTTGGCAAACTAAAATAGTGGCTTGATAAAAACAAGCTGGAGTTTTACCAAATAACTGAGCCACTAACGGACGTTCCACTTCTTGATAATCAAAAGTTCTTAATAAAGCCTTGGCACCACTGCACAAACCTTCCACATTCACAAATTCAGTAAACATTACCGCTGGCTGACCATATTTTTTACAAATTTGGCGAAAGCTATTATCTGCCACTCCATCCATAGGCGCTAAAACAAGTAAAGGTTGAGGGCTTTGATACCAAGGTGTAATCATCTTATGCTATTAGACTTACTGCGAAATAAAATTTCGTAGCGAAAAATTGATATTTAAGAGCGAAAAGGTTTGTTTCGCAGTAAGTCTATTATAACTAATTCTGTAAATTTTCTGGCTTGAGAAATTCCTGTAGCTGATTAAAAGCCAAATCTGTCATCAAATTTTGGCCAGTTTTTAATAAAGCTAACAAATAATTTTGATATTGAGTTAAATTTGCTTCAGTTAAATGCTGCGCATAGCAAGCAATTTTATCCAAACGTTGATAAAAATAATATTTTTTTAACTTTTGAGTGAAAAAGAAATTTTTTAATACTCTCCGCCATAAAGATAAATCTTGATCATTAGTTAACCAATCAGTAATCTGACAAGGATTTTCAGTTTCTGGATCTACCGGGAGAAAAGTGACTGAATTTAACTCCGCTGCTTGGGCTGGCTGATATGCTAAATTAAAAGCTAAATTTGCACCAAGCCCTTCAAAATTAAATTCTGATACTTGAGCCTGTTGATTATATAGAAAAGCTTGAAAAATAAAGTTCGCTGGCTGAGTAAAAGCTTCATCAAGCTGAAAAATTAATTGATAATTTCCGGCTAAAGGTTTAGCAAAATAATGATGATGATTAGGAGCAGGCTGAATTTCACCATCATTAGCTTGTATTTGATCAGCTAAAATAAACCCTGGTACTTCCAGCCCCCGCTCATCTAGCACTGTTAAATTATATTGGTGTGGATAAACCAATACCCAATAACTCAAATCTGTTTGACTAGGAGTAAATATCCGAGCTGATTGTAAAGGGCGTTGATGTTGAGACAACAAATTATAATCATAAGCCGGGTCTTTAATTAATAAATCTTGAGTTTGATATTGATAACCATCAATTAAGAAAAAATGCCCACTAATTGCCCCAATCACTGGCTGAGCTTTTTTAATTTGACTAATAATTTTTTGTAAATCAGTATTATTTTTTATATCTTGATAACTAAATTCTAATTTGGGTAAAAAGAATCTTTCATTTTTATTGCTATAAGCTAGACTAATTTCCTTGGCCAACCGAGTTGCTGCTACCCAATTAAGAAAACCATCCACTGAATAGCCATCAGCTTGAGCCACTAACCATTGATTTAAAACTGCTGGAGTTAAATTTTCACCACTCCCTGGCATTTTATCAAGACCATAATGGCGCATTAACATCACTAAACTGGTTAATGCACAACCCCAACGACTAATGGTAGGAGCAGCACTAGACCAAGTAGTAGCTCGATCATAAGTATCATTGGCCCAACTAGAATTAGTTTGTTTTGAAATCGGAACATTGAGATCTAAACCATTTAAAAGAGTAACCTTAACTTTAAAAAATTGAATGATTGTTTTAGGCGATAAACCTGTACCAGCCTCCAACATAATTTTTCCTCCTGGTTGAAAAAAATTCCATCGATCATAAAAAGTAAAAAGCAATTGATTATTAAGCCAAATTTGATGGCATCCAGATTGAAAAATAATTTTTAGATAATAAGATTGTCCATTTATCAAACCAGTTGGCACTGTCACACTTTGGCGAACATCATAATCAACTTTATGAGTTAATTCAAAAAAATCATTTAACCAATGAATTGCATAATAATTACCATCATCAATCCTGCCCCACACAAAATTACGATCAATACCTGATATTGGTTTAAACCAAATTTCATAAATATAGCCAGGCCAAAGATCATTCCAGTATTGGTCTTTAGGTAACAAACTTGTATGGCTAAACATCCCTATGACATTAGCTTGCACAAAAGGATTCAACCCATCTGAGCCTAGCTGCCACATCCCTAATTGACCAGTATTAATTTGCCATTTATTTAAACCTGAAGCAAAATCATCCTCAAAAACTACTTGGGCTGGCTGTAAATTAACTGCGCCAGCAAAAACTTGCTTGATCCAATATTTACAGAAAAAAATTAGACCAAGTAATAAAATGAGTAAATTACGCAATAAAATTAACATTAAATCTTATTAAACTCAGTAAACTGACTTGCTAGCTGACATTTCAACATCTGAACCTTTAAAGTTAGAAAAGTAAAAACCAGCTATAATAAAGCCAATGACTACAGATGTAATTATCACTACCTATAACGAATCAGACAATATTGTTGCCTTATTAAAACATCTCAAACGTCAACACACACCAGCTCAACAAATCATCATTGTGGATAATTGCTCACAAGATAAAACAGCACAATTAATTTTAGAATTTGCCCAAAAAAATCCTCAACTAAAGATTCAGTTAATCAGCCAAAAAACTACCCGCAGTCAAGCTAGAAATCTAGCTATCCAAAAATCACAAGCTGATTTAATTGCCATCACTGATGCTGGTTGCTTGCCTCATTCAGATTGGTTAACTAAATTAGTCAATTGCTATCAGCAACAAAGTAAAAAACTCAAAGATAAAAATATTGTGATTGCTGGCTTTTACCAAGGTTTAGCTAAAACTGCTTTTGAACAGGCAGTTATTCCTTACGCTTTAGTAATGCCAGATCGCTTAAATTTAACTACATTTTTACCAGCTACTCGTTCCCTGTTGTTGCCAAAAAAAGTTTGGCAAACTCTGGGCGGTTTTAATGAAAAGTTAAATTTCAGTGAAGATTATGAATTTGCCCAAAGATTAGTTAAACAACAAATTAAAATTGTGGTTGAACCAACAGCTATTGTCGATTGGTTACCAAGAAAAAATTTCTTGCAATTTCTAAACATGATTTTTAATTTTGCCAAAAGTGATATGTTAGCTAAAACTTATCGACCAAAAGTGGCTTTAATTTTTTTACGTTATTTGCTGGGAATAGCTTTGTTTTTTTATCAACCTTATTTAGGGTTAACAGTAATTTTACTTTACTTAATGTGGGCCATTAAAAAAAATTATCGTTATGCCAAACAAGCTTGGTTTTATTTACCACTCTTACAAATCGGCGCTGATTGGGCAGTAATGAGCGGAACTATAACTGGAGGTGTAGAAAGTTGGCTGAAATGAAAATTGTTCACCTAGCTCAATTCTATTATCCTCATCTTGGCGGAGTGGAACAACATCTTAATCAGATTAATCAACTTTTAAGTCCAGAGCATCGTGTAACAGTGATCACTCGTCAGCATCAAAAAAATTTGCCTTTACAAGAAAAAATCGAACAAGTAAATGTATTACGTTTGCCAGTTGATGAGGCCAATAATCCTAAATGGCTGTATAAATTACAACTTTGGCGAGCGCTGTGGCGATATAAAAAAGTTTTGCAACAAGCTGACATCATTCAAGTTCATGATGTCTTTTTTTGGTTATTACCTTTTTTACCATTCTTAAAGCGACAAAAAATTTTTATCACTTTTCATGGTTATGAAGGTCATTGTTTACCCAATAAACGCCAAATTTTTTGGCACAAATTAGCCGCTTGGTATTGTCACAAAAATCTTTGTATTGGTGATTTTCACCAAAAATGGTACGGGATTAAAGCTGATGCCATTAGTTATGGAGCTGTGGCTGATATTAAGTCACCCCCCAGTCAATTTGCAAATAATCAGCCACTTAAAATTATTTTTCTGGGTAGATTGGATTACGATACCGGACTAATGACTTATCTAAAAGCTATTCACTTAGCTCAAAGCCAGCAATTAAAAATTAAACTCGATATTTATGGCGATGGACCATTAATGGCCAAAGCTCAAGATTACGTAAAAACTAATCAGCTACCTGTAAAATTTTATGGTTTTATCAAAAATGCCTCCAGCAAACTGCCCAATTATCACTTAACTTTTGCTAGCCAATACTTAAGCATTTTAGAAAGTTTAGCTTATCACATTCCAGTTATTGCTGTTTACCATAATCAATTAAAAAAAGATTATTTAGCTATGACTCCTTTTGTAAGTTGGATTGAAATTGTAAATGATCAGAACGAAGTTTTTGATAGACTCAAAAAAATAGCTAAAAACTTAAGCAAAAAAAATCAAACCTTTATTCAACAATTAAAAACTGCTCAACTTTGGGCACAACAACAAAACTGGCAAAAATTAGCGGAAACATATTTACAACTTTGGGGCCAAACTTGAGTTTTCTTAGGCAAAATTTAGCGAGCAAAATTTTTTCTATTTCATAATCAAAAAATTAGCAATATAATGCTTTTATGTTAGGTAATCCTACTGAATTTAAATCACAATTTTTTAAGCCTATTGATTTACTTTCACAATCCAACCAAATTCAAACAAAAGAAACTTCCACACTTGAACATAAACTTAATATAACTACTCTAGATTTGCCTGAAGAAATTAAAGAAGCACTGGTTAAACCTGAATTAGCTGGAATTAAAGTAAGAGATTTAGGTTACGAAGTTATTCCTCCTCAAGGAAATATTGTGGATACTTTTCCTGAAGAATTAAGAGAGTCTTTACAGATTTGTTTACCTATTTTTATAAGGTATATAAAAAAAATTCTTTTTACTGATAAATTTATAAGACATGAAAGAGAATCAAAAGCCCAAACTCCACGTCAAATTTTAGAAAAATTATTAAAAAAACGTTTTTTTGCTGACAAGGAAACAGAACAAATAAGAGAACAAGATACACAAATTTCTCGTCGTGATTGGAGAAAATTACAAACAACAGAAGTTCAAAAATTTTTGGAAAATAACCGTATCTCTCTTAATAGTCTATCTACAGTAACAACTGCTCTAAAAATATTAAATGATAAACTACAAACTTTTGATTATCCAGATATTGAAATAATAGCTAATTTGATTAATGAAAACAGCCAAACTTTAGTCCAAGAACTTATTGGTTATGCTGACCCAATGACAGAAGTAAAGATATCAGCTAAAAAAATTGCTTTAGAATTAGGCCTCCCAATAAATAAATTAGATCAAACAGAATTACTAGAAGAACTCGCTAAATATAATTATTTTCCAGATTCAGATGGCATGTTTACTCGTAAAGAAGAAATGGAAAATCCTAGCACAGGCTATGACACTTTAACCCTAGAACAAAAACTTGATGTAGTTAATAGAACAACCCAACTCTGTATCCAAATTTTAAGTCTTTTTGGCTATGAAGCGCTGAAGGTTACTTAATAAAAAACGCTCCCGTTTTTGAACGGTGTTTCAGTTGCTGGCGGAAGTGACAGGATTCGAACCTGCGAAGCCCTTTCGGACTCTGGTTTTCAAGACCAGTGCAATTGACCGCTATGCGACACTTCCTTATTTTTAACTTTAATACTGTATTTTAACATTTTAGCTGGTTTCAAGCAGAGTAAAATTCGTGTATATTATTATTAATGATTGAGCCAACTTCTTCATCCAGCGATTATCTTCAGAATCCTAATGCTGAACAAACAACTCAGCCAGCTAATACAGCCGTGGATTCTACAGCTACTCAGCCTAATCCTTACTTGCCTCCTGATTATCAAATGCAAGAATCTTTAGTTGCTCCAGGCATGATGAAACCATTACCAGAAGAAGAAATTCTGGTTTGGCAAGCGCCTAGCCGACCATTTAAAAAACAAAAACGTAAATTTTTTAGCACCATTATTGTTATCGGTTTACTAGTTTCTTTAATTTTTTTCTTTGCCGGACAAGGTTTATTACCAACTGCCGTGATTGGCGCCGTAATTTTTTTGGTTTATGTGCTCTATACTATCCCACCTCAATTAATTACTCATAAAATTACTACCTATGGTATTAGAGTAGAAGACTCTCTCTATTATTGGGAAGAATTAGGCCGCTTTTGGTTTGAAACAAAACATCAACAACGAATCTTACTAATTGAAACAGTGCGCTTTCCAGGTAGAGTTACTTTGCTTTTAGGAGATCAAACCGAAGATACCTTAAAAATGATTTTATCTGAAGTGCTACTTAATAAAAGACCACCACTGACTTTTTTTGAAAAAGCCGCTAAGTGGCTGGGCAAAAAAGTTCCCTTAGATTTTGAATAAAAAATTGTTAATTTAAGCTCTGTAATTTTTGAAAAGCTGTATATAATTCTTTTTTTACCACAGATGTATTTATCTCTAAAGAATGTTTTTCAAATAATTGCTGTAACTGATGATGTTGCTGAGAATGATTTTGCCAATAGCTAGGACTAATTTGCAGTACTTTTAATAATAAATCTCCAGGGTATAAGTCACCTTCAACCAAAATATTTTTGTCTAAAATTTCCAAAGCAATCGGTATAATAATGTCTAAAGCCAAACTTTGGCCAATTAATAAACGTAATTGTTCGATACTTAAATTTCTCAATGGAATTTTGCCACAAGCTTTAATTTTATTAATTAATTCTGATTCAAAATCAAATTTTTCCCAATCCGATCCCAATAATTGTTCTAAAGTTTTAAAACGCTCATCATTGGGAGGATTCTTAACATTTATGAATCTAGATTCTAACGTTCCCAATGAATGAGGAGCCAATAAATTTTTTAGCTCTTGCTCATCAATGATTTTTTGTTCATCCTGACCGGTTTGATAATTTCTTAGCCAATACTGATATTGGCCATTACCTAAATAACGTAAACCCCACTCATCTTCTTGATGACGAGTATAAAACTCTACACCTGGCTGTTGCAGACGATTTAAAAAGGAGTTAAGGGTTAACATACCTTATTTATACAACACTTTTGCCAATTCTGTTTGCAGAAATTCTGTACTCTTGCCCCATTTTAAGTATTGAGTTAAATCTTTTAAATCAACAAATAATTGATGTTTAACATCGCCATAATCAGGATCTACAATAAATTTATCTTGCTTAGCAATTTTAGTTAAAAACCTCACTTGCGTTTCACGATATTGCCAACCTTGTTGATAATGATAAACTTCCTGAAAAAAGAATGGTTCAATAAAATTCTCATCTACAACAATAGCCGACTCTTCGTAAACTTCACGTTTTAATGTATCAATGAAATTTTCACCTTCTTCCATACCTCCACCAGGCAACATCCATTCTTGATCAGCCTTAGCCACAAGTAAAAGTTGATTTTGAGAGTTAAGCACTAACCCAGAAACTTGTTTAATATGATGGTTATTAAGTTCAGTAAAAGAAGAAGTTAAATAAAGGTCAAAACGGTATAAGTCATTATTAACTTGAACTTCTTGTTGAAGGGAAGGTAGGTGGTTAAATGGTATGTTTTTCACTTTGTTTTAAATAATTATCTAAATAATATGACAAGTTCAATTGTTAGAAAAAATTTTTTAAAACAATCTCTTTTAATATCTAACTAAATCTCTTGCGTAAAAACAGTCACTCGCTCATGTTTACGATTAAGAGTATCTATAAAACCAAGAGTTACAGAATCAGCAGAAGCTTCAACCGTATAAACTCCTTGAACACTTATTCCAAGTTTAGCCCCTGCCATATCATTTTTAACTTTAGCAAGAACTTTTTCAATAGAATCTGGATCAAAATTTTCTACTGCATAGAAACCATAATGAGCTAATCTAGCAAGATTCATTGTTTCAGTAATTTTACCAGCTTCTGTTAATGAAGCGATGTGAAATCCCATCCCCATCCCAACTTCAACAAAATTGCTAGGGACAGCTTCATTCATTAAAACTTTAATATATTTACCTCCTGATAAAGCTTTAACTCCATCTATAAAATGTTTGCCTTTATTGTGCAAAAATCTAATCAATCCATTCATTTGTTCTTCATCTTTGGTATTGTCATGAAGTAATTCAACATAAGGTGGTTTAATCTTCTCGGACATTTCTCCTTTAAAATTGGGTTAAATAAAACTTTGTCGGGCTGACAGGACTCGAACCTGCGACCTCTCGCACCCCATGCGAACGCTCTAGCCATCTGAGCTACAGCCCGTTTAAATCTGAACTATTAATCTGCCCGTTGGCAACAAAGTTATTTTACACCATTTGTCGCAAATTAAAGATATAAGAAAATAATTGTAACCACTTTCTTAATTGTCAGTTAAACCGTCAGCTAAAAGCTTAAACTAAATTTAACATTCAAAAATATTATAAATTAGTGGTTCTCAATCACCTGTAACTGTACTATATTTAGAAAAAACCCTAAAAAAGTACAAAGCAGTTAAAAAAGGATTTATGAACAAAAAACCTCAAGAAAAACAAGAAAAAACCGATAAAGTAACCCCAGTAGTTGATACTGGCCGTTCTCAGGCTGTTAGTATCGCTATGCAACAAATTGAAAAACAATTTGGTAAAGGTTCAATCATGAGGATGGGTGAATCTTTACGTGATATGCCTAAAATTCCAGTGGTTTCTACTGGTTCTTTAGCTCTTAACTTAGCTTTAGGCGTGGGTGGTTATCCTAAGGGAAGAATCATTGAAATTTATGGTCCTGAAGCTTCTGGTAAAACTACTTTATGTTTACATGCTATTGCTGAAATTCAAAAAAATGGTGGCACTGCTGCTTTTATTGATGTAGAACATGCGCTTGATCCAGTTAGAGCAGAAAAAATTGGCGTTGATTTAGAAAATCTCTTAATTTCTCAGCCAGACTATGGTGAACAAGCCTTAGAAATTGCTGAAACTTTAATTAGATCCGGTGGAGTTGATATTTTAATTATCGACTCAGTTGCCGCCTTAGTCCCTAAATCTGAGATAGAAGGTGAAATGGGAGCTTCACAAATGGGCGTTCAAGCTCGTTTAATGTCACAAGCCATGAGAAAACTTACTGCGGCAATTAATAAAACTAAAACTTTGGTAGTTTTTACCAATCAAATCCGTAATAAAATTGGCGTCATGTTTGGTAGCCCTGAAACTACCACTGGTGGTAATGCCCTAAAATTCTATGCCTCCGTGCGTTTAGATGTTAGAAAAATAGGCAATATCCAAGAAGGCGAAAACGTCATTGGCAGTCGCCATCGCGTTAAAGTCAAAAAAAATAAAGTAGCCCCTCCTTTTAAAATGGCTGAGTTCGACATGGATATTAATGGTATTTCTAGAGTTGGAGATGTGGTTGATATTGGAGTTGAGAAAAAAGTTTTAGAGAAAGCTGGAAGTTTTTACAAATATCATGGCGAAGTTTTAGCTCAAGGTAGAGAAGCTACTAAAGATGTTCTTAAAGAAAATGAAAAATTAATGAAAGAAATAGAAAAAGAGATTTGGCAAAAAATCCAAGAAACTATGTAATCTCTATTTGCGTAATTAATATGCAAATAAATTAACATTGAAAAATCAAGTTATTTTTTAATAACCAGATCTTTTTCTAAAATTGACTAAGTCAAGATAAAAAGTTATAATAATTTACTTTTGAAACAGAGTCTAATAACTAGCAAAAGTCAAGAACAATAAATGAAATTAGCATTAGTAAATACAAATAAAATCTTTTATTCTTCTAGGGGTCGAGCTAAATAAGTCTTTCTTATTTATTACTCCACTCTTTTTATTGATTTAAGCTCAACGTGTTTCAAAGGGACAGTAGACTTACTGCGAAATAAAATTTCGTAGCGTAAGTCTAATTATCTAAACTGTTTAAGAAAGGCATTATGTCATTTTTTGGAAATTTATCAAATCTTTTTAACGCGGATAGTGTTAAAAACGCTCCAGAACAAAAACCAGAATTAAGTAAAAAAATCTTTGCTAAGAAAAAAGTTCTAACTAAAAAACCAGCTAAAGCTGCTCCTGGATTAAACCCTAATCAGATTAAGCAACTTAAAGATCAGGCTATCAGAGAAGCTCAAATTGAAGCTGATGCTCAAGTAAGAGAAGCCAAAGCCAAGGCTAGAGAAATCATTGTTGAGGCTAAAGACGAAGCTTTAGCAATTCGCTCTGATTCTGAAAAAAAAGCTAGAGAACTAGAACAACAATTAGTCAAACAACAAACTATTCTCGAAGGCAAACTAGATAGATTGGACAACCGTTTCAACCAAATGGATGAAAAGGAAAAAAATCTTTCTAAACAACGCGAAGAATTAAATAAAATTAAAGAAGAATTAGAAAAACAAAAGGCTAAAACTCTCAAGAAACTTGAAGAAGTTTCTTCCATGACTAAAGATGAAGCCAAAACTGTTTTATTTGATGGTTTAGAAAAAAAACTTCGTAAAGAAATGGCACAAGTTATCCGCCAAACTCAAGAAGAAGCAAAAAGTGAAGCTGATTTAAGAGCTAAAGAAATTTTAATTGATGCCATGAAACATGGGGCAACTGATTATGTTGCTGAATACACTGTTTCTACAGTGGAATTACCTAGTGAAGAAGTCAAAGGTAAAATCATTGGTAAATCAGGTCGCAATATTCACACCTTTGAAAAAGTTACTGGTGTAGATGTCGATCTTGATTCTTCTGTGACTGAAGTTAAATTGTCTTGTTTTGATCCAATCAGAAGAGAAATTGCTAAAGTTTCTATGGAAAGATTAATTAAAGATGGTCGTATTCAACCAGCAAGAATTGAAGAAGTTGTAGAAAAAGTCAAAGCTGAAATTGATAAAACTATTTTTGAAGCTGGTCGTTATCTTTGCCACGAGGTTGGTGTTTATAACATTCCTCATGGTTTAATGAAAATTTTAGGTCGTTTTAAATATCGTTTCTCTTATGGTCAAAATATGATTTCTCACACTTTAGAAGAAACTAAATTGGGGATTAAATTAGCACATGAATTAGGTGTTGACGTTAATGTTGTCAAATTAGGTTGTTTATTGCATGATGTGGGTAAAGTTTCTGAAGAAACAGAAGGTAGCCACGTTGAATTAGGTGTCAAAATTGCTAAGCAATATAGCATGCCAAAAGAAGTGATTGATTGTATCGCTCAACACCATGAGGATGTGCCTTTTTCTGGCTTAGAACAAATTGTTGTTTACATTGCCGATGCTATTTCTGGAGCTAGACCAGGTGCTCGCTATGAAAACTTAGATGAGTATGTTAAACGTCTAGAAACTTTAGAAGAAATTGCCACTGCTCATAAAGAAGTTAAAGAAGCTTTTGCTATTCAAGCTGGTCGTGAATTAAGAGTTATCTTAACACCAGAACAATCTAAAGAAGATGATGTTACTGCCATTTCTTTAAAAATCAAAGATGAGGTGCAAGAAAAAGTCACTTTCCCTGGGACTGTAAAAATTACAGTTATTCGTGAAACTCGAGCAACCAGTGAGGCTAAATAATAATTATTAATCTAACTAGTAATGAGGGTGTTTTCCCTTATTACTAGTTAGTAAAAACTTATATAATAGAATCATGAAAAATATTTTTTCAGTTTTACAAATTGTGCTTTCAGTAATCTTGGTCATTTTTATTTTGATGCAAGCTCAAGGTTCTGGTTTAGGAACAACTTGGAATGGCGGCGGTGAGACTTATCATACTCGCAGAGGTTTAGAAAAAGTTATTTTTTACGCCACAATTGTGGGGATTGCCCTCTTTGCAATAGTGTCAATTTTAGCGGCAATCAATCAATAAAAAAATGCGCAAGCTTTATTGGTATTTTACTGCCTACTTAAAAAAACATGGTTGGATTTTTATTGTTTCCTTAATTCTAGCGTTGGTTTTTTTCTGGTTTACTATTCCTTTTATTGTCAATAAACTCAGTATCAGCCAAAAAAAATATATTGGCTTAATTGGTGAATATACTCTTGATAACTTACCTCTTGAAGTGACTTCATTATTAAGTTCTGGTTTAACCAAAGTTAAAGAAGACGGTAGTGTAGTGCCAATGCTGTCTCAACGTTGGGCAATTGAGGATGATGGCACTACTTATCGATTTATTATTAAAAAAGATTTGCTCTGGCAAGATGGTAAAGAATTTAAGCCCGAAGATGTCGTTTATAACTTTACTGATGTAGAAACTATCGCAACACCTAATGATGTAATTTTTAAATTACCAGCTAGTTTTTCTCCATTTCCTAGTGTAGTTTCAGCTCCATTATTAAGAGATGGCACTCAACAATATCTTTTATTTTTCAAAAGACCAACTTTAATTGGAATTGGAAAAAATAAAATTATTAGCTATAAAAAACAAGGTAAAAATATTAAAGAAATTACAATAGACACACCTGATAAGCGTCTAATTTTCCGTTTTTATCTCACTGAACAAGAATCTCTCCTAGCTTTAGCTAAAGGTGAAATAGATATTTTAGATAAAATTCATGATATCAGTTTGGTAGAAAATTGGCCTAACATTGCTATTGATCATCAAATTAATCATGATCAGTACTTAGCTTTGTTTTTTAATAATACTCATCCCAATCTTACTAAAAATATCCGTCAAGCAATGGCTTACGCTATAGAAAAACCAGCTGATAAAACTCGTGCTTTAGGTCCAATTAGCCCTGATTCTTGGGCTTATTTACCAGGAGGCAAATCCTACGATAAAGATTTGACTAGAGCCACTGATAGAATTTTAGAAAACTTGCCTAGTCAAATAATGGATTTTACTTTAACCACGACTTCCCTATTTACTCAAGAAGCTGAAGCGATTAAACAACAATTAGAAGAATTGTTTACTCTAGCGCAAAGTGAGTGTCAAACTAGTAAAAAAGTAGAAAACAAAGAATTGTGTGATAACTTAAATGGCAAAATTAATATTAAAATTAACAACTTCCCAGATACTAATGATTATCAACTGCTGTTAATTGGCCAAGAATCTCCACTTGATCCTGATCAATATTTTTTGTGGCATTCTGATCAACCTACTAATTTTACTCACTACAAAAACACAAGAATTGATAGTTTGCTAGAAAAAGGCCGTCAGGAAACTGATCAAAAAGAAAGAACTACTATTTATCAAGAATTCCAACAGTTTTTGCTTGAAGATCCTCCAGCAGTATTTTTAAATTATTTAGACAGCTATAAACTAACAAGAAAAAGTCTTAAAGTCTTCTAAGCTTTTTTCTACATAATTCAAATAAATGTGTTAACCAAAAACTCCAATTAACAGGTACGTCTTGAGCTGGTAAATAGAAAACTTCTTCACCGCCAAAACCTTTTTTGAAAACGGTTACACCTGCAAAACGATGATTTTTTTTGTTGGGAGGAGCAATTCCCCAAAAATTATAACGCAAACATCCTCGTTTTTTAGCTTCATTAATTGCCGCCCACTGACAAGCATAAGCTCCTGGTAAATGATCATTAGCCGGAGTAGAGATACCATAATGATAGGCAGCCTGTTGATTATAAAAAATTACAAAAGCACTAGCTAATAATTTACCTTGATAAAAACTAGAAAAAAGTAAAGCCTTATTATGGCTAGCAAATTCTTTAAATTGCTCAAATAAAAAATTATAGCTAAAAGGCACAAAATGATGCTTTTGAGCTAATTGGACTTGATATTGATAAAATTCTTTAATAGCCTTGGGGTCAGTCGTTGTTTTAACTTCTACACCTAATTTTTCTGCTTTTCTAATTTCATAGCGAGTGTTTTTACGCATTTGAGCTAACAGTTGTTCTTGGCTTAAACTTAGATCTAATTGTAAAGTTAAATCTGCAGTTAAATGAATTGGTGACTGTACAGCCCCAAGTTTTTTAACCAAACTTTCTAAAGGTTGAGAAGCCAAAGCCTGAGGGCGAAAACGAATTAAATTACAATGTTCTTGTTTAGCCAAACTTACTAATTGATTAAAAATTTCTTTTAGTTGTTCAATACCAATTTTTTCCCAATCTAATAATGGCCCACCGGCAATTGTTAAATAATCACCTCGTTTTGCCACTTCTTTAATTAATAAAGCTGCGCCAATTTGTTTTTTTGGTTGATTCTGATAAATAGCTAAAGGAAAAACTTTTTTACCAATTTTTTGTTGAAACACTCCCCAATGCCAAGATTGTAAAAAGTCAGCTTCTTTTCTGGACGTTAGATATTTTTCCCAATTTTTCTGGTCTACTATTTGAATTAAACTGATATTAGACATAAAAACTTTCAATTAACTGACAAATTTTTTCAGCTTTAGCTGGAGTAATTTCTTGATGAGTAGGTAAATTAATAATTGTTTTAGCTAATTTTTCGGCTTGAGGGCAACTACCAGCTTGATAAACGCTATGACAAACGCTGCTACCACAATCCACGGCACTACGATACCAACGATCCGCTAAATAAACATGATTTTTAGCCAAAAAATCTAATAAGATTTTAGGATTAGCTACTGCAAAAGCAAAGCGCAAATTACTACCATAAGCTAAATCTTTTGGTTTAGTAAGCAAGGTTAATTGAGGAATATTTTGAAGAGTTTGCCAATAAATTTGAGCTATTTGTTGACGATGTTTTAGTTGCTGATGAACAGTTTGTAATCTTTGACTAATTAAAGGAATCAAAAAATCTGGCAATGGCCAATAATGTTGATTAAAGGTATATAAAGCATTCTTAAACCACTGAATTTTTTTCAAAAATAAATGTAATAATTTACCTAGACCAATTGCATAACTTGCTCTAATGAAACAAGTTAAAATTGGATAAGTAGCAATTTTCCAAAGTTCTAAATTAGATAAATATTGCGATGTTAAATTAATTTTTTTAAGTGGCGATTTTTTTAAAATTACAGCTCCGCCACTTACTGTATCCAAAATTTTATCTCTTCCAAAAGATAATAAAATAGCATCTGCATAAGTACCTAATTTTTGTTCATCCCAATCTTTACCGCCAAAACTTTGTGCTAAATCCTCAATTAGTAATAAATTGTTTTTCAAGCAAAATTGTTTAAATTGTTTTGTTGCTAAACTACTTCCCAAACTATATTGTAAAATTAAAGCCTTAGCTTGATGTTTTTTTTGTAATTGCTGGATATGAGTTAAATCAGCTTCTAAACTATCAGCCTGCAAATCAAAATACACTGTTTTAGCACCAACTCTTTTGATTGCTTCTTCTAAAGCAAAACAAGCAAAAGCTTGAGTTAAAACCACATCATCAGCCCCAATGTTATAACTTAACAGAATATACTCTAAAGCATCTCTGCCTTTAGCTAATAGAATTGCTTCTCCACCAAAACGTTGAGTTAGCTGATTAAGCAGCTTTACTTTATTGTGTGGCCGGAATTGTAATTTTGCTTGCAATGTTTTCCAAGCAAAAGACCAAGTGTAATTAGAACCTAAACTATTAAAAATTATCATGAGTTACCTTTGCTAAACTAAGTAAAAATTTATTAATTTTTTTGGACATTCGTCCTTCAATTAAAATAGCTGTTTTAGCTGGAGATTTAGCCAAAACCTGCATTGCTTTTTCTTGATTTTGACTTAAACGCTTATTAAAAATCTTTTTAAAAACTTCTAAACCATCATTGCCTAAATAATAAACTTGATCTACAAAAGCTGTTGCTGCTTGAGCCAAATCTTGATGAAGCTGATTGCTCTGCTCACCTAAATCAATCATGCCATTAGTTAATAAAACAGTTTGATAATTTAACTGTTTAAAATGTTTTAAAATTGCTAAAGCCGCTTTAAAACCTTTGGGGTTACTACTATAGCTATCATCAATCAGCAAAGCTTGTTGTGCATTTTGTCTTAACTGTACAAAACGTTCTGGAATAACTAAATTTTCTACTGCTTTAATAAATTGAGTGGATGAAATATTCAATGCTTGGCCAACTTTGATTGCTAAAGCTAATGCTTGTAAATATTGTTTACCTAATAAAGGAGTTTTAACAATTTTTCCCTGCCAATTAAAACTTAAATAAGCCCGACTATCTAAATGACCAACTAAATCTTTTTGACTATAAGCAATGGGCTGCCTAGCACCACCCAACTGGCAGATTTTTAAAACTTGAGGGTCATCGGCATTAGCATAAACTTTGTTTTTATCCTTTACAGCCTTAACTAATTCAGCTTTAGCTTGCAAAATAGCGTCAACACTCCCAAATAAGGCTAAATGTTGCGGAGTAAAACCAGTCACAATTGCTAAATCTGGAATAAAATGTTTAGCTAAACGAGCAATTTCTCCTCGACCATAAGCAGCATATTCTAAAATCATAATTTCTTCACCATGATACAAATTAGCAATGGCTTTAGGAAAACTTAAAAAATTATTAAAAGATTTGGGGGTAACAAAAACTGAATATCTAGTTTTTAAAACTTCTGCCAAAATAAATTTGCTGGTAGTTTTACCATAACTGCCAGTAATTCCAATAATTAAGGGATGATGCTGTTTTAATAATTTTTTTGCTCGCCATAAATAATAAGTGGCAACTAATAATCTGCCTAAAGCTGAAGGCAAACTCGCTACAAATAATAAAAGAGGTAATAACTGATACCAAACCAAAGCAGTAATTAAAACTATAAGCCAATTATTAAAATCACTTTGCAAAACTTGCCAAGCAATTAAATCATAAACAAAAAATTTTATAATGAAAAAAAATCCCAAAACACTTAAAGAGCGCCAAGTTAATTTTGGTCTTTTTAAACCATGATAACTTAGATCTTGAAGACTAGGCCAATATTTACGCAATTCTCGTTGCGCTTCTTCAGTTTTTAAAAAAGCTCTTAAACGATCTACCCGATATTCTTTTTGTTGAATAATAGATAAACAACGTAAACTTCGCCACAGATAAAGTAAGTTATAAAATAAAAAAATAATTAGAATTACTAAAGTATTCATTAAATAAAACTTTCAATTAAATTAGCTACTTGTTCTGGATGTGTAAACTGAGGAGAATGCTTAGCAGACGCTAGAATTTCCAAACGACTGTGAGCAATTTGTTGATGATAAAAATGTCCCATCCATAAAGGAGTATAAGTATCTCGTTGACCCCAAATCAATAAAGTGGGACAGCTAATTTTAGACAGATCAGTTTTTACTTCATCAGCTAGTACATTTCTCATTGTTAGCTTCATATTAGGAGAAGCAACAAAATAATCTTGTTCCCTAGCCAATTTATAAAGAAGCCGCTTTGCTAAAGCTTGATTGGTAAAAATTTTACCGATCTTAGCTAAATAATAAAAAATTTGTCTTTTTAGCACTGGCCAAGGTCGATTATTTCTAATACCTGCTGCCCCAATCAAAATTAACTTAGCTACTTTTTCTGGATACAAACTAGTAAAACGGCTGGCTAATTGGCCACCAAAAGAATGCCCTAATAAAATCACCTTTTCTTTAGGCAACTGCGTTTTTAACCAATTAACATAATCAGTTAAAGTCCAAACGTCACTTAAAGGAGTAGACAAACCAGGGATAGCCAAAAAATGAGTATCAATTTGTTTAGCTTTTAGTAAAGTGCGCAACTTTTGCCATTTAACTTCATTCTCAGCATCAATTGCCCAACCATGTAAAATGTAGATACTAGTTTTCATAGATTTTTCTAGTTATATTATCAAGCAGAAAGAGATAAAGCTCAAGCTCATGAAAAAACAGCTCGTGATTGTTTTTAGTCTTATTATTATCAGTTTAACTTTAAGCTGTCTGAGTTTATTTCTACCTCTATATTTATATACTAAAGATTTAATTATCCACAGCCAAAATTGGCAACAAACTTTTTTTCAAAACGACAATAAAGAAAATTTAGCACCAATAATTCTTCAAGATCTAAAATCATTAACAAAACAACTTAATTATTTAAAAACTGTTCATCAAATTTTTGGCGGTGATAGCCAAGCCCAATTAGCTATTCAACAACTTTATGATCATTTGACTCAATTACAAACTTTATTAGATTATTTTTTTTCAGACCAAAAATCCATTTTAGCAGTTTTACAAAATAGCCAAGAAATTAGAGCCACGGGTGGCTTTATGGGCTCTTATGCCCGAATTGACTTAGAAAATGGACAACTTAAAAACCTAGTTTTTAATGATATTTATGAAGCTGATGGCCATTTTAATGCTTATCAAACACCACCTCCAGGAATCAAAGAATATTTAGCCAATGGTCAAAGCTGGCGCTTACCAGATAGTAATTGGTCACCAGATTTTCCAACTAGTAGCCAAAAAATTTTACAATTTTTTGCTGATTGTAATGAAAAAAATGTTCATAATTTATTAGCTGTTAATCTAAATTTGATGGAAGAATTATTAAAAATTACTGGGCCAATCTACCTTCCTGATTATCAAATCAATGTAACAGCGGAAAATTTTGCTCAAGTAGCGAGAAGTGAACGCAGCGAATTTTTTCCTGGTACTCAACAAAAAAAATTCTTTTTTACTTTATTTTTTAATCAATTAAAATTCAAATTAGCTAAACTCAATAAAGACCAGCAACTCGCTGTTATTAATTTAATTATCAAACAAATTGAAAATAAAAATTTACAATTTTATTCATCAAACTCACAAATTCAAGAAATTCTGTCTAAGTATCAATTAACTGGGGCCATGACTCAAATTTCTGAGGCTAATTATTTATTTTTAGTAGAATCAAATGTGGGCATTAATAAAGCCAACGCTAAAATCGAACGCAACGTTCAACTCAAACTTAATGGTCAACAACTAGACGTTATTATTAATTTTTCTAATCAAAATACTGTTCCACCTAAACAAATGGTTATTAATCGCTTTATTTCTAAAGCTGATAATTTAAGCTATGTCAATTATTTTAGAGTCATTTTACCGGCTGACGCTTTTTTAAATCAAGCTATGATAGATCAACAAATCGTTACTGACCTCGATGAAAATTTAATTACTAACAGCCAAGGACAACTGTTTAAGCAATATGGTTTTTTAGTTGTGGTCAGTGAACAAACAAAAAATTCTGTTAATCTAAAAATCACTTATCCAGAAATTAAAACTCAACTTTTTATTCAAAAACAAGCTGGATTACCAGCCACTGATTATCAATTACAAACTCCTTGGCAACAACTTGAATTTTCCCTAACTAAGGATAAACTGATACAATTGCAATAACCCATGACTAATATTGATCAAACCACTCTCAACCATCTAATTAAAAAAGCGGAAAGCCTTATTGAAGACGGTCTTTTAATGGAAAAAGTTGAACAACATAAGATTTTACAAGCACAAACCCTCGCCCCAGATTTTTGGCAAAAAGTTGATAGCAAACAAATTATGCAAAAAATTGCTCATTTGGAAGATGAGATTGCTCAAATTAAAGAATTACAAAAATTACATGATGATATTTTAGCTTTTGAAGAACTTAAAACCCAACTAAATGAAACTGAATTACAAAGTTTAGAATTAGAATTAAGTAAAAACTGTACACAGCTAAAAAGATTACTTAAAACTAGAGAATTAAAACAATACTTAGCTGGTAAATTTGATACTAAAGGAGCAATTTTATCAATTCATTCTGGACAAGGTGGGACTGAAGCCATGGATTGGGCAGAAATTTTATCCAGAATGTATATTCGTTTTTTTGAAAAAAAAGACTGGCCTTATCGCTTTGTTAGTGAATCACGGGGTGAAGAAGCTGGCATTAAAGAAGTTGTTTTTGAGATTAATGTTCCTTATGCTTATGGTTATCTAAAAAAAGAACAAGGTACTCACCGTTTAGTCAGACTCAGCCCTTTTAATGCGGATAGTCTTCGTCAAACCTCCTTTGCTTTAGTAGAAGTTTTACCTTTAATTGATGATGATACTAGCGTAGAAATTAAAGACAGTGATCTGGCTTGGAATTTTACCAGAGCCGGTGGTGCGGGTGGTCAAAGTGTTAACAAACTCAATACGGCTGTGGAATTAACTCATTTACCCACGGGAATTGTCGTCAACTGCCGTGAAGAACGTAAACAATCACAAAATAAAGAACGAGCCTTGCAGATTTTGAAAGCTAAATTAGCCGCTTTACAAGAAGAACAACAAGCTGCTGAATTAGCTCAGGCAAAAGGCAAATATACTCCAGCTAGTTGGGGAACCCAAATTAGAAACTATGTACTTCATCCCTATCAATTAGTAAAAGATACTCGCACTAAAATTGAAACTGCCGATACTCAAGGAGTACTGGCTGGAGATTTAGATCAATTTATTGAAGCAGAAATTAAACTTTAGTTAATTTTTATTACCTTTGCACAATTTATAGCAGTTTGCATTAGCCAGCCACTAAATTTTTTAGTATGATAAATATATGCAAAAATTAGATTTATCTAACACTCCTAATTTTGATAATAACCAAGCTGGTCTTGACGAATCAGCTCAATTCAGTCAAAATCTAAATTCGTCAGTTAATACTGATTCTATTAATCAATCTGGATCTGCAACTATGAACCAATCTCAAAAAACTCTCATGATTATTGCTTTAAGTTTAGCTGTTATAGCTGGAACTGCAACTGGTTATGGAGCATACAGATTAAAAAACAAAAACACAATTAGTGGCGGAAAAAATTCAATTCAAAAAGTAGCAACTGATAATATTAAAAATGGTGATATTTTTGGTGTTCATGATGAAAAAACTTTTGCAGATAATGCTCAAGGCTATTTAGCTAAGGGTGGAGTTGATGGAGAAGGTTCTCACCAATTATTAAGAGCTGGTGGAGTAAGCCAAACTGTTTATTTAACTTCTTCCGTTACTGATTTAGATAAATTTGTAGGAATGGAAGTCAAGGTTTCTGGTGAAACTTTTAAAGGTCAAAAAGCTGGTTGGTTAATGGATGTTGGCCGTGTAGAGATTATTAATACTCAGGCCGAAGCTCCAATTGAAGAATAATTGATTTTTATTAAAAAACTATTTACAAATTAATAGCAAAATCAAACTTGCTAGTAGTTAAAAAGAAATGGTTTAATAAACTTGCCTATGTTGAAATTTTCTAATGTTAGTAAAATTTTTGGAAACACGACTGCCCTTGATAATCTTAATTTTGGAGTAGATGATCACGACTTTCTTTTAATTACTGGGCCATCTGGGAGCGGTAAAACTACTCTAATGAAATTATTAATTAGAGAATATTTACCTACCAAAGGTGAAATTTACTATTTAGGCAATCCTTTAAATAAACTTCCTCGTAGACAAATCCCTCAGCATCGCCGACAAATTGGCGTAGTTTTTCAAGATTATAAATTGTTACCAGATTATAATATTTGGGAAAATATTGCTTTACCCCTTTATATTGCTAATAAAAGTGAAACCGAAATTGAACAACGGGTAACTGATTTACTAAAATTAGTCAAATTAACTGATAAAGCTTTGGCCTTTCCTAGTCAGCTTTCTGGCGGAGAAGCCCAACGAATTAGTATTGCTCGTTCTTTAGCAACTGGCCCTAAATTAATTTTTGCCGATGAACCAACCGGTAATCTTGACCCAGCCATTAGTCTTGAAATCGCAGAACTATTACAAAAAATTAATCAATTAGGGACTACAGTTTTACTTGCTACCCATGATCAAGTAATTTTAGACTACCTTAAAAAAACTAGAAAAATTCGTTTAGAAAAAGGCAAATTAGTAGAAGATACACAACCCAAAATAAAAGTTGAAGAAATTAAACTTGATGATAAACCGCTAGAAAAAAAAGCGGTAGATAAAAAACCTGAACCTAAAAAAAATATTGAGAATAAAGCTGAAACCAAAAAAATAATTACTACTAAAGAAAACGAAGCTAAAAAACCAATCAATGAACCAGATAAAAAAATAAAAACTGATAAAGAAGAACCTAAGAAAAAAACTAGAGCTTTTTTAGGTTTTAATAAACTTAGACAACTCTTTGGGAAGAAAAAATCATTATGAAAGCGCTAAAAACTTCTCTGATTAATATTCGACGAGCTCCTTATCAAGCTTTTATTGCTATTGTAATGATGACCTTAACCTTTTTTGTTAGTTATTGTCTTTCAATTACTTTAGTAGGGGCTGATCAAATTTTAAAATTTTTTGAATCAAGACCTCAAGTAATAGGCTTCTTCCAAATTACCAGCAACCAGACTACGATTGATAATTTTGTTAAAGAAATTAAAACCAAACCTTTTGTCGCTGAAGTTAAAGTAGTTAGCAAAAATGAAGCTCTAGAATTATATAAAAAAGAAAATCAAGATAATCCGCTACTTTTAGAATTAGTCACGGCTGACATTTTACCAGCTAGTATAGAAGTCTCAGCTACTGATATTACTCACTTGCCAGATGTTAAAAGTTACCTTGATCAATCAACAGATATCGAAGAAGTAGTTTTACAGCGAGATATTATAGATACCTTAATAAATTGGACAAATTCTATTAGAACCATTGGTTTAGCCATTATTACTGTTTTAGGCATTACCTCTTTCTTTATTGTTACTATTGTCATTGGTTTTAAAGCTGCTAATCATAAAACAGCCATTGGCATTATGAGTTTAATTGGCGCCACTCCTAGCTATATTGTTATGCCGTTTATGTATGAAGGCGCAATTTATGCTATGTTAGGTTCTATCTTTGGTTGGCTAGCTATGTATTTGACCTTACTATATACCTCACCTTGGTTACAAAATTTCTTAGGAAATATTATTACTTTTCCTCTGCCCAGTGAAATATTTTTAATGCAATTAGGCATTGGCACAGCCACTGGGATCTTCTTTGGTTCTTTAGCTAGCTTAACCGCAGTAAAAAGAATGATCAAAAAATGAGTTTTAAAAAACTAAAAAGTAAACTAGCAATTTTAATCCTAGGACTATTTTTAAGTCTTTTTGATTTTAATGGGTTAAAGCCTCAATTAGTTTATGCACAAAGTTGCGAAGAAATTCAATGTAATGATAAAGAAAAACTCCTAGAATGTAATCAAGAAAAACAACATTGCTGGGAAGAAAAAATTTCTCAAACTCAACAAGCCCAAGTAAGTTTAAAAAATACCATTAATATTCTTAATGGCAAAATTAGTTTACAAACTCTCCAAATTGAACAAACCATTGCCGAAATTGATCAACTTAACCAAGAAATTACAGAACTATCCCAACGCATTCATGGTTTAAGTTTGTCTTTAGACCGCCTCAGCAGTATTTTAATTGAAAGAATTCAAGCTACTTATAAACAAAAACAAACCGCTCCTTTATTAGCACTCTTTGCTCAACAATCATTTAATGATTTCGTCACTGAACTTAAATATTTAAAACTTGCTCAAAATCAAACTGTTTATGCCATGCAACAAGCAGAAACTCAACGCTTAGAATATGATGAACAAAAAACCATTAAAGAAAATAAACAAACTGAATTAGAAGCTAAAGAAAATAAATTAAAGCAACAACAAACGCAACTCACTCAACAAAAAGCTGATCAACAGTTTTTACTCACTCAAACCAAAAACAGTGAAAGTCGCTACCAAGAAGAACTAGCCAAAACTTTAGCAGAGATTCAAGCTATCCAATCGATTATTGCTGGCAATG
Organism: uncultured Pseudomonadales bacterium; assembly: GCA_964645645.1. GTDB lineage: Bacteria > Patescibacteriota > Microgenomatia > UBA1400 > PJMF01 > CAZYBC01. The sequence goes on from CAZYBC010000001.1 coordinate 46,037, forward strand.
GCAATGAAAATAAAATCAGAGATGTTAATGAAGGAGAAAAAATTGCTAGCATTATAGCCGGAGCCTCAGCTTGTTCTACTGGCACACATTTACACTTTGAAATTGTAAAGGATAAATCTCATACTAATCCAGCTAATTTGCTAAAAAATGTTGATGTTACTTGGTATAACAGTCCTGATGGGCCATTTGGCTTTTCAGGTGATTGGAGTTGGCCTATTAACAATCCAGCTATTGTCACTCAAGGTTATGGCATGACTAGTTTTGCAAGAACCGGCTTTTATGGTGGTGGGCCTCATACTGGGATTGATATGCTTAGTAAATCTCAAAGTGATTTAAGCATTGTGGCTGTTAAAGGAGGAGAACTTTATCGTGGTAGTATTGCTTGTGGTGGAGGGATGCTCAGATATGTTAAAGTAAAGCATAAAGATAGTGACTATAGTACTTATTATTTGCACGTTAATTATTAACTTAGAAGAGCAATATGACTCAAAAACCACAATATTTAGATCAAGCCTTTAAAGAAGAACTAGATAAAATGCTAGTTACTTTTATTCAAAAACATAAAGATTATGGTAAAGGTAACATTTTAGATACTGGCGAACTAGGGATTATTTTTCGCGTTAATGATAAAGTTAACCGACTAAAAAACTTATTAAGTAAAGACCAAGATCCCGCCAATGAATCAATTAATGATACCTGGATGGATATTGCTGTTTATGGCATCATTGCCTTATTACTGCGCAATGGTAAATTTGATAAATTAAATTTAGACCCTAAAAAATAAATATTAAAACTAAAAACAAAAAGCCGGCTAGTGAGCCGGCTTTTTTAATTTAAATTCTAAAACTATTCAGCTTTTTCTAATCTTGCTAAAAGTTTATTGTAAATCAAATAATAAGTTAATGAAGCTACTGGAGCGGTAATCAATAAGCCAATCCCCAAAGCAAACATTCCTGATAAGGAAAATAAGGCGATCAATAAATAAAGAACAAATAATTTCCATTTAATACCCTCAGTCATCTTAGCACTCATATCCATGGCTTCTTTAGCTTTCACTCCTTTGTCAACAATTAACAATAAAGTAAACATATATTTAATTGTCCAGATAATTCCAGGGACAATTAACAAGAAATAACCAAGACAAATCACTAAAGCCACTCTAATACTTCCCCAAATATATTTCCATAAATCATGGTAAGTAGAAAAAATTAAGTCTAAATTTACTTCTTTACCGCGAGATAAATAAATTAAAGCCTTTACCAATCCCATACTCAATACCATGCTAGCTATCCACATAACTACGTTAAAAATAAAATAAAGAAAAGCTGAATCTTCTAGTAAAACTGAAACTGCTGATATTAGAGCAGAAAACATAAAAGAAGCTGAAAATAAACCATAAATTATAGCCCATTTTTTCTTAAAAATTTCCCAGCTTTCTTTAATGGTACTGGAAAAACCCAATTCTGGCATCGACATGTTGTCCTTTGCTATTTTATAAAATAAAAGCATTAACTTGCTTTCTTTTTTTATTATATATGAAAAAGAATAATAATTTCCAGATGTTATTCTCAGCATTTTTTTGTATAATTGAAAAGTTAAACCTAAACTTCTCAAAAAGTTAACTAAAAATTTGTTACAATAGCCAAGCAAATTAAAATTTTAATAGACTTACTGCGAAATAAAATTTCGTAGTAAGTCTAATATTAAGGAAGCGTCGCATAGTGGCCAATTGCACAGGTTTGCTAAACCTGAGTCCTTTTGGGCTTCGTGGGTTCGAATCCCACCGCTTCCGCCAATAAAAAAACTACCGAAAGGTAGTTTTTTTTTGGCAAAAAATGGGTGGATGATAAGACGCTAATTATAAAATTGCGTTAAATAAATACCCCATAAACATTATGGCTAAGATTGTTATTCCAAAAAAAGCAAAAAGTAATTGCTTTTTCATAAGTTTTGCTAACATTAAACCCTCTGGAATAGAAATTGTGACGGTTGCAGTCATAAAGGCAAGTGCTGTCCCCATCGGAACACCTTTATTAATTATTGCCTCAACAATCGGGATTACGCCTACAGAATTAGCATAAAGCGGCGCCCCAATTATTACTGCCATTGGTACTACCCACCATTCTTTACTAGACAAATATTTTATTACCAAAATTTCTGGCACTAAGCCATGAATTAAAGCCCCAATTCCCACCCCTAATACAACATAAGGAAAAACTTTTTTAGTAATTCCCCAAGCTTCGTTAGTCCAATGTTTAAATAAATCCTTAAATGGAACTGTGGCATTTTCATATTCTGCTTCAATTTGTTTTTTAGATTTAAATTTTAAAAATTCTGGCTGAATATATTTTTCCATCTTTAATTTTTGAATGACCATACCACCGATTACACTAGCTAATATTCCCACCAAATTATATAAAAGAGTATTTTTTAGTCCAAAAATAGCCGGAAATAAATAAAGTGATGATTCATTAACTAATGGCGAACTAATTAAAAAAGTAAAAGTTACACCTAATGGGATGCCTGCTGAAAGAAAACCAATAAAAAGTGGAATAGACGAACAAGAACAAAAAGGAGTAACAACACCTAATAATGCAGCTAGCAAATAATCAAAACCATACCAATTTCTTTTAGTTAAAATATCTCTCACTTTCTCTATCGGAAAATAATAACGAGTCATAGCCATAATATAATTAATAACAATCAGCAGTAAACTAATTTTGATAAGATCGTAAACAAAAAAATTAACTCCATTACCTAAGTATGATCCTTCTTTAATTCCCAACCATTGATATGTGGCCAAATCGGCAAACTGTTGAATAGGAGTAAAGATACTCATAATTTATTCTTTTACTAATTGAGTAATTATTGTTTTAAGTTTATTTAAATCACGATTAAAACCAACCATGGCAATTTTATCATTAATAACTAGAACTGGACTGCTCATCGCGCCTAATTCAATAATCCTTTTAGTGCCATCTGTACCGGTTAAATATTCTACCTCTACTTTAATACCTATCTCTGCGACAATTTTTTGAACAGCTTCGTGTAGTTGAGAACAAGTGGGGCAACCAGAACCTAATACTTGAATTTTCATAAATTTTATCTTTCTAAATACCTTTTTAATATTTTTTCTCTTTCCTGCTGAAAAAGTTGTGCATATTTTTTAATAATTGGATTGCTTGCAAAAGTTACTGAGTCTAATAACTTATGACCAACCTCAGCTATTAAAGCTATCATCGTCATTTGATTATCAGTCAACTTATCTGAACCAATGTTACTCCAAGCTGGATCTGCTGTAAAAAATTTTTCAACTGGCCCTAGATTTTTATCTTGATCTTTTTGTGGCAACCATTCTTGAATGGCTAAACGAGTAAACTTTAATTTCAAAGCTATTAACTCAGCCTTTAGATCAGCAGATCCCTCTTTTGGCATTCTTTCTAACCAATGTCCCAATTCATGAATTAATACTCCTATTACTTTTGGGTAATCAAATACTTTTCTATTTTGACCATTAGCGTCAAGCTGTATAAATAGTGAACCAAAAGCACTAACTAAAATTTCAATAATTCCACCATTATTATAATCAATCATGGCTCCAGCATTATCAAGGTTTCCACTACCTGAAAAACTATCCACTAATTTAATCTTGGCTGGTAAAAAATTGGATAGAATTCCTAAATCAATTAGAATTTCATCAGTAGAAAAATCAAGTTCTAATTCTTTAACAGTTTCTGATTCACATATAATTTGGCAATTTTTATTTACTAGCGAAGTAGATTCACTTTCTTTATCGAGCTCTACTGAAGAAGAACTATCTATACCATTGATCAGTAAATCATAGGCAGTCCGAGTTTGTAAAACAAAACTCAAATTACTGTTACTTATTTGAGTTTGTAAAGCATCCATATATTGAGAAATATTGCACAACATTTTAGCTAATTGTAAATGTTCATAAAGCACTAAAGCACAGTTCCTATAATTAGCCGGTAAGGCTTGCTGCAATTGTTCTAAAGTCAAATCTGCCATTTCTTCTGGAGTATAAGCTGATTTTTTAGTTTCAATTCCACAACCAGCTAAAACAGCCGTAGCAGCTGAACCTAAAAACAAAGTCCAGATTAATTTTAATAATTGCCTTCTAGTTATTTTTTTAGGCTCAACAGTATTAGCTTCTTTCATCTTATCTATTAAATAACTTTTTAAAAAGGTCTGTCAAAAGGGAAATACATTTAATAATATTCTGTTATATAATAGATATGTTTCTGCCCAAATCCCAAAAGGGAAACAAATGACCAGAACTTTTAGTATCATTATTATTTTTCATAATGAACAAGCTGGCTTAAAAAATTGCCTCCTATCTGTTTTAAAACAAAATTACCCTCAAAATAAATATCAAATAATTTTAGTAAATGATTCTTCTAAAGATAATTCTGTTAAAACTATTCAAACTCTGCTTCAAGAACCAAATATTTCATTAATTAACTCCGATAAACCTTTAGGTATTTCTACTGCTAGAAATCTTGCTATTAAAAAGGCCAAAGGAGAAATTTTATTTTTTATAGATGCTCATATCTATTTACAAAGAAATACTCTTTCAATAATTAATCAAAAATTAAATCAATATCCTCAAATTTCTGGAGTCTGTGGACAATATTCTGCTAAAGAAAAAAATGACTATAATGTTATTAGAGATTTACGAAGAATAATCAATTTTAAAAAAGCCGAGCAAGATTTTATTATTGATTTAGAAAATTTTACTACTTTTTCTATAGCCGTAGGCGCATATAAAAAAGAAGTTTTTAAAAATAATTTTTTCCCAGATCATTTTGAAAATAGTGCTGGAGAAGATGTTTATGTGCAATTAAAAGCTCATCATAATGGACACAAATTTCTTTATACCTCAGATATATCTGCATATCATGACGCAAAATTAAGTTTAAAAAAATTATTGACTAAATTAACTCAAGAGATAAAAGGCACTATTAATATAATTATTCATTCTATTGAAAATAATGATCACTTTAACTTACCTTTCTTGGAACATTTTTTAGATTATCCAATTTTAATTTATGTATTTTTAATTTCCTTTTTATTAACTAAAAATATTTATTTAGGAATAATTTTTTTATTAGCCTTTATCATTAGATACAGTAAAACTGTACAAGCAATAAAAATTAAACCACAGTTTTTTATTCAATATTTAATTTTTTTAATTATTAAAGATTTTTTACAATTTATTGCTTTAACAACTCTATTATTCAATAAAAATGCAAAAATCTTTAACTATCTAATTACTATTAAAAAAAATCAATTAAAAAATTATTTTAAAATCTTACCATGTGTAAGTAGAAGATAAATAAAAAAATATGTTAAAGAAAAAAATAGACTATACTAATCCTGGACATCTTAAACTTTGTATTCTTTCAGAAGGAATTAATGTCCAAGCAATTAAAACTTACCAAAAAATTCAATTTGCAGAAAATACTTATCAGTATGGCAATGGTAATAAATTAGATGAAATTAAATCAAAATATCCGGCCTATCTAATTTTAGCTGATGAAACTAATGTTGGGCTTAATTATAATAAAACTTCTCCTTGGTCATTAACTTATCAAGATAAAACTAAAAAATTATTATTAACTTATCAAGATAAAATTATTACAGAAGCTTGGCTTTCTCCACAACCTAATTTTTATTGTAAAAAATTAAGTAATGGTCAAGATATTACCAGTGTTTTAGGCCTTTATGGTCTCCATTGCTTAACCTTTTTTGTCAGAGGTTGGTGTATGTTTATTAATAAAAATCAAGCCTGCCAATTTTGTTCTTTAGGTTTAGCCAGAAAAGAAGTTGGTAAAAAGAATGTTTTAACAACCACCCCACAATTAGCTAAAGAAGCATTAAAGATTGCTTTAGCTAGTGATAAAAACATTGTTGAATATATCAACTATAGTTCTGGTACTTATCCAGATTTTGATAAAGGTATAGAAGACCAATATTTAATCTTAAAAGAAATTAAAGATATTCTACCTAAAGATAAATATATTAAACAACACATGTTAACTTTCCCTCCAGCTAATAAAAAATGGATTGAAAAATTATTCGAAGCTGGTTTAGGAAGCTTAAATTATTCACTAGAAATCTTTGACCGTGATTTGTTTGCTAAAATTTGTCCAGGAAAAAATAATTTTTTTGGTTATGATCGTTTTATTCAATCATTTAAAGAAGCTGTTGAGATTTTTGGCAAAGGAAAAATGTATGTTAATTTTGTTGGAGGACTAGAACCTTTAGAATCTTTATTAACTGGCATTAATTATTTTGCTGACTTGGGTATCGCGTCTTCAATTAATGTCTTTCATCCAGATAAAGGCACTCCATTAGAAAATCATCCTAAACCTTCAATTGAATATTTATTTGCCATGGTAGAAGAAATGCATCGTATTTATAAAAAGCATCATTTCACTTGTATTTATCCAAAAGGAGGAACTAGAAATTCTTTAGATACTGAGGTTTGGAAAGGATATTTTGCTAACTAATCAACAAATTATTAACCAGCTAAAGAATAGAATAAACTCTTTAAAAAAAATTCAATTAAATGATTATTATGATCAATTACAAAAAAAAATTCCTTTAGAAGAATTAATTTTTAAAATTATTACTTCTTCCAAATTTAGAAAATGGGCAATTAATCAAGAAGTTAAAGATAAAATAAAAGAAGCAATTAAATTAAATATAGAAAAAAATGAACCGATAAAAATTTCCTTTACTTTTGGTGGTTATAAGTTATGGAGAATTCCTTCTTATCCATTGGCAGATTGGGCAGAATTTTTTGCCTTACTTTTTTATTATGATTGGTTAAAATTAATCACCATTTTTTATAAACCAGGTATAATTTTTAATTTTTATTCTGATGATGTAATTGTTAACCAAATAAACAATGTTCCAAATTCAGACATCAAAAAATATATTAGTTCTTTTGAAGAATTACTTGATTTCATTAACTCAAAAATAATGAGAAACTTTAAATTTAAACTTATCAGAATTAAAAATATTTACTCATCGTTAGAATTCAATCAAGAGTTATTAAAAAATCTAAATCAAATCAAAGAATTAAAACTTCAACCTACAAATAATGAACTAAAAGCTACTCAATTAAATTATAAATTTAATAATCAAAATCTTGTTGATCAAAAAAAACGATTTTTATTATTACAATCATTTGAACTGCATGCAGCTTATAGAAATTTAAGTAAAAGAAAACAGATCTGTAAAACCACTGATCAAATTATTGTTTATGCTGATCATTTTCCTACGGCAATTGGATTAGGGACTACTAAGGATTCTATTACTAAATTTTGGATTGGCACTGGTATAATTCAAGCTAATCAAAAAAATATTCAATATACAATTTATTCACCAGTAACTTATAAAGAAAAAGTTAATTTTATAACTGAAATCAAAACAAATTTAATTAATTTAAAAAATCCAAATTTTTCTAAATTATTAATTTTAAGAAAGGAAAAATAAATATGAAAACTATAGAAGATGGCAAAAATGCTTATATTCATCAATCTGATGGATTACTAGAATGGGTTAAACAACAAGCTAAACAAAGAAGGCAAGCTAGACAAGAACGAAAAAAAAGACAAGCCGAAAGAGATGAAGCGAACCAAACTAAAGAAAGAGCAAAAGCTCAACATCATAAAATAGATTAAGAATTTTTCAAAGTATCTATACTTAGATGCTGATCTCTCTAGCTATCAAAAGCGCCAATACATTTGGCGCTTTTTTGTGCTATAATATTTAGTCTCGGCCACATTCCACGTATTGAGAGAAAAGGTATCAAATTTCAAGTTTCCTCTTAATCTTATTTATCAAAGCTTTGCTTTGAAATTATTGTTATTGGTTAACCCCAAACAAGGAGGTCAAAATGCTATTTAATCTAAGCACAACCTACCGGTCTAAGAGTAACTTTTATGAACACAATCTAAAATATATTAAGTGGTTGGAGTTAGCTGGTTCATTGATGTTTTTAATCCCAGTTTGGGTAAATTTTGAATTGCGTTATCTCAATTTAGCTCAATTAGCTATCATTGAAGCGGCAATTTCATTTACTCAATTAATTTTAGAATTACCTACTGGCGCTTTAGCGGATTTATTAGGTAGAAAAAAAACTATTACTTTTGGCTATTTATTGCATGCCACTGGTTTTTTATTTTTCTGGTCTGCCAAAACTTTTAATGGTTTTTTATTTAGTTCACTGTTTTTTGGCTTTGGTGAAGCATTAATTAGTGGCGCTAAAGAAGCTTTAGTATTTGATACATTAAAACAAGCTCATCAAGAAAAAACTTTTACCAAATTAATGAACTTTTTACAAAAGCGGTTTTATTGGGGAATGGCAATTGCTACTTTAATTGGTGGATTAACTTATCAAATTAATATTCATTTGCCACTTTTCTTAAATATTTTAGCAATTTTAACTTGCGCCTATTTTGCTTCTCAATTACGTGAACCAATTTTGGATAGTGAAAAATTTACTTTAGCTATTTATCTTAAACAAACTAAGCAAGGTTTTAGTGAATTATTTAAAACACCTAAATCTCGTCGCATTTCTTTTTACTACATTTTATTAGCCGCAGTGAGTTGGCCAATGGTAATTAGTTTAAAAAATATTGCCATGAGTAAAGTGGGTTTAACGGAATTACAAATTGGTTTAATTTTACCAGTGATGAATTTATTAAATGTTTACTTTTTTCATTTTATGTTAAAAAAGCAAGCCTTTAAAAATTTGCCTGCAACTTTTATTGCTTTAGCTTTGGTAGCTGGTCTAAGTTGGTTGGGGTTAGCAGCTAACTTTTCTATTTTCATGGTTTTAATCGTAGCCTTTACCTTGTCATTTATTTCTAGTTGCCGCTGGAATGTTATTGGGGAATTAACTAATAGTTGTTATTCTAGTAAAAATCGAGCCACTGCTATTTCTACTTTAAGCATGATTATTGGCTTAAGTTATGGCAGCGTGATGATTTTATTTAGTATTTTCAGTAATTCAACAATTAATCCTGTGATTTTAATTGCTTTATTTATGGCCGGTTTAGCTGGCATAGTTTTACTACCTTTAGCAATTAATTTAAGCAATAACTTAGCTAACAAAAAAATCAATTTTGAACCTCAAATAGAAAATCCTTTAGAAAAAAGTATTAGCCTTACTGCAAAATAAAATTTCGTAGCGAAGAATTGATATTTAAGAGCGAAAAGGTTTGTTTTCGAACGAAGTAGTAGCTGTGCTACTTCGAGCGAGAAAACAACCTTTACAGCCTTAAATAGCAATTCTGTAGCCGAAAGGCTTATTTTACAGTAAGGCTATTTAACAACAAGGCCTTAATAGCCTTGCTACAAAATTTTATTTCTCAGTAAGTCTAACATTTCTGTTATGATAATTAAGAATCAAAAATAGAGAAAGAAAGGACAGATGAAAAAAATCGTCACCAGTCAATTTGTTGTTTTATTAATTGGCACCATTTTTGCTTGGTCTAATTTTGGCTATGAACTTTATAGCTATTTAAATAACAAGCCATGCGAATTAGGTTGTTCTGCTTCTCCTGCCGTGGTTAATCCTTTTTATACCCCTTGTTTTTATGGCGCTTTATTCTTTCTTACTGCCTTTGTGCATAGTGTGTTGTTATTAAAAAAAGTTAAAAAATAACTTTACTACCTAAAAATTATATGGCGAAAAAAAAAGTTTTATTAGGTATGAGTGGCGGAGTTGATAGCTCTGTAACAGCGGCCATTTTATTAAAACAAGGCTTTGAAGTTATTGGCGCAACTTTTCAGCTACAAGAAAAACAGACCAGTACTAATGATGCTGCTAAAGTGGCTGAACAATTAGGAATTGAGCATCTTTTTTTAGATTTAAAAAATCAATTTAAAGATCGCGTTATTGATTATTTTATTAATAGTTATCTTCATGGTGAAACACCAAATCCTTGCACCACTTGTAATCGCTTCATTAAATTTGACGCTTTGTTGAATAAAGCTTTAGCCATGGGGATTGATTACATTGCCACTGGTCATTATGCCAGAGTGGAATTTGATGAAAACAAACAAAGATACTTACTAAAAAAATCTTTGGCTGGGGGCAAAGATCAATCTTATGTTTTATATGCTTTAACACAAGCTCAATTAGCCAGAGTAATTTTTCCTTTAGGTAATTTTACCAAACCAGCCATTCGTGCTAAAGCTAAAGAGTTAGGCCTTAGTGTAGCTGATAAACCAGATAGTCAAGAAATTTGTTTTATTCCTGATAATAATTATCGCCACTTTATTCAAAGCCAAAATACAAGCAAAATTAAACCAGGCAATTTTGTTGATCAAAACGGCAAAATTTTAGGTCAACATACTGGCATTACTAATTACACCATTGGTCAAAGAACTGGTTTAGGGATTGCTTTAGGTTATCCAATTTACGTTACTAAAATTGATCCAGTCAAAAATGAAGTAGTGCTCGGCACTAATCAACAGCTCTTTACTACCACTCTTTATGCTAAAGATTTAAATTTTATTGCTATTAAAAAATTAGAAGAACCTTTAAAAATTAAAGCCAAAATCCGTTCTAGCGCTTTAGCAGAATCAGCCACTATTTACCCAGCTGACAATGAGCAAATTAAATTAGTTTTTGATCAAGCTCAACGCGCCATTACTCCTGGGCAAGCTGTGGTTTTTTATGATGACGATGTGGTAATTGGCGGTGGAAAAATAATCTAAATGTTATAATGAACATCTATGCTAAAAAAAATCTTAGCTCTTTTAATTGCTTTAACTAGCTTCAATTTATTCTTTTACAAAAACAATCAAAATTACTTAGGCACTATCGCTTTTGTAATTCTAGTTTTAACCACTCAAGCTTTTTTATGGATCGCTTTTTATCAAAAAGATAAAAAAGAAATTAAACATAAGTTTGCTTTAGTAACGAGTGGTTTAACAATCGTTACTAGTATTTTTTCCTTGTTTAGAGCTAGTGAAGTAGATCAATTTTTACTTAGTAGTCTTACTTTAGTTTTAACTTTAATTAGTACTTATTTATTAACAATCTCTTATTCAATTTTTGGGGCAATTAGTGAACTTTTTTATGTGCCTAAACAACTAGTGGCAAACTGGTTAGATAATTTTTTTACCATGATTCCTAGTTTACCTAGACAAACTAAAAAGCTATTCAGTTTAAATAAAGTTTTACCTCAACAAAAATCTCCTTCTAAAAATACAGTTTTTTCTTTAATTAGGGGAGCTGTCATTACCCTGCCTATCATCTTAGTCATTACCTATTTGTTAGCTCAGGCTGATCCGGTTTTTTCAAAATTAGTTAATGAAATTTTAAATATTAAAATTAATTTACCTGACTTTTTATCCAATATTCCAGAAAGATTTATTCATTCTTTAATTTTACTTTTGTTATTAATTCCAATTGCCATGCTGAAAATTGAACAGCCTTTTATTTCACCGCTTAAACATGAAAAATTTGCTAAATATAAAAATGAGCTTTCCGTTTTAGTATTAAGTTTAGTGGCAGTTTTAGCTGTCTTTTTAGCTATTCAATTCCGTTATTTATTTGCCAATGTAGCAGAAACTCAATTACACCAATTTGGCATTAATACTTATTCAGAATATGTTCGTAAAGGTTTTGTGGAAATGCTGATAGTTTCAGTAATTGTCTATTTAGTATCTGCAAGTAGTTTTGTGGTTTATCGTTCTTTAAATCAAAGTAAAAATTGGTTAAGAAGATTTAACTTTTTATTATTAGCAGAAATGTTAATTTTTATTATTTCAATTTTCCGCCGGGTGCTGCTTTATCAAAATTATCATGGTTTAACTAGAGTTAGAATTTATGGTTCGATGTTTTTAATAATGCTAATTGGTCTAACTATTACCTTAGCTCTTAGACAAATCAAAAAACAATTTTCTAATTGGTATCTTTATGAAATAGGGATTGTGATTGGCACTATGTTGCTTAGTGTTTTCCTAAAAACAGATCGCTTAATTGCAACTACTTTTCCCCCACATGTAAATAATGAAATCGATTATATTTATATTTCTCGCTTATCTGCGGATGGGGTTGATGGTTGGATTAAGGCTTACCAAGATGCCAAACAATCTATGGAAGAAATTCAGCAAGATGGTGGAACACGACTTACTGTTTACACCTATCTTTCCATCAGCCAACTCAAAGAAAAATACACATTTTTAATCAAACATTATGGTTCTAAAGAAGATAAAGCCTTATTGAACTATTCGGTTGATGATAAATATAACTTTACTAAATTTAACTTTAGCGAGTGGCAGGCTTATCAACAATTAAAAAACAATCTTAGCTATAATGAATTAATGGAAACTTACCAAAAGTTAGATGACATATATTATTCATTACCCAAAGAAGAAAGCAGTAAAAGTTTTGACCGATCTTTAAATTCACCATTAATGGAAGCAATAGAAAGATAAGAAAGGACTAATGAAAAAAATTATTTTATCTTTGGCATTATTAGCCACTGGGGCAGTATTATTAGCTGGTTGTGGTAAAGCTCAACCCACTCCTTCTGTCTCAACTGGGACCAAAGTAAAATTTGAAAAAGAAGTAGCTTTGAATGAAGAAGCTATGGTTGAATTTCAGATGATGGAAGGTAGCGAAAAAACTACTGGTAAAGCCACTTTTAAAGCCAAAGAATTTGGAGAAAAAGCTAAGATGGGTGAAACCCAACCAATTGCTGGTCAAACTTTTTATTATTTAGTTTATGACTTTAAAGCTGATGCTACTAATTCCACAACTGCTACACCAAGCTTATTTTTAGACCCAGCTGCTCCTCAAGTAGTTATGTTAGAAGCTAACACTATGCCAGAATTAGGCGGCATGATTAGCGGTGCTTATAATTCTAATTTACAAGAAGAAATGGGCTTGCAAGCTTTTGAATTGGTAAAAATGAATCAAGCTGATTGGGTGAGCACAGTTGCCACTTGGTACACCACTAAAGTAGAAAAACCAGTAGTGGCTTTACAATACAACGATGCCAGTGGAAGCAAAAAATATATTAAAATTAATTACTAAATTAATTTAAGATGCTAACTAAATTCTGGTCAAAATTAATCTTTATTGTTATTTTATTAAGTGGGCTTTTTTTAAAGCCCACTTTGGTTTTAGCTCAAGATTCCGAAATACCAGAAACCGAAACTTTACAAGGTAAAATTTTAAAAATCAGTGAAGAAGGTAAGGAAACTATTAATGACCAGCTAGTAGATTACCAGATTTATGAAGTCTTAATTACTCAAGGTAGTTTAAAAGGCCAAACTATTCAGCTTAAACATTCAGCTGCTAGCAGTGGTTTAATGGCCACTAATTTTCAAACTTACCAAGCTAATGACAAAATTAGCATCCAACTTGCTTATGATTGGCAAGGTCAGCCAATTTATAATATTTTAGGTAAAATAAAAATTTACGGTCTAATCAATTTAGCCATTTTATTTTTAATTGTGGTGTTATTAATTGGCAGATGGTGGGGGGCACTCGCCACGGCTGGATTGATTTTTTCTTTTGTGGTAATTTTTAAAGTGGTCATTCCTTTATTAATGAAAGGCGTTGATCCAATTTTAACTACTGTCATTGGTTCAATATTAATTATTCCTGCTACTTTTTATATCTCTCATGGTTTTAATGCTAAAACTCACACCAGCGTTATTAGCACCTTTATTAGTTTAATTATTACTAGCTTACTATCAATTTACTTTATTAATCAAACTTATCTCACCGGCTATGCCAGCGAGGATGTTAATTTTTTGCAAGTAGAAATAGGTGACGTAATTAATATCAAAAACTTATTATTAGCGGGAATGATGATTAGTGCGCTAGGTATTTTGGATGATATTACCATTGGCCAAGCTTCTACGGTAGAACAACTAAAAAAAGCTAATCCAAAAATGAAAAAACTAGCGCTTTTTAAACAAGCCATGCATGTAGGCCAAGATCATATTTCTTCCATGGTCAACACACTTATCTTAGTTTACGCTGGAGCCAATCTTCCTTTGCTCTTATTATTTTCTGATAGCCAACGTCATTTTGGAGAAATCATTGAATTAGAAATGGTGGCTCAAGAAATCGTCAAAATGCTGGTGGGGAGTATTGGACTCGTTTTAGCTGCTCCGTTAGCTACCGGAATTGCTGTTATAATGTTCCAACCAAAAGAAGTGAAAAAATAAACCTATGTTAAAAAAATCTCTATTTTTAATTTTAGTTAGTGCTGTGTTTTTAACTGGCTGTACAGCCAAGCCTCAGCCAAACAATAATTTACCTTTACCAACTCCAACCGTTACCCAAGCTGAAGTCAGCCCCACTTACACTTTTGTTGCTGAAACAGACGGCCAAACTGCCGCTGACTTATTACAAGCTAACTTAACTTTAGAAACTAAAGATTACGGTGAAGCTGGCTTATTTATCACTGCCATTAATGGCTTAGCTGGTGATAATCAAAACTACTGGGCTTTCTATCTTAATGATCAGTATGCCCAAACTGGAATTAGCCAAACTGTCCTTAAAAAAGGTGATAAAATTACCCTTGTCTATGAAAAGATTGTCTTCGATCAATTATCAGAATAGCTTCGCTAATTTAGCAGTTTTTGTGTCTCGCTTAGGCTTATTACCAGCTAATATTAGTCCTTTGGGAAGTTTAGGTTTTTTCTCTAATAACCTAGTTTTATTTATCTTAAATATTATTATTTTTGATTGGCTAGTGGGTGGTTTTTATCCTAATTGTTGGGTCACCTACTTAGGCTTTTTGATGTATCCATTAATGAGTCATTTAGCCAAAAAAAATCTCAAAAAACAAATTGTTTTTTTGCCGCTCGCCTCTTTGTTGTTTTTCTTTGTTTCTAATTTGGGAGTTTGGTTCTATTGGTATCCTCACACTCTCACTGGCCTAATTCGCTGTTACCTATTAGCGCTCCCTTTTTATCAACGTACTTTAATGGGTGATCTAGTATTTGGCTATACCTACTTAGCACTAAAAGAAGGTTTAAAACGCTGGAATATTAATCATCTATTAGCTCGTAATTAAGCATGGTCAGTCAAAAAAATTTTTACAATCTTTTTCATCACAAAAACAAAAAGTTTAATAAAGTTATCAAACGACCTAATTTTACTTACTATTATCATTTAGAAATTTTGCACCATTGGTTTAAAAATTTTACAAATTTACGTGTTTTAGATGTAGGCTGTGGAGTTGCCCCAATCTCTTTATATTTAGCCAATCAGCAAGCTAAAGTCACCGCCATTGATATCTCTACCCGCGCCATTAAACTCGCCCAACAAGCTGCTAAAGATTTAGGTTTAAAACTTACCCTCAAAGCCGAACAACTTCACACTGGCCAACAACAAAATGATTTATTAATTTGTTCGGAAGTGCTAGAACATATTGCTCACGAAAGTGATTTTCTCAAAAAATTAAATTCTCAACTCAAAAAAACTGGCCTATTATATTTATCTGTACCCAGCGATCAAAACTGTTTGTTTAAATTAGGATTACTTAATAAATTTGATCAACAAGTAGGACACTTACGCCGGTATAATACTGAGAATATTCAAAAACTTTTAACCAAACATGGGTTTAGAATTTTGACCTTAAAAAAAGCAGAAAGCCCCTTAAGAAATTTATTATTTATCAGCCCGCTAGGATTTTTAATCAAATTTATTCGCGGCCCGCTAATTAAAATTTTTCATTGGCTAGATGAATGTTTAATTCCACTGCTTGGTTATTGTAATATTATTGTCATAGCTAGAAAGAAAACATCATGCAACCCTTAGCCCCTAACAGAAGAATGCGCCCCGGCACTAAAGCCTTAATTGTGCACCAAAACAAAATTTTAGTGGTTCACGAAAAAGTTAATTATAACGGCCAACCCGTAATAATCACTGACTTTCCCGGTGGCGGAATTGAATTTGGTGAAAACCTCATAGACGCTCTCAAAAGAGAAGTTTACGAAGAAACCTGCTTAGAAGTTGAAGTCCAAAAAGTCGTTGGCGCATGGGCCTTTGTTTTAGGCGATACCGAAAAAGATGACCCTAATCGCGAAAAAGTTCATATCGTTTGTATTGGCTATCAATGCAAATTAATTGGCGAACCCAAAATTGATCTCAGCAAAAATCCCGCTCCAGAAAATATTGTGGAAGCCCGGTGGTATAGCAAAGAAGAATTGTTAAGCGACCCCGCGTTGTTAAGAAATTCCCCAGGGATGATTCAGGCGGTGGAAAACATAGAATTGTAAATCAGGCTTATTAAACCTACCCAGTGATTTCAACTTTTCGCCAGGTTTTTAAAGAAAAATTTGTTATAATTAAGATCTAATTTGATAAATTTTAAGGAAGTGTCGCATAGTGGTCGATTGCACACGCCTGGAAAGCGTGAGCTCGCAAGGGCTTCGTGGGTTCGAATCCCACCACTTCCGCAGTTACAAAAAGGTCAAGCGCAAGCTTGATTTTTTTGTAACTGTTGGTGGTGGATGATGAAAAGCCAAGGTGCGCGTTATTCAGCCTAATAGTGCACATGAGGAGTCAATCCTTTAGAAACTAAACGAAACGACGAGGCGCACTATGCTGAATAATGTGAGGAAGCGCAAGCGAAGACAGGTGTATAATTGTAGCGATTAGCGGAAATTATACTGTCTAAGCGAGCAAACTCACTCTCCCACCACTTCCGCCAATAAAAAAGTATTTAGCCCGCCCTAGTAAAGGAAATATGTCAAATAATTGGAAAGAATCTACAACTGGCCAATTTAATGAAACAGAATTAGCCCGTTTACAAACTGGAACTGCTGAAGAATTAACTACAGCTTTTATGTCTTCTGCTGACAATGTTATCCTTAGAGCTCTTTATGAATTAATGACTCATGGTGAAGATGAAAAATTAAACGCAATAATAAACAATCCTGCTATTAAAAATAGAATTGAAAGAGCTTGTGTAGGTTTTGGCCCTGATATGATTATTCTTCTTAGTTTGATGAGCAGATTTGGGCTGCATTAATAACTAAATTTCAACTATCTTTGCTCTGTCATCGCTTATAAGCACAGCTTGATCATTGGTTAAAGTCACCACTTCAAAACCCTTGTCTTTCATTTCGGCTGTTGTATCTTTTATTCTCTGAGCATATTTGGCTTCATGGGCGTGGGGAATAATAACTTTATCGAAAAAATTTAAGCCCTGATAATCAGTTAAAGCTGGAGCCTCATTAGGATCATCAAATCTTTTCGCTCCTTCAATAGTGGGACAACAAATAATTGAACCGGCACTAGAGCCAACATAGATGAGACCGTGGTCAACTAATTTTTTGATGACTTTATCAAAACCACTTTTCTTAACCCAATCTAGTAAATAAAAAGTATTACCACCTGCAACCAACACCAAATCAACCTCAGATAATTGTTGTTCTAATGACGTTTCTGAAGCTAACTTTAGATCTATGTCCACCACTTCAAAACCCATGGCCACCAATTTTTCACGATCTACTTCCATAAAACCTTTATCTTGGTAAGGATCTGCCGCCGTGGGGATAAAAGCCGCCTTTAGTGGTGATTTGTTGGGTAACAACTCTTTAATAAGATCTAAAGTAACTGCGGCAAAAGAGGCTAAAAAAAGTTTTTTCATATTGTTGATAAGGTAGATTATATGCTAGAAATCAGTAGTTAAAGGGGATAAGATGAAAAAATGGAATTTAAAATTTTGTGATTACCTAGGGATGAATTGTCCCTAAGTAGTAATAACTAATCATTAAACTATTAAGCAATACTTAATAGTTCAAAATCGCGAGTAAAAAACTTTTTTTTAGCCTGTCCCATTTGCCCAATTTTTCTATATAATACCTTGGGTAAGCATTCATAGTTCAATAGGATAGAATAGGGTTTTGACTAAGGACATAATCTATTTATGATTTTAGTTAAGCCTCAGCTGGCAGTTCGAATCTGCCTGAATGCACAATACTTAAGCAACATACAATTTACTCATATGTTCTAGTAAAAAACCGCTTAAAATCTTACATTAAAATGACAAAAATATTAAAAACACCAACTTCAAACACTAGCAAAGAACAAGAACGTGCCGAATTGCACCGAACTATCTGGCAAATTGCCAATGATCTACGTGGGAGTGTTGATGGTTGGGATTTTAAATCATATGTATTAGGAATGCTTTTTTACCGCTTTATTAGTGAAAATCTAACTAACTATATTAATGATGACGAACGCCGTTCTGGAAGCTTAAACTTTGACTATGCAAAACTTACAGACAAAGAAGCAGAATTTGGTCGGACCGATACTGTAAAAGAAAAAGGCTTCTATATTTTACCCAGCGAATTGTTTGTTAACGTCTGCAAGAAAGCCAAAAACGACAAAAATCTTAATGAGACACTAGCAAAAATTTTTGCGAACATTGAAAATTCAGCTAAAGGTTCAACAAGCGAAGATGATCTCAAAGGTTTATTTGCTGACTTAGACGTTAACTCAAGTAAACTTGGCAATACTGTTGAACACCGCAATCAAAAACTGGTTAAGATTATTGAGGCAGTCAGCAATCTTCGCCTTGGCAATTACTCAGACCATACCATTGATGCTTTTGGAGACGCTTACGAATTTTTAATGACCATGTATGCCTCTAATGCTGGTAAATCTGGAGGTGAATTTTATACACCTCAAGAAGTAAGTGAATTACTGGCAGAAATTACTACCGTTGGTAAAAAAGAAGTCAATAAAGTTTATGACCCGGCTTGTGGCTCTGGTTCTCTGCTTCTTAAATTTGCCAAAGTGCTTGGTAAAGAAAATGTCCGCCAAGGATTTTTTGGCCAAGAAATTAATCTCACTACTTACAACTTATGTCGCATCAACATGTTTTTGCACGACATTAATTACAATAATTTTGATATTGCCCTTGGCGATACTTTGCTTGAACCAAAACATTGGGATGATGAACCATTTGATGCAATTGTATCCAATCCTCCCTATTCAATTAAATGGGAAGGAGATGCTAATCCGCTTCTTATCAATGATCCCCGCTTCTCACCGGCTGGAGTACTCGCCCCAAAAGGCAAGGCTGATTTAGCTTTTACCATGCACATGCTTTCCTGGTTATCTACCGGTGGTACAGCCGCAATTGTTGAATTCCCAGGAGTTCTTTACCGCGGAGGAGCTGAACAAAAAATTAGAAAATATCTTCTTGAAAATAACTATGTCGATACAGTCATTCAATTGCCACCAGATTTGTTTTTTGGGACTACAATTGCAACTTGTGTCATTGTCCTTAAAAAAAGCAAAAAAGATAATAAAACTTTGTTTATTGACGCTTCAAAAGAATTTATCAGAAATGGCAATAAAAATAAATTAAGCGAAACAAACCGTCAAAAAATTTTAGAAGCCTTTATGGCTCGTCAAGATAGCAAATATTTTGCCAAATTAGTGGATAACAAAGCAATTGCAGAGAATGAGTACAACATCTCGGTTTCTAGCTATGTGGAACAGGAAGATACACGAGAAGTAATTGATATTACCAAGTTGAATGCTGAGATAAAGCAGATTGTGGCTAGACAACAAGAGCTAAGGTTAGCGATTGATGGAATAGTAAAGGATATTGAAGGAAAAGATTAAAAACTATGGAAATCAAAAGTATAAAAGAAATAAAAAACATTGGCATATTTGCAAATTTTGCAAATGGAGCAACTTTTCGCTTTGATGAAAAGATTACTTTTATTTATGGATTAAATACTTTTGGAAAGACTACACTTACGGATATTTTTCAATCTTTAAAAGACAATAACTCAAATATAATAAATTCAAGAAGAACAATCCCCACACAACAAGGAAATCAAAAAGTAGTAATCTCAATATTTGATCAAAATCCTCCTGAAAAAGATTTAATATTTCAAAACAATAATTGGGGACAAAATAGCTTATCAGAACATCTTGAAGTTTTTGGAACAGAATTTATTCATAGGAATCTATTTACAGGGTTATCTATTGAAAGAGAAAATAAGGAGAATTTTACAGATTTTATTTTAGGAGAAGAAGGAGCAAAAATCGCTGAAAATATAGAAAATGATAAAAAAATTCTCGGGGAAAAGACAAGAAATAAAATAAATAAATTACCAAGGTTCATTAAAGAAAAATCAGAAAAAGAAATTACAGATTTTTTAAAGTTGGATATTTCAAGTTTAGATAAAAACAAAATTGAAGCAGATTTATTTAAATTAAAAACCGAAAAACAGGAAGAAGAAAGAAGATTGAAAGAACCTCAAAAAATTCTTAATTTAGAAAATCCAATTAAAGTAGTAATTCCTGAATTTACAATTTTAGAGAATTTAGAAAAAATAAATGATTATCTACAAAAAAATTATTCAAATATTAAAGAAAAGTTTTTAAAACGTTTAAACGAACATATAAATGAAAATTCTCTAAATCAAGATATCGCTGAAAACTGGATAAAACAAGGTTTTCATAATACAAAAGATAAAAACGGTAATTGCTTGTTTTGTGGTCAGCCTTTAGTAAATGCAAAATATATTATTAATCTTTACGATAAATATTTTGATGTAAATTATTCAAACTATATCACGGAAATAGAAACAGGTCTTAAAACAGAATTTAAAAATATTGAAAGTGCTTATTTTAACTTTCAAATTAAATTTACAAATCAATTTACTAGTGCTTCAAAATTTAAAGAGCTTATTTTAGATCAGTCATTTCAGGAGATATTAAATAATTTTGAAAAAAAACTTAAATGTATTAGTGATGATTCATTGGAAAATCAAAGGAAAATGCTAATACAAGCTATTAAAAAGAAAGCTGAACAGAAAAACAAAAAACCTTATATTTCAATAGATAAAATTAGTTTTGATGAATTTAAAAATAATCTGCAATCCTATATTAAATACTTGGCAGAAATAAATGATTTAATTGAAGAAACAGAGGAAAATATAAATAGTTTTAAAGAACAATACAAAGACACTTCAAAAATAACAGGCAAAATAAATGAGTTAAAGAAAAATATTGAAATTTTAGAATATCAAAAAGCAAGAATAGATCAAAACAAAGATTGTGAAGTTTATTTACAGGAAATTAAAGATATTAAAATTTTAAGCAAAAAAATTGATGAAAATAGGAAAAATCTCGAAGATAATCAAGATGAGTATTTAAAAAAATATTTTGTAAAAATAAACGAATTATTTAAAAAATTTGGAAGTCATAATTTCATACTTGATAAAGTACAAGAAAACTTAGGGAATAAACCAGTTTATACTCTAAAAGTTAAATTTCATAATCAAGAAATTTCAAATGAACAAATGAAAACTGTTTTTAGTGAGTCAGATAGAAGAGCTTTGGCTTTATCAATATTTTGGGCAAAAATTGAACTAAAAAAAGAAGTAGAAAAGCAAAAAACAATTGTTGTTTTAGATGATCCGATTACTAGTTTTGATGATAATAGAACGATGAATTTTATTTATTATATTAAAGATAATCTGCAAGAACTAAAGCAAATAATTATTTTTACTCATTACAATAAATTTCTATCAGATTACAATAAATTCACACAAGAAAAACACAAAACATATAAAATAGTAAGTGGAGGGAAACTAGATAATTTTGATTTAGATACTTTTTTAAAGAGCGAGTATGTTCAAACACTTGAAAAAATAGAAAACTTTATTAATGGAAAATCTAAAATTGATCCTGCGATTTTTAGATCATTTATTGATGTTTTATATAAACCTATATTTTCTGGAATAACACCAAATAACATTATTAATGATTTATATACAAAATGTTGTACATTTAATCACAATGGTTTTAATTATGAACAAGAAGAAGAGAATGTAAGAAATTTTGCAAAAGAAATGAAAGAAAAACTTTATTCTTTTGAATATAGAAATAATTCCGATTAAACTATGCCAACTCACCAATCCAAAATCGACCGCCTCATTAGCGACCTTTGTCCCAACGGTGTTGAGTATAAAACCCTGGGTGAGATAGGAACTTTCGTTCGAGGTAGCGGTTTACAAAAAACTAACTTTACTGAAACTGGAGTAGGATGCATTCACTATGGTCAAATCTACACCTACTACAAATTATTTACTAAAAAGACAAAATCTTTTGTATCTTCTGAGCTTGCAGATAAATTAAAAAAGGTTCAAAAAGGAAACCTTGTAATTGCTTGTACTAGTGAAAATGTTGAAGATGTATGTAAATCTATTGTTTGGCTTGGGGATAAAGATATAGTTACTGGTGGTCACTCAACTATTTTTAAACACAACGAGAACCCGTTATACGTTGCTTATTTTTTTCAATCTAAAAATTTTTTTGATCAGAAAACAAAATACGTTAAGGGTACCAAAGTAATAGAAATGTCAGCTAAAGACTTGGCTAAAATAAAAATCCCCCTTCCTCCCCTTCTAATTCAAGCCGAAATCGTCAAAATTCTTGATAATTTTACAGAGCTGGAAGCAGAGCTGGAAGCAGAGCTGGAAGCAAGGAAGAAGCAATATGAGTACTATCGAGCAAGCTTGTTTGGAGTTAAAGATGCTATTTATAAAAACTTAGGGGATGTGTGTTATATAACATCTGGGGGGACTCCATCTAAATTAAAAAAGGAATATTGGGATAGTGGGGATATTCCTTGGATAAAATCTGAATCATGTAAAAATCAACCTGTGTATTCAGCGACAAACTTTATAGCCGCAGATGGTTTGAAGAACTCTGGTGCCAAACTATTAGATTCTGATACCACGTTAATGGCTCTTGTTGGTGCAACCATTTTTAAAACCGCATTTTTAGAATTTAAAGCCAGCACAAATCAAAATATTGCGAGTATTAAGTCAAAAGATAAATTAATATTGAAGGATAAGTTCATCTTTTATTATTTAACTCAACTTTATTTCGATTTAAAAAATAAAATGAAAAATTATGGAATGCTCAATTTAACAACACTAAGATCATTTAAAATTCCCATACCACCAATTAAAGAACAACAACGCATCGTTTCCATTCTCGATAAATTTGACGCCCTCGTTAACGATATCTCTATTGGCCTACCAGCCGAACTTAGTGCAAGACGACAACAATACGAGTATTATCGAAATAAGCTGCTGACATTTAAACCATTAAAAAATTATGCCTAAAATAACCGTACAACAAACAGAAATTTCAATCCTTACTAAGCTCGGAAATGATTATATTTCTTTGACTGATATTGCAAAATATAAGAGTGATGATCCAACTGCAACAATTTCAAACTGGATGAGAAATCGTAATACTATCGAATATTTGGGCATCTGGGAGACCTTATATAATTCTGAGTTTAAACCCCTCGAATTCGAGGGGTTTAGAAAACAAGCAGGACTCAATGCTTTTACTATATCACCTCAAAAATGGATAGAAAAAACGAATGCAAAAGGAATCATCTCCAAATCAGGTCGCTATGGAGGCACCTATGCTCATAAAGATATTGCCTTAAAATTTGCTGCCTGGATTTCTATTGAATTTGAACTGTACTTTATAAAAGAATTTCAAAGACTTAAAGAGGCAGAGCAAAAACAGCTCGGTTGGTCGGCCAAACGTGAATTGGCTAAAATCAATTATCATATCCACACCGATGCCATCAAGAAAAATCTTATCCCACCAAAGCTTACTAAAGCTCAAATTAACTTTGTTTATGCCAACGAAGCCGACGTGCTTAACGTTGCTTTATTTGGCATAACTGCCAAACAATGGCGAGATATTAATGCTAATTTAAAAGGTAACATTCGCGACTACGCCAATATTCATCAACTGATTTGTTTGTCTAACCTAGAAAATCTTAATGCCGTTTTTATTAACGATAAATTACCTCAAAGTGAACGTTTGGAAAAACTAAACAATATTGCCATCGGCCAAATGAAAGTGTTACAAGAAATAGAAGGAAGAAAATTACTCAAATAACTATGTCAAATCAAATAACTTATTACAACTTGGTTGCACAAGGATCTGAGAGCACTGTTGTATCTCAGTACGTACGCGACGCTAATCTATTACGTGACTCTGGCTATCAGAGTGAGGCTAATCTAGAGCAAGAATTTATCAACCAACTTAAATCTCAGGCCTATGAATATATTTCCATAAAATCAGAACAAGACTTAATCATTAATCTTAGGCATCAATTAGAAAAACTCAATAACTACACCTTTTCTGATAATGAATGGGATAAATTCTTTGCTAGCACTTTAGCTAATCCTAATCAAAGCATTGTTGAAAAAACCATTACTATTCAAGAAGACTATATCAAAAATCTCACTCGTGATGATGGATCAATAAAAAACATTTATCTGATCAAAAAAGATAATATCCACGATAACAATTTGCAGGTTATTAATCAGTATGCAACTGAATACGGCCAACGCGCCAATCGTTATGATGTCACTGTTTTGGTCAATGGACTGCCACTTGTTCATATTGAATTAAAACGCCGTGGAGTAGCCATCCAAGAGGCATTCAATCAAATCAACAGATATAATCGTGAAAGCTTTTGGGCTTCATCCGGCTTATTTGAATACATACAAATATTTATCATTTCAAACGGAACACACACCAAATACTACAGCAACACAACCCGCGTCCAACACATAAAAGATTCCAGTGAGGGTTCTACCAAAACAGGCAAACGAACTAGTAACAGCTTTGAATTCACCAGTTGGTGGGCAGACGCCACCAATCGCCCAATTACTGATTTGATAGATTTTGCCAAAACATTTTTTGCTAAGCACACTATATTAAATATTCTTACCAAATATTGTGTATTCACTACTGACAAATTGTTATTAGTGATGCGCCCATATCAGATTGTTGCCACAGAAAAAATCTTAAATAAAATCAAAATCAGTACAAATTATAAAAAAATGGGAACAATTGAAGCTGGTGGATATATCTGGCATACCACGGGATCAGGAAAAACCTTAACAAGTTTTAAAACCGCCCAATTAGCAAGTAAGCTACCTAATATTGAAAAAGTTATTTTTGTGGTAGATCGTAAAGATTTGGATTACCAAACTATGCGAGAGTATGACAAATTTGAAAAAGGAGCTGCTAATAGTAACACCAGCACTGCTATCTTAACTAAACAACTTAGTGATCCAAATGCACAAATAATTGTTACCACAATTCAAAAACTAGACCGATTCATTAGTCGCAATGGTGAGCATACTATTTTTAGTGGTCATGTCGTACTTATCTTTGACGAATGCCATCGTTCTCAATTTGGAGAGATGCATGCGGCTATAACCAAGGCATTTAAGAATTATCATTTGTTTGGATTTACAGGTACGCCAATTTTTGCTATCAACTCTTCATCCGGTGGCCGTCCAGACTTCAAAACAACACAACAAGCTTTTGGTGACAAACTTCATACTTACACCATTGTTGATGCCATTGCAGATAAAAATGTTCTGCCATTTAAAGTTGATTATGTTTCTACAATTCGTGAGGCAGAAGATATTGAAGATAAAAAAGTAAGTGATATTGATCGAGAGGCTATATTGGCTGCACCAGAAAGAATTGCCAATATTGTTAAATACATCCGAGAGCATTTTGACCAAAAGACCAAAAGAAACAGCTATTACAAAATTAAAGATCGCCGCTTAGCAGGATTTAACTCTATCTTTGCAGTCTCTTCAATTGAAGTCGCTAAAAAATATTATGCAGAGTTTAAAAAACAGCTAGATGGTCTTCCAAGCGACAAACAGCTCAAGGTTGCAACAATATATAGCTTTGGCGTTAACGACGAGGATCTGGATGGAATGATTGATGAGAATTCTGAAGACACATCTGGTCTGGATGTGAGTTCACGTGACTTTTTGGAGAGTGTAATTACCGACTACAACAAAATGTTTGGAACATCATACGATACTTCTTCAGACAAATTTCAAAATTATTACAAAGATCTAAGTGAACGGGTAAAGAATCGAGAAATTGATATCCTGATTGTGGTTAATATGTTCTTAACTGGATTTGACGCCACTACTTTAAACACGCTTTGGGTTGATAAAAATCTTAGATTGCATGGGTTATTACAAGCCTTTTCGCGTACCAACCGAATACTAAACAGTGTAAAAACATTCGGCAACATTATTTGTTTTAGAAACCTAGAAAAAGCTACCAATGAGTCAATTGCTTTATTTGGTGACAAAGAAGCTAGTGGTATCGTGCTCTTAAAAGCATATGGCGATTATTATCACGGATATAAAGATGGTAACAAGGAAATACGAGGCTACGAAAGTTTGATCAAAGAATTACTCGAACGCTTCCCTGTTGGTGAAAGAATACTCGGAGAGCAAAACCAAAAAGATTTCGTCAAATTGTATGGGGCAATTTTACGAGTCAGAAACATTCTAACTACTTTTGATGAATTTGCTGGTAATGAAATTTTGACTGACCGTGACGTACAGGATTACCACAGCGCATATATTGATATCTATAATGAATTTCGTAAGGATAAACAGGATGAAAAAGAAAATGTTAATGATGATGTTGTTTTCGAGATGGAACTTATTAAGCAAGTGGATATCAACATTGATTATATTTTAGGGCTAATTAAAAAATACCATCAAGATCATATTAAAAATAAAGAGTTATTGCTTGATATTAATAAAGCCATTGATTCAAGCATGGAACTTCGTAACAAAAAGGATTTAATTAATCAATTTATTGCTTCCTTGGATATTCATTCTGTTGTTGAAGATGATTGGCAAAAGTTTGTTGAGAGCAAAAAAGTAGAAGAGCTTGAGGAAATTATCAAAAACGAAAATTTAGATCACGATGCAACTTATACTTTTATTAAAAACGCATTTCGCAATGGTAATGTAACAACAACTGGTACTGAGATCACAAAGATCTTACCACCTGTAACTAGATTTTCTCCAACTGGAGAAAGGACTAAAAAGCGCGAAAGTGTTATTGATAAACTTACAAAATTCTTTGAAAAATTTTTTAATATTTCAAGAGAATAAAAGCAATCATTAGTTTTAGCAAGAATTAAAAACTATCCAACCATCTTTTATTTTTTTTTAAACAAAGCATAAATTGCTTTTCCAGGTAGTTTTTTTCTAAAACCAGACCGTGCATCTTTTATTTTTGCTTGAAAGTTAAAATTAATCCATGGATCCATCCAGAGGTTATTTAACCTAGCTAAATAGTGTCCACTTGGATATTTTTTAGATCTTTTGATGAAAACAATTACTCCATCTTTATATATTTTCCTTTTTAATTTTTGGTTTAAATATTTATATTCATAATTTAAACCAAAATGTAAAAATAATTTAGTTAAATCTTTACAAATAAAACCTTTGGTTTGAGCTTGTTTTTTAGTAATCAGACAACTTATTTGTTGATATTCTTTTTCAACTAAAAAAGCAACGCAAGCTAGACCACAACCGTAAGAATCTTGCTGAGTAATTGGCTCCATAGAAGAAACTCTACCATTTATATTTTTATTAACAAGCTTTTTTTACCCTCTTCCAAATCTCCACCATCGCCCAAGTATCTAGCTCGCAATATTTGAGTAAATTTTGGGCAATTTGGCTGCGTTCGGCTTCGTTTAAGTTGCCATAGATCATTTCATACCAAGCCCACATTGCTGCTGAGCCTTCGCCAATGGCTAATTCTTTGTAGCTTAGCTGGGGGCATAAAGCTGGCAAAACTTTTTTGATTGAGGCGCTGCCGTGGAAATGGTGGTCAACGTATAAGCCTTGAGAAAAAATTTCCATTAGGTCATAGACTCGTTCATTAATGCTGTTGAGTTGATCGGCTAATTCTGGGCAGAGTATTGCTAACTCTTTGTTGCGGCCGCATTCAAAGTTTTTATTCCAAACAATAATATTGCCGCTTTCACCAATAACTTGGCACAATTGCTTGGCTAACTGAGGGGCGGGGTCACTATCTTGGGTGGCAAGGTATTCGTAATGTTCAAATTCTGCGCTATTTGGCTCTCTTAAGACATGAATGGAAAATTGGGTGACAGCGTGCTGATAGGGTTTATAACCATCATAAAGCGGGAGGGCTTCTTGATAACTTTCATAGTCTAAAAAATACAGGGGAAATTCTAGCCGATTGAGTTCTTTGACTATCGCTGCTTGATTAATGATAGCCTTATTTTGTCTAGCGGATTGAATCTGCAATCTTTGTTTATAACTACTCTGAAAGGTATCTGGAATGTCTTTGAGCAATGCTACGCCCATCTCTAACAACTGACGGTATTGTTTTTTACTGGCGTGATTGAGGTCATAAATTGAGCCATCAGGCAAATTAGGAAAACAGTGGCCAGGATAAATACATTTGTCAGGATTAAAACAATGCTCATCGCTGGGTTCATGGTCTAAGCGCAAAGTATTCCAGGCTTCTACTCTAAGCTGATAAACTTTGTCTTCCTTTTTGGCAATATGATCAGTCATGTCTTCCACTACAAATAATTGTTGTAAATCTAAGTCACCGTGAAGTTGATATTTAGAGTTAAGGTGGAGTAAATAAACTTTGTGAATCGGTAAACTGGCCTTAGCGACTAAAAATTGAAAGGTGACATCATATTTGTGCTCAGGTTTAATTTCGGTACTGCTTTTAATTTCATATAAATCGTAAGTATTATGTACCGTGTCATGCACCAAAGCATCAAGGCGTGCTTCATAGTTACCATCTGTTAAGGTGGTTTGAAAAGATAAAACAGTGCCGGCTGGATATTGACTGGCAACTTTTTTGGTTAAATAATCTTTAGCCAAATTCTCTATTTTATAACCCTGCTTCATTAAATGCTGATCGTAAAGAGAGGGCGGTTTGGGCTGGTCTTCACTATGTACTGCTAACCACATGTGCAGCGGTGACTCAAGGTAAGTTAAAAAAAGCGATTTAGTAAGTGTCATTAGAAGTAATTATACTGCGCTTTCCTCCACCTTTTCCCAGCTAACTCCCTCTCTGCCAAAATGACCATAGGCTGCCGTTTGGGCATAAATTGGCTGGCGCAAATTTAAGCGTTGATTAATCTGACTGACTGACATATCCAACAAATTTAAAGCGTAAGCTTTAAGTTTAGCGTCACTGACAGTGGTAGTTTTAAAAGTTTCTATGCCAAATGATACCGGTTTGGCTTGACCAATCACATACGCCACCCGCACTTCGGCTCGTCTGGCAAGACCTTTGGCGACAATATTTTTAGCCAAAAAGCGGCAAGCATAAGCAGCACTGCGATCAACTTTACTGGGGTCTTTACCAGAAAAACAACCTCCGCCATGTCTAGCCATGCCACCATAAGTATCCACAATAATTTTCCGTCCAGTCACGCCGGTGTCAGTAGCCGGGCCACCAATTTCCCAAACTCCTGTTCCATTAACAATGAATTTAATTTTTTGCTCAGTCAAAATTAAACCTGGAAAATACTTTTGACAGGCCGGTTTTACCACCCATTGCCACAAATCTTGCTTTAACTGTTGCTGACTAACTTGTTGCACATCATAAGGCACCGCTAAAATAATGGTAGAAGGTTTCAAGGGTTGACCATGACGGTCATAATCTATCACCACTTGAGCTTTACCATCAGGACGCAAATAAGGGAGTTGAGCTTGCTCGCGGGCTTGATCCATAGTTTTCACTAATTGATGAGCCAACATAATTGGTAAAGGCATTAATTCTGGAGTTTCATCACAAGCATAACCAAACATTAAACCCTGATCACCAGCTCCGCCGTCATCAACTCCTACCGCAATATCATGAGATTGTTGATGAATATGCACGTCAATTTTAGCTTGATCAGAAAATCCCCAAGCGGGATTGGTATAACCAAGGCTGGCAATAGTCGCACGGGCAACTTGCTCATAATCAATTGTTTGATTGCAAGTTACCTCTCCAGCTAAAACTACTTGATTGGTAGTAACCAAAGTTTCTACGGCTACCCTGGCAGAAGCATCAACCGCTAAACAAGCATCAAGAATGCTATCAGAAATTTGATCACAAATTTTATCTGGATGCCCAGCCGCCACGGATTCCGAAGTAAATTGATAAGACATTTTCTCCTTTCTACAGAGCTAATCTTTCTCTTATTAAGAGCTAGATGAAGCACCGTGCTTTTACTGAAGGTATAAAAGTCGGTTGCTGGATGGCTATAAGCGGGCTAGTTCCCTGACCATCACTCTCGATTTAAATTAATTGTAGCACAAATCAATAACTTGTTATGACCAATGATAGCGAGTTGAATGTAATAAATTTACAGCTTAGAATAAGTAACCATATGCAACCAGCTAAAAAAGTCACCACCAACCTCCAATCCGTTGAATTAGCAGAACAAAAATTAAACATCAAATATCCAGAATTGATAAAAAATAAAATGTTAGAAAAAAATGGTTTTTATACTGATGAATTTCAATTCTACTGTATTTTTGATGCTGAAGATAAATATCATACCTTTGATGATGTGGTCAAAGAAAATACTAATGAAGATTCTGGCTGGCTAAAATATTTACCGGCTGGCTATGTTGCAATTGCTGAAGATGGTGGGCGTGGTTGTTTAGCTTTAAATACTAACAAAGATGGCAAAATTTATTATTACGAAAATGATAGTGGAAAAATTACTGTCTATGCTCAAAATGAAGCAGAAATAAAAAAATATTTGTTTGGTAATTAATTTTCTATTTTTGCATTTTTCCTTTTTCCCAGCTAAAATAGCCAAAACTTTAAAAACAGCTTTTTTAGCATGATGATTACAGCCAATTTCTTAGATCACTTACTAACTTCTCAAAAAAACCAGCCCTTGCTCATCAGCATTGCGGGGAGTAGTGCTGTCGGCAAAACTAGTGTTGTCTCTCAGCAATTAACTCACTTAATTGAACAACACTCGCAACTCCAACCCGTGATTCTTAATCAAGATAATTTTCAACTAGGCAAAACTTTCAGCAAAACTAATAATAGCCCGTATCGTTTTGATGACCCTGGTAATTTTGATTTGCCAGCTTGCTATCAAGTTTTAACCAATTTATTGCACCAACAACCTAGCCAAATTCCACAATTTTCTTTTCAAGAAAATCAGCGTATCTCTAGCCAAGTTTTACAATTATCAGCTAATTCAGTTTTAATTTTTGAAGGTTTATATGCTTTTTACAACCAAGCTTTAGCTGAAATAGCTGATTATAAAATTTTTGTTCAGGCTCCTTTTTATGCTCGCTTGCTGAGAAGAATTTTCCGCTTTATTTATAAATTAAAAATAAAAACACCAGATTTAGCTAGAGCCTTAGAACAAATGGTTTTAGAAGTTCAGCCAGCTAATCAAAGCTTGGTTAGTTTACAAAAAAAAGTTGCTGATTTAATTATCACTAGCTCTTACAATTTTGAGGAAACTTTTAATAATTTTAACTTAGCTCAAAAAACCATTTTTACTACTCCAACTGGAGAGACTCTTTGGTCAATTAAACCAGAACCAAATTTAGAATTAAATTTAATTAAAACACCTCACTCACAAATCTATTTTAATGTCCTCTTTCAAGGACAAAATTTTTATAGTACCGCCACCAGTGAAGCAGTCGCTCAGAATTTAAGCCAAATTGATAGTCATACTTTTAATTAGCAGTTATAATCATTCTATGGACCCAAAAGTTACAGCTTACCTTACCAAACAACAATCACCACAAAAAGAAATCGGTAAAAAATTAAGAACAATCTTTTTTAAACATTTTCCACAAATAAATGAAAAAATGAAATTCGGCGTTCCTTACTATGATGATAAATTTTATATCGTAGCTTTAAAAGATCATCTTAACTTTGGTTTTGAAATTAAAAATTTTTCTACAGGAGAAATCAAAACATTTGCTGGAAACGGAAAAACTGTCAAAATACTAGAAATTGCCAATATAAAAGATATTGATGAAACTCAAATTGTAAACATACTCAAAAAAGTATTAAAATAAAAACCATGAAATATTGTCAAAGTTGTGGCATGCCACTCACCAAAAAAGCAGATTTTGCTAAGGGAGATGAAAAATCAATTCTGTGTTGCTATTGTGTTGATGCTGAAGGCAATGCCAAATCAGCTGAAGAAATTTTTGAGGGTGGCGTTCAATTTTTTATGAATAGCTTTGGCGGAGATCGCCAAAAAGCTGAACGTCTCACTCGCAAAAACATGAGCCAACAACCTTACTGGAAAAACAAAAATTGCAAAATTTTAGAAGGTGAGATGGCTAGTGATGAAGAATTTAAGACCATGCTAGCCAAGATGTAAACTTACCCTACTTGCCAAAGCCAATTTCAACCTATAATCTTAATCTATCATGACTAAAACCAATTCTAATTTAATTAAAGGGCTGGCCATTCTAGCGGTGATTTTATTACATGCCTTAGCCTATATTCACGGCGCTTATAATTCTCCGCAACAATTAATTTATATTACTTTAGATCAATGGGCACGTTTTTGTATGCCGGCTTTTATTATGGTTTCTGGTTATGGTTTAGCTTACAAATATCAAAAAAAAACCTTTCGTTTTTTTAGTTTTCTAAAAGGTATTTTACTTAAGCTTTTACCGCTTTATTTGTTCTGGAGTTTAGTTTCAATTTTTTTAATTAGAGCTATGCCAAATTGGTCGGCTGGAACTCCGCCATCATCCATTCTTAAATTGTTACTTTTTGGTCAGGCTGATTATCAGTTATATTTTGTGCCGTTAATTCTACAATTTTATTTATTATTTCCATTTATTTTAGCTTTCAAAAAAAAGTTGCCCTTAATGCTTGGGTTGGCTTTTGTACTACAAATTGTTGCTTACCTTTTTTATCAGTTTAGTGCCAGCAATACCGATCGGATTGAATATTTATTATTTGTTTCTTGGATTGCTTATTTTGTTTTTGGCATTTATTACCAAAGACAACAACTGCCAGCTTGGCTAAATAACACTGCTCCAATTATTGCCTTAGGCAGTTTAGCTTTAATTGTTTATTCTAGTCTGAGCCAAATTAACCATGGGCTTGATCCTTTGCCAGCATTAAAATTTACCCGCTTAATCATCATTCCTTTTGCCTTAAGTTTTGTTCTTAGCTTAAGTCAACTCAAATTAGATAAACCCAACTGGCTAGTAAAAATTTTAACTACTTTAGGTAAAAATTCTTATCTGATTTTTTTGGCACATAATCTTGGATTAAGAATTTTTTATTCGTTAATAGAAAAACACTTAGATTGGCGGTTGCTTTGGGTGTCTTTAATTTGGCTAATCGCAATTATCTTTAGCCAAAAAATCATCTTAAAACCAAATTTTCAGCATAAACCCGCTCGCGCCAAAAACTGATTGCTTTTGATATGATAAAATATGTTTATATATGAATTTTGTTGATTTTTCGCAGTTTAAAGGCCAACTTCATCCCTTAGATGTTTATCAAAGCATTTTTCCTAGCCTGCAAAAACTTAAACCAGCTATTTATATTAGTGGCCCAATTACCAGCGGCGGAGCTATTCGCCTAAAAAATAGTCGTCCTGAAATTACCATAACAGAGGTTGTGCAACTTAATAAAATTTTTGCTGTTGCTTTGTTAGAATTGTTAAAAGCCAACTTTTCATCAGATCAAATTCTGATTTTTCCCCATCAATTAGGCGCCTTAAAATTACCAAATACCGATCAATATTGGAGTGAAAAAGAATACTTAAGTTTGTGGTTAATGGTCATTAGTAGAATGGATTTAGAGCTGGCTCAACAATATATTAATTATTTAGACAAACGCTTACCAAACGATAAAAATTTAAATAACCATGACGAAAAAAGACGTAAAAGAGTCAGACAATTTCTACAATTAGAACAAGCTACTCGCGATTTTATTCAGCAGCACTTAGATCAAACTCATTTTGTAGATCAAATTTTAGCTTTACCAGATTCTAATTTATCTTTAGGTTGTACGCTAGAAAAAAGATTGGCTCAACAGTTTGCAGTGCCTACTTTTGAAGTTGTGCTCAATCCTGATGAAATTGCCAAAGTGCATCATCCTCTACAAGATAATGAACTCTATCAACTTTTGTTACAACTTCAATTACTGGGAACAACCCAAGAAGCTACTTTAGCCGCGCTTTATCCATTGATGACACAGTTGAATTATGCTTTAAGTTAAAGTTGCATTTTGGCGAATAATTTACTTGATAAAGCTAACAAAGCCGCCGCCAAAACACTCAACACTACTAAATCCATAGGCAGGCCAAAATGACCATTGTTCGTTAAAGTTACTCGCAAAGCATCCACGCCATAAGCCATGGGGTTAAGACTACTCACCAATTGCATTGATTTGGGTAAACCATTTAAAGGAAATAAAGCTCCAGATAAAAAATATAAGGGCATCACCAAAAAATTCATGATCATTTGAAAACCATGAAAATCTTCCATTTGCGCCGCAATGGCTGTGCCTAACGAAGTAAATAATAAGGCAATAATAAACATTACCAAAATGGCTAATAAAACAGCGCTTAAACTACTGGGTCTAAAACCAACAGTTAACGACAGCAACATAATTAATAAACCTTGAAAGGTGGCAATGGTTGCGCCTCCTAAAGTACGACCTAAAATAATAGCTAATCTTGGTACCGGGGCCACTAAAGTTTCTTTGAGAAAACCAAATTGACGATCCCAAATTAAATCAATGCCAGAAAAAATAGCTGTAAACAATACTCCTTGAGCCACTATCCCAGGCACCAACACATTAAAATAATTGCCTTCGCCAGCTTTTTGAAAGATTGGGTTAAAGCCAAAGCCAAGTGCTACCAAAAATAAAATTGGCTGGCCAATTGAACCAATAATTCTAGATTTAGATCGCCAATAACGTTTAATTTGTCTGAGCCATAAAATATAAATGATTTTTAGCATAATTTATTAAACCTAAATTTTTAACGACGAGGTTGCCACATTTTTTTACGTTGTCTCATTGCATCTAAGCCTGTAAAAGCTTCTTCGCGTACATGGTCGCCAGTAATTTTTAAATAAGCTTCTTCTAGCGATGTTTTTTTAGTTTGTTTTAATAACTCTTGCGCTGTACCTTGGCCCACAATTTTGCCATGATCAATAATAGTAATATAGTTAGCAGCCTTTTCTACTTCTGGCAAATAATGAGTAGTAAAAAAGATGGTCATCTGATGATCATGATTAAGTTTAATTAAATAAGCCCAAATTTGATTACGAGTTTGCGGATCTAACCCTAAAGTGGGTTCATCTAAAAACAAAATTTTGGGCCGATGCAATAAACCTCGGGCAATTTCCAAACGCCGCCGCATTCCGCCAGAAAAAGTTTTTACTAGCTTATCTTTTTTATCAGTTAAATCTACCAAAGCTAACATTTCTTTAATCCGTTCTTTTCTTAACTTATCTGGAAGCTGATATAAAATGCCATGTAAATCCATATTTTCATAAGCAGTTAACTCTTCATCCAAACTTTGGTCTTGAAAAACAATCCCAAAAGATTGGCGCGTTTGAAAAGATTGCGTCTGAGGATTAAAACCATTAATCAAAATTTCACCTGAAGTTGGAGTTAAAACCGTGGTTAACATTTTAATGGTGGTAGATTTGCCAGCGCCATTAGGACCAAGAAAAGCATAAATTTCACCAGGTCTTACTTCAAAACTAATTTTATCTACGGCCTTAAAATCTTGATATTTTTTACTAAGATTTTTAACTGAAATAGCTAATGGTGACAAAGTTTGAGTTGACATAAAAATATAACTTAATATACAAACACAACTAAACATTTTACCACTAAAAACACAAAAAAATTGCTCTTTGACCAAATAAGTTTTCTATATATAATATCTACTTATTACTTACTCAGATGATTTTTGTTGATAAGTTAATAAAAAGTTAAAAAAAATTGTTCTTTAAAATTGTTCTCAAAAAATTTCACTTAGCAAAAAAAGGTTGCTGGCTGGTAGTTGCCGGCAATCTTATTATTAATAGCCTAAGGAATTCTCATATGACTGAAATAATCGGTCAGAACCTTATTGAAAAATTGAGCTTACTGAATTTTCATTCAGCTAAACTCAAAGAACTTTATCAAGAACTAGACTCAGATGATAATGGTCTAGATGAAGAACAAGCACAAATCAAATTAGAACAATTTGGCCCTAACAAACTCAAAGAGAAAAAGGGCTATTCTATTTTCTCGCTTCTTATTGATCAATTTAAAGATCTTTTAGTGATTATCCTGCTCATTGCAGGATTTTTTTCGTTTATTGTGGGGGAACATATTGATGCCATTGCTATTTTTGCGATTGTTATTGTCAATGGTTTGTTAGGATTTTTTCAAGAATTTAAAGCTGAAAAATCAATGGAGGCTTTGAAAAAAATGGAAACCCTAGAAGCTAGAGTTTGGCGCAATAACAAAGAAATTACCGTTGATGCCGAAAAAATTGTTCCAGGAGACATTATTGCCCTTTATGAAGGGGAAAAAGTCCCAGCTGATGCTAGACTGATTGAAGCTCACTCTTTAGAAGTGGATGAATCTATGCTTACTGGTGAATCTTTACCAGTTGCTAAAGAAATAGGTAATCTACCTAATAATTTAGCCTTAGCTGATAGAAAAAACATGGTTTATTCTGGTTGTGTCGTCACTAAAGGCCGAGCCAGAGCTTTGGTGGTCATGACTGGTATGAATACTGAAATTGGTAAAATTGCCACCCAAATTCAAGAAACTGAAGAAGGTTTAACTCCATTACAAAAAGCTTTAGAAAAACTAGGCAAAGTGCTAGGTTTTATTTCTTTAGGTGTAGCTATTCCTGGTTTAGTCTTAGGCATTGTTTTTGGCCGAGATGTAATTGAAATGCTAATGATGGCTATTTCCCTAGCCGTTTCGGCAATTCCAGAAGGTTTACCAATTGTGGTTACCATTGCCTTAGCTCTGGGAATTAAGAGAATGGTCAAAGTTAATGTCTTGGTGAGAAAACTTTCTACCGCTGAGGCTTTAGGAGGGACTGACGTCATTTGTTCTGACAAAACTGGCACCATTACTCATAACCAAATGACTGTCACAGATATTTATATTCCCAAAGTGGGTTTATATAAAGTTTCTGGTAGTGGTTATGACACTGACGGTAAAATTACTTGGGACAAAAAAGCTAATACTCAACTTGGCATTAAAGGAACTGGCAATGAACAAGCTTTAACGGCTGTAGTAGAAAATTCAGTCTTAGCTTCTGATGCCACCTTTGATTTTGGTGATCCTACTGAAAAATCTTTAGTGGTTGCTTTAAGAAAACTTAGTTTACATGAAGACAGCCTACGCCAAAAATGTAAACGTTTGGATGAAATTCCTTTTAACTCTGCTGATAAATTTATGGCTGTGACAGTAGAAAAAAATAACAAACAAATTGCAATTCTCAAAGGCGCTCCAGAAATTGTTTTTGATTTTTGTGCTTTATCAAAACAAGAAAAAACAACTCTGTCCAAAATCAATGAAAATTTGGCTTTACAGGGTCTAAGAGTTTTAGCCATTGCCGAAAAAACTCTGGCTAGTGGCAAAAAAATGAAGCAGTTAGCAGATTACCAATTAACTGCTTTAATTGGCATGTATGATCCACCACGAGAAGCCGTCAAAGAGTCAATTAAATTGTGCCATGGTGCTGGCATCAGAGTAGTGATGATTACTGGCGACCATAAGAACACTGCGGAAGCCATCGCCAAAAAGATTGGCTTGGATTCTGCCGGAGTTTTAACTGGCAATGACATTGATGCCATGGATGAAAATGACTTTAAGAAAAAAGTAGAAAGCGTAAATATCTACGCTAGAGTTTCACCAAAGCATAAAGTACAAATTTTAACTACTTTACAAGAATTAGGTCACCAGGTAGCCATGACCGGTGATGGGGTTAATG
The DNA here is from genome assembly GCA_964645645.1 of uncultured Pseudomonadales bacterium. Classification (GTDB taxonomy): domain Bacteria; phylum Patescibacteriota; class Microgenomatia; order UBA1400; family PJMF01; genus CAZYBC01. Next base: position 83,923 of record CAZYBC010000001.1, read on the forward strand.
ATGCTCCAGCCATTAAAAAAGCCGATGTCGGCATAGCTGTCGGTTCTGGTACTGACTTAACTAAAGGCATCTCAGATCTCATCCTTCTTGATGATGACTTTTCTACTATTCCCAAGGCAATCAAAGAAGGGAGACGAATCTTTTTCAACATTAAGAAATTTGTCCGTTTCTTAATTAGTGCTAACTTTGATGAAATTTTGGCCATCTTTACCGCCATTATTTTCAAGTTACCTTTATTGTTCTTACCAATCCAAATTTTGTGGTTAAATCTAGCCACTGATTCTTTGCCAGCTTTAGCTTTAACTACAGATGTAGCGGAAAAAGATATCATGCAAAAGAAACCTTATCATCCAGATAAAGAAATTTTGCATGGCGTGTTGCCATTCTCTTTATTAGCCGCTAGCATTGCCTATTTAGCTACTTTTGGCTTGTATCTTTTAGCCTTATTTGTCTGGAAATTACCAACTGAACATGCTAGAACCTTGGCTTTTACTAGCACTGTGATGTTTGAATTTTTCTTAGTCTTTACCATTCGCTCTGATAAAAGTGCCTTTAAAATTGGGATTTTCTCCAACAAACTCTTGTTACTAGCCGTTGTCTTAGGAGTAACAGGTCAAATTTTTGCGGTAGAACATCCGTTAGGCAATCAAATCTTTAAAACTATTCCTTTATCAGCACAAGATTGGGGTTTAGTGTTGATTTCTGCATCTTCTGGTTTTGTGATTCTGGAAACTCTTAAATTAATTAAGAGTAAAGTACCAAGCTTAGCTAAATATATTCCAATTAATTAAGTTCACTCACAATCATAGTTGTTCTAAAAAACCCTGGCTAAAAGCCAGGGTTTTTAATTTTTATCAACTAAACAAGAATGTTAATTTTATCATTTTTCTATTAAACAAACGACGCTTGTTTTTTTACATCAGGGCAACTGCGTTCTCGCAGATCATCTTGACAAAAAAAAAGAGAATCTT
>CAZYBC010000002.1:0-81639 GCA_964645645.1 uncultured Pseudomonadales bacterium
AAGAAGGTCTTAAGACTGATGCTTATAAAGGCTATACCAAATTTGAACGTACTCAACTTGAAAAAGAATTAGCTCGATTAGAAAGATTTTTCCTTGGTGTCAAGAATTTAAGATCTAAACCAGATTGTTTAGTAGTGATTGATGCTGGTAAAGAAAAAGGGGCTGTTAAAGAAGCTGAAGCTGTTCAAATTCCAGTAGTTGCCTTAGTTGACTCTAATACTGATCCTAGCAAAGTTGCTATTCCAGTTCCTGCTAACGATGATTCTATTAAGAGTTTAGAATTATTAGTGGGCAAATTACTTGAGGCTTATGCTGAAGGTAAAAAAGCTAATAAATAAAATTAAAAGGAATAATTATGTCAATCTCAATGGATGATATTAAAAAACTTCGTGAAGAAACTGGTGCTAGAATTATGGACTGTAAAAAAGCTTTAGAAGAAGCTGCTGGTGATATGAAAAAAGCCAAAGCTTTGGTAGAAGCTAAAGGTTTAGCTAGAGCTGATAAAACCGCAGATCGTGAAACTAAAGAGGGTTTTATTGCTAGCTATGTTCATAATAATGGTTTGATTGGAGCTTTAGTAGAAATTCAATGTGAAACTGATTTTGTAGCAGCTAATGATGAATTTAGAAGTATGGCTAGAGATGTAGCTATGCAAGTAGCAGCGATGAATCCAGAAAATGTTGAAGATTTATTAGCTCAAGATTTTATTAAAGATCCTTCAAAAACTATTGATGTCTTAATTAAATCAGTGAGTGGTAAAGTAGGTGAAAGAATGATTTTAACTAGATTTATTCGTTACGAGGTAGGTAAATAATTTTACTTTAAATTAGATAAAAAGCCAGCTTTTAGCTGGCTTTTTTGTTTAATGTGGTTTACAAGCTTGCGTTGGTGGAAATCTTCTGTTAAAAATGGATAAATCATGAGAGACTTTGCCTGCAAAAAAAATCATCAAGACATTCATCATGTTGTTATTAAGTCTAAAAAGAATTCTCCAGAGCTTAAACAGCTTACTTTGATATCAGTTTTTTTAGCGCGTGGGTTAAAGTTTGTAAAAGGCTTTTTTAGCCTAATTATTTTTTGTGTAGCATTAATGATTGGCAGTTACTTATTTTTTGATTCTTTAATTGAACATTTCTTCCCTTTATCTAAAACAGCTAATTTTTTATTAATTTTAGCTCAACCTGAAGCTAATTCGAAACAAAGTTGTTATTTTTTATCCGTGAAGCCTAGTTTACAAAAGTATTTTTTAGCAGCTTTACCAGCTGAGGATTGTTTATGGTCATCAACAGAACCGGCTAATTTGGATGCTTTAAAAAGGTCAATGCAATTAGGGGTGATGGTTGATCAAGTGTTGTTTTATCAAGTTGATTCAAGTTTAGAGTTGCAAAGCATTTCTACTAAACAATTAAGTCAAATTTTAACTAAGCTAGCTCAAGTAGAATTACGAGGTGGAATCAAGCCGAGCCAGTGGCAAAAAGCTAAGCAACTTTTGCAACTTCGTCAAGTTTTGTTACATTATCAGTTTCAAGGTAAAAATTTTGCTCAACAAACTATGTCCTTAAACAAATTGGCTAGTTTTGTTTTGACTGATGATAGTGCTTGTACTTTGGGAGTATTAAATACCACGGCTACAGCTGGTTTGGCTGGCCAGATAGCGACTATTTTAGAACAGTCAGGAATTTCAGTACTTAGGATTAGCAATTCAGACCAAGAAAATTATCAAAATCTAGCTAAAAGTATTTTAATCTCGCAAGAAAAAATAACAGATTGTGAATCAGAAATTAAGCGTTTAACTAATTGGCTGGGCCAGCAATTACCTTTAGAAATTAAGCAAGATCAAACTTTAACAGATCGTTATCGGAGTAATTTGATTTTATTGTTAGGTGAAGATTTTAGGCAACAGTTTAACTAAATTTATTCTTCTTCTTCAAAATCATCAATATCATCTGAGATTACTTTTTCGGAGTCTTCATCAACAGAAATGACTTCTACAGGAATATCTTCTTCTAACACTAAATGATCATTAAAATTATTAAGATTATTATTTTTATTTAAAGCAAATGAATTTTGATGTTCATTTTTGGCGGAGCGAACACTTTCTTTGATATAAACTTGGCAATTTTTTTCATTACAACTACTGATATAGCAAAGGTATTGGTTGCCAGTTTTAATTAAGTTGCTAAGTCTAAAAGAAATATCTTCTGGTAAAGCACCAATATATTCACCATCTTTGGTTTCAATACTGATATAGCGGTTTTTAATTACTAATTGGCATTCTTGACCAATGGCTAAACTTTGTAAGATTGGTTTACCGGCTAATCTGTGTAAAACAACGTTTTTAGCTTTGCCTGGTTCATCAATAAACAATTGGGTAGCAAAACAGTTTAATTTTTGAGTTTGGTTATTTTTGATTTTTTCTAAGTTACGTAAAGCAATCTTATTGGTTTTCTGGAGTTTCAGTACCTTAGAAAAGGTTTTTTTAGCTTTAGTACAGTCATTTAGCTGTAAATAGCTTTGTCCAAGCCTATTTAAGGCTTCTACATCGTCAGGGTTTTGCGCTAGAATATCTTCATTAAGCTTAAGTGCTTGTGCCCAGTCTGATTTTTTAGCGGCTAAGATAGCGAGTTGTTTAATTTGGAAGAGTGTTTGTGGCATAGGCCAGTTTATAATATAGAAAAAAATTCTTTGGAAAGAATAATCTGAAAAAGAGTTTTTGTCAATCGTAAAACCATTTAGAAAGGCAAAATATGTCTGGACATAGCAAATGGAATAATATTAAAAACAAAAAGGCAGAAGTTGATTCTAAGAAAGCTAAAGTTTTTAGCGAAATTGCTAAAAAGATTAGAGCAGCAGTTAAAGAAAGTGGCAATGGTGATCCTAATAGTAATTCAGCATTGAGATTATTACTAGATAAAGCTAGATCAGCTAATATGCCTAGCAATAAGGTTCAGCGAGCCATTGATTGTGGTTTGGGAAAAGGGGATACTGGGCCGATTAAAGAAGTTGTTTATGAAGCTTTTGGTCCTGGTGGGGTAGCAATGTTAATTGTAGCCACCACTGATAATTTTAATCGTACTAGCGCTGAGTTAAGAAATCTTTTATCTAAAGCAGGGGGGAGTTTAGCTGGCCCAGGTAGCGCTATGTATATGTTTACTCGGTCAGAAGATGGGGGATTTGTGGCGAGTATGGAAATGCCCATTGAGGATCAGGAAATTAAAACTCAATTACAAGATTTATTAGATCAGCTCAGGGCCAATGATGATGTAGAAGATGTTTATCCAGCTACTAAGCTAGAAGAATAGCTTAAGGCGTTATAAAATAGATTGATAATTTATGAGGAGAAGAGAAAAATTTATTATTATTGCTTTGTTATTGAGCTTGGGTTTATTTGTGACTGCCTATATCCCTTTGGAGTTCCGTTACTTGGCTATTGGTGGATTAATGATTCTGTCATTTTTATTGTCAGCTTTGGCTTTAAAAGATGATCTGAATGCTCATGAATGGATTACTATTTTGCCTTTTCCTTCTCTATATGCAGGTTCGGTGGCTTTCTTTTATTTTTTGTTACCTGGAGATTTTTTTAGTAAAATTTTTATTATGTTAGTTTTTGGTCTGGGAATGTATTCTTTGTTTTTAACATCTAATATTTACAGTGTGGCTAAAGGGCGGACGATTCAATTACTTTATGCAGCTCATGCAGTTGGTTTATTGTTAACCTTAATTACGTCTTTATTGTTTACTAATACAATTTTGTCTTTTCATTTTTCTTTTTGGTTGAATGGCTTATTGGTAGGTCTTATCCATTTTCCTTTAATCTATATGGCTTTGTGGTCAGTCAGATTAGAAGAGAAAATTAGTACTGATTTGCTTTGTTATAGCTCGTTGTTATCAATAGCCTTTATTGAATTAGTAATGTTAATGTCTCTGGTTCCAATTCCTATTTGGAATGCCTCATTATTTATCATGGGCTTACTTTATATCTCTTTAGGGGTGTTACAAAGCTTTTTAAAAGGGCGTTTGTTTTCTAATACTACCAATGAATACTTGTTAGTGGCAATTTTCTTAGGCATTTTGTTTTTAGTACTTTTTCCCGGTAAATAAAACTTTTTTGCATTTCTTGCAACAATCGAGAGGCTAGCAGAGAAGTCTGTCTGGTTTTGAATTTAGACTTTGGGATGAAATTTATAGTGTTTAGTTTTTATTGCATAGTAGAAATTTTCATAAAACTAAAGGCATTTTGGAGTTTTAAAAATGGCTTTTACCAGAGTAAAAACTGAAAAATAGAGAAGTGAGTAAAAAAATTTTATTAGGAGCGTGAAAATAGAGAAGAGACTTAAATGATATAGTTTGATATACTGGCTAAGGTGATATAGTTTGATATACTGGCTAAGGTGATATAGTTTGATAAAGTTGAATGTGGAAAACTTAAATAATTATAGGACTTTCTTGTCTGGTACAGTGAGTATTTTTAGATTTTATTTTATTCACATAAGTGAACAAAAAAATTATTTCTTGCGGTAAATATATTCTTGCAAACAATGGGTCTACCTCTGGTGGGTGATAAAAATGGCTGTTTTTTAGGCTAAAGCCTAGATTAGGGGCTAGTCGTGAAAAAAACCCGAATGGCTTTATTTAGATATTGAGTAAAAAAAGTCACCAATCGGTTTTTGGTTGGGCCGTATAGAAGAGTGTTAAATAATTTAAATTAAGTTAATTAAGATGTCTTGTTTGTTGTTTTTTAGCTTATTTAGGGGGAGGATGAGGTACTCTCCTTTTGGTAGAAGTGTTGAATTTAAGAGTATAGTTTATGTCGCACAATATAACTTTTACGACATTGATCATAAATTATTTTTGTTAATAACTTAATTTGCCATTATTTTAGTTTTTAAATTGCTTAATTAAATTTTTATTTATTATTATTTTTTTTAATTTTAAAAATGTTTTCTTAATTTTTGTTCTACTTGCCTCTTCAGATTAGATTGTATTATTTTGCTTAGTTTTACTGTCTGGTTTGACTCTAGTAGATCTGGGTTAAAAAAATTGACTTTGGAAGAGCAGAAGTAAAGAATTTAATGCATAAATAATCGTCTTTGCCTAAAAAAGCCGTTTTTAGGGCATTTAGCGGTTTAACCAGGGGTAGAATAACTATTAATGCGAGCTTTTATGGTTTGAAATATCAAGTTAATAGTTTTTAGATGAATAATTTGATTTTTCAAAAGGAGCTTCTTTAGAATTTTTTTTGAAATGGCTTATGTTTTAGTCGTTAATATTAGACTTACTGCGAAATAAGCCTTTCTACTGTAAAATTGTTCTTTAAGGCTGCAAAGGTTGTTTTCTCGCTCAAAGTAGCATGGCTACTACTTCGTTCGAAAACAAACTTTTTCGCTCTTAAATATCAATTTTTCGTTACGAAATTTTATTTCGCAGTAAGTCTAATAGACTAAGCCGATTTTAATGATTCTAAATTGTTGATTAAAAAAATAATGAGCTAATTAATTAGCGGATAGTTTTTTAGAATTAAAAATTAATTTTTTTGATTGATGTGATTATTTAAAAAAATAGTTAGTTGTTAATTAGTTATTATTTAAATTTTTTTATTTTTTGATCGATGGCCTGTTTGGATTTAGCACTACTAACTTTTAATTTCTTTAAATTTAAAATTTTCTAATTGTGTTAAAATAAATTTTAACGAGCTATAATGCTGTCTGCCTAAGAATTTTTAACTTAGTTGTGTTCTCTGTTTTTCTTTTTAGTTCAAACTAAATTGATTAATGCTTAAAAATGATGAACATCCTTTTTTATGCTAAAGTTGCTTTTAGCGTTTAATTAAAAGTTAATTTTCCTCCTTATAAAAAAGATTGATTTATCAATCTGTCAATCTGGTGATGTGAAATAGCAGAGTAGACTCTACTCTGCTAAAAGCTTATAGTAATTTGCGTATCATTTACACAGTTTAAGTTGCTTAAAGTTTAGATTTAGCTTCTCCTCTACCCTTTGGGAGGGGAGAATGTTATATATTAGAGATAATTAGAAAATATTTTTTTATGTCAGTTACCTCTACCCTCCCCAATTTAGCTCTGGTAAATTTTATGGAATATTTAGAAGTAGAAAAAAATGTTAGCCCTTTAACGATCCGTAATTATCGTCATTATTTACAAGTTTTTAATGATTGGTTTTTTGCTCAGGGATATAAAGATTTAAAGCAGTTAGATCAAGAAATTATTCGTAAGTATCGTGTCCATTTAGCTAGAGTTTTAACTCAAGATAATGAAACTTTATCTAAAAAAACTCAGAGTTATTATGTAATTGCTTTGCGTAGTTGGATGAAGTGGCTGGTTAAAAATGATGCGCCAGTTTTGCATCCAGAAAAAATTGATTTACCAAAGGGTGAATCAACACATATGAAGTTTTTGCCTAAAGATAAGGTTGAACTATTATTATCTGCCCCAGATACCGGAAATTTAACTGGCCTGAGAGATAAGGCTATTTTGGAAGTTTTATTTTCAACAGGTTTACGTGTTAGTGAATTGGTGGGGTTAAATAGAGATCAGATTGATTTAAATAGAAAAGAATTTGGGGTGATTGGTAAAGGTCGTCGGCCAAGGGTGGTTTTTTTGAGTGACAAAGCTGTGGTTTGGTTAGATAAATGGTTAAGTATGAGACAAGATAATTGGCGACCAGTTTTTATTAGATTTTCTGGTAAGAAGCCAGATCTATTAGCAGATGGTGAAGAAATGAGGTTGACCACTCGTAGTGTGCAACGTTTAGTAGATCATTATGCGCGCAAAGCTCACTTGGTGATTAAGCTAAGTCCGCATGGGATTAGACATAGTTTTGCTACTGACTTGTTATATAATGGGGCTGGTTTGAGAGATGTTCAGGAAATGCTTGGTCATAAAAATATTGCAACTACGCAGATTTATACGCATGTCACTCGTCCGCAATTAAAAAAAATTCATCAACAATGTCATTCTGATATTTAGTAAAAATATTTTGAATAATAAAGTTTTTTCTGATAAATAAAAAGTTAAAAATTTAGCAGTACTGTTTATTATCTGCTAATTAAAAGTTCTTGGTATAAGGATTGATAAATCAATATTTTTTAATGGTAATGTTTTTCTAAAAAAGATAAAATTTTAAATGACATGTTAATATATGTTAAAAATGGTTTTGATATTGTTGCCTTTTGGGCAGTGGTTTAAATGATCAAAGCTATCATTAATATTTTACAATAAAACAAAGTGGATCATTATTGATAATAATTATTAAAGACTAATTGTTGGTTGATTAAAAATTTTGCTACTCAAGAAAAAATAAATTTGTGGTAAAATTTATCAGTTAATCATTTAGAAATGGGCTCATAGCTCAGTTGGCTAGAGCGCTTGTATGGCATACAAGAGGTCGCGGGTTCAAGTCCCACTGAGTCCACAATGAAATCTAAGAAGAAGCTGCTCTTATTACTGAGATCCTCTCTACTCTCTCCTATTAATTAAGCGAAAAATAAATATTTTTGCCGGTAATTTCAAAACCCATTTTTAAATACCAGGGTAAGGCTGGGATAGACCACCAAGTTTCTAAAATAATTTCTTTGACATTTTTTTGTTGGAGATAATTAAAACAGCTGGTTAAAAGATAAGTGCCAAGTTTTTGCTGGCGATATTCTTTAGTGACAATGACTTCATAGATTTTGGCTTGCTCTCCGATGATTTCACCACTGATTAGACCTACTAATTTAAGTTGATCCCAGATGGTGAGTAAAAAAGCATTAGGGTCTCGACAAATATCATAGTATTCTTGTTCGGCTAAAAGCCAATTAATGGTTTCTTTGCCAAGATAGTAATCAGGAGCAATGTTGTGATGATAATCAGCCTGATCTTCTAGGCTGGCTAATAAATAAGAAAATGGTGGATAAGCAGTTTTAATGAGATAGTTTTTAGGTTCTGTTAAAGGTTGTGGCGAACTAAGTGAGTATTGAAGCTCTACTAAACCAATTTTATGAATTAGTTTGTCTAAAATACAGCTAGCAATATCTGATTGAGGTAAAGAGATAATTTCTATCTGTTGAATTTTGTGGGTTTGGCAAATTTGCAACAACTCTTGATTAAGTTGTTGTTGATTGGTTTTTTGTTGGAGTTGCTCAATTTGATCACCACTTAAATTTTTGAGGTTTAAGGATAAGAATTCTCGATTAACTAAGAAAAGATCTGCCAGGATATTTGGCTGCATCGCTTCTAGTAGCTGATTATTTGACTTGATTTGGATCATTGCTGTTGCTTTTGATGATTCTCTCCAAGAGATCTTCAAAAGAAATGCCGTACATATCTAAAATCGTACCAATAGCACAGCCAGTTTCTTTGGGACCGAGGGCTGGATTGCTGTTGGCATCAATTAGATAGTGTCTGCCCGACTGGTCAACCCTTAGATCAAATTTAGCGTAGTCTTCCATCTTTAAAACGTTGAAGGCTGTTTTGATTTGAACTTTGACTCGTTCTGGCAGTTCATATTTTTGATAACTAATCTTATTATCACCCTCTTCTACCCAATTGTCATCAAAGGTTACGATGTTTTCAAAAGGGTTATCACTACTGGCGTTAGCAAAAATCTTTTCTGCGGCATAAGCTTTAGTATTGCCGCCTTCAATAACAATGACAGTTACTTCCCTACCGCCAATAAATTCTTCGGCAATTAAAGGTTGCTTGTAAGTATCAATCAGAAAATCGATTTGTTTTTCAGCATTTTTTTCGTCATGGCAAATGGAATCATGATTGATTTCTAAACTTCCATGGCTTTCATTAAGTTTGATAAACAAAGGAAAATCCATGATTTCGTCAATATCTTCAGTTTTATGTTTAATGAGTTGAAATTTAGGGGTGGTGATGCCGTATTGTTCTAGAAGATCTTTAGTAAGATATTTATTAGCATTGATAGATTGTCCTAGCATGCCGGTCCCGGTGTAAGGTATCCGTAAAGTTTCTAGAATGCCTGGTATAGCGCCACTGAGGTATTCTTTGCCGTATATTGAGTCAACCATGTTGACTACTTTATCTGGTTTATATTTTTGTAGATTTTTGCTTAGTTCATCATTGCCTGGAAAAAGTTCCGCTTCATAGCCCATTTTGGTTAAGTAACTTTTAACTACTTCGGCTCGGCCAAAAACTTCTGCTTCAGTAATGTAATGTTCTTCTGTGGCAAAGTATTCTCTTAGCGCATGAGAATAAAGGATGGCTATTTTTTTAATTGGTTTGGGTTGAGAGGTGAGTTCTCCGCCTGGCATAAATTGAATTTAATTCTCCTTATTTTCTACTTCTTCGGCTAATTCTTTAGTTAAGGCTACAGCAGCAACACGGTCGCCTGAGTTGAGTTTCATTAAGATTACTCCTTGAGTTGGTCTACCTAACACAGGGATGGTTTTTTCTCTTAAAGGTAATTTGATGGCTTGGCCGTCTTTGCTAGTGATCACTACTTCTTGATTGTCTTTAGTGATTAATTTTGCAGCGGCAATTTTGCCAGTACGTTTGCTGATTTCCGAGACTTTAACGCCTAGGCCGGAACGTTTTTGGATTGGATAATTTTTAAGCAAGGTTTTTTTACCGAGGCCATTTTCGCTGATAATGAGTAAGGCAGCATTTTTATCTTCAATTAGTTCTTTAGTAAAGGCTTCTACTCCCACCACATAGTCACTGGGACGTAAAGTAATACCTTTAACGCCTTTTGTGTCACGTTGGCTGGATTTGATTTCTTCTTCTTTAAAGCGGATAGATTTGCCTTCATAGGTAATCAGCATAATATCATCATTCCCAGTCGTGACTTTACCCCAGACTAATTCGTCATCTTTATTAAGGATAATGGCTACAATGCCATTTTGGCGAATGTTGTCATAGAGTTTGACGGCAGTTTTTTTAACGAGGCCTTTTTTAGTGGCTAAGGTAATAAATTTATCTTGGTCTAATTCTTCATTGAGAATTAAAACAGATTGGACTCTTTCTTCTGGTTTAAGATTAAGGATGTTAACAATGGCAGTCCCCTTAGCTTGACGGCTGGCTTCTGGAATTTCAAAGGCTTTTTGTTTAAAGACTCTGCCTTGGTTGGTAAAGAAGAGTAAGGTGTCATGAGTGGTAACGCTTAAGATTGCAGAAACCACATCTTCATCTTTCATTTTTAAGCCGATACTTCCCTTCCCTCCTCTAGATTGAGCGCGGAAGGCGTTGGGGCTAAGGCGTTTGATATAGCCACTTTCGGTAAGAGTGACCACGGCGGCTTCATTGGCGATAAGATCTTCCTCGCTAAATTCACCGATTTTACCTTTGATGAGTTTGGTTTTACGTTCGTCACCATAAAGACTGATCATTTCATTGGTTTCATCGATAATGACGTTTAAGATTTTTTGAGGATTGGTTAAGAGAATAATTAAGCGATCAATGGTTTCTTTGATAGTTTTATATTCATCTTCAATTTTTTGTCTTTCTAGAGCAGCCAAGCGTTTAAGTTGCATTTCCAAAATGGCAGTAGCTTGGATGTCTGAGAGACCAAATTTTTTCATTAAAGCATCATGAGCAGTTGGAGTGTCTGGAGAGCGACGGATGGTTTCAATGACGTCGTCTAGGTTAGCTAAAGCAATTAATAAGCCTTCTAAAATATGAGCGCGATCTCTAGCTTCTTTTAGTTCAAATTGACCGCGACGAACCACCACAAGCTGACGATGGTGAATATATTCTTTGAGAACTTGGCGGATATTCATTAATTGAGGAGTGCCTTCGCTATTGAGCGCTACCATGTTCATGGAAAAAGTAGTTTGTAAGTCTGAATATTTAAATAATTTATTTAAGATAACTTTAGGTCTGGCATCACGTTTTAATTCAATGGTAATTTGTAAACCAGTACGATCTGAATCATCACGAAGATTTTTGATGCCAATGATTTTTTTATCTCTGACTAAATCGGCAATTTTAACTAATAAACGGGCTTTATTAACTTGGTAAGGAATTTCGGTTACTACAATTTCAAAGCGACCTTTTTTATCTTCTTGGATGCTGGCTTTGGCACGGATTAAGACACGGCCACGACCATTTTCGTAAGCCTCTTTTATGGCTTTAAAATCATACATAATGGCGCCAGTTGGAAAATCTGGACCTTGAATATGTTCCATAATCCCGTCAATGTCTAGGTCAGTATTAAATTGGCCGGCAAGTTGTTCTGGATTGGCGATCAGTAAATTGGTAATAATTTCGCTGTTAGATTTTATTTCTTCACCTAGCTCAGCCGTGTTCATTTTTTTAGTTTGCTTAGCATTTTTGTTTAGCGCTTCTTGAGCATCTTTTTCTTGGAAAGACAGCGGTTCAGTAATTTTAGCCTCACCTTTTTTGATCATGGCAATAATAGCTTGACCAACTTCAGATAAATTATGAGGTGGAATTTTGGTGGCCATGCCTACGGCAATACCTTCACTGCCCATTAATAACAAGTTAGGCAGTTTGGTTGGTAAGACCACTGGTTCTTTAAGAGAGCCATCAAAGTTATCAATAAGTGGAACAGTCTCTTTGTTAATATCAGCGAGTAATTCTTGAGAAATTTTCGCTAATCTAGCCTCAGTGTAACGCATAGCGGCTGGGCTATCGCCGTCAATAGAGCCAAAGTTACCTTGTCCATCCACTAAAGGATAGCGCATGTTAAATTCTTGGGCTAAACGAACTAAAGCTCCGTAAACTGCTGAATCGCCGTGAGGGTGATATTTACCTAACACATCACCGACAATGCGAGCGGATTTTTTGTAGGAACTATTGTGATGAATACCGCTTTTGTACATAGAGTACAAAATACGACGGTGAACTGGTTTCATCCCATCACGAACATCTGGTAAGGCACGAGCCACGATCACACTCATGGCATAATCAAGATAGGATTTTTCCATTTCATTGACAATGGAAATGTGTTTGATTTTACCAAAAGCGCTGTCTACAGTTTGGCCGATTAAGGAATTACTATGATTAACGGTTTCATGCTCAGTAGCTGGATCAGCTACGTCAGAAGAGCTGGAGTTAGCAGTTATTGTCTCTGTAGCTGAAGCTTCTGCATCAGTGACTTCCTGATCTTCATTTTCATTAGTGTTAGCTGGTGGTTTAGTTTGCTCTTCTGACATATTAAGTTACTTTAAAGCTTATTGCTTAATCTTTTGATATCTTTCTTGGCATTGTTTGAGAACTTGATTGGCGGTTTTAGTATCTTTCCAATCTTTGAGTTTGACCCATTTGCCTTCTTCAAGATCTTTATAGTGTTCTAAGAAATGACGGATTTGATTTTTTTTGGCTTCTGGAATATCGTCTAAAGATTCCCAAGTACCGCAGATAGGATCAATTTTTGGTTTGGCAGGCACGCAAATTAATTTATTATCGATGCCTTCTTCGTCTTCCATTTCTAACATACCAATAACTTTGCAGTGAATGTTGACGCCGCCAATAATTGGTTTAGAAGTAAAAACAAAAGCATCAAGAGCGTCGCCATCCTCGCCATGAGTTTCATGAACTAAACCATAGTTAACAGGGTAACCCATGGTAGTAGGCATGATGCGATCAATCATCATTTCGCCGGTTTCTTCATCTAATTCATATTTAACTTGTGATCCTTCTGGGATTTCAATTAAGACTTTAATGCTGTCTGACATAATTGTCCTTTTGTTAATTTTTACCTGTATGCTTACTAAATATCCAATTCTGCTAGGTGAGCGTGAGATTGGATAAATTTTTTTCTAGGAGGAACGCTGTCTCCCATTAGAACATCAAAAGTTTGGTCAGCTTTGGCTACATCGTCAACGCTTATTTTTTTGATAATTCTAGTTTTGGGATTCATGGTAGTACTCCAAAGCTGTTCTGGATTCATTTCACCTAGACCTTTATAGCGTTGCATGCTAATGCTGGCGTTAGGATTAGTTGTTTTAATTTTAGTTTGTAATTCAGCTAATTCTTGATCTGAGTAAACATAGGTAGTTTCTTTACCATAAGTGACTTTGTAAAGTGGAGGTAAAGCAACGTATAGATAGCCTTTTTCAATGATCTGAGGTAAATGGCGGTAAAAGAAAGTTAAACCTAATGTAGTAATGTGTTCTCCATCTACATCAGCATCATTCATTAAAATAATGCGGTGGTAACGGAGTTTTTCTTCATTAAAGGTTTCACCAATACCGGCGCCTAAAGCGATAACCAGATTTTTTAATTCTTCTGAAGCGACAATCTTGTCTAATCTAGCGCGTTCGGTGTTGAGAATTTTACCACGTAACGGGAAAATAGCTTGGAAGCGGCGATCACGGCCTTGTTTGGCACTTCCTCCTGCACTATCACCCTCAACAATGTAAATTTCTGACTCACTGGCTTCCCTACTCTGACAGTCTGCTAGTTTACCTGGTAAAGAATTACCTTCTAGCAAACCTTTGCGAATTACTGCGTCTTTGGCAGCGCGAGCGGCCATTCTGGCGCGGGCGGAAAGCATGATTTTTTCGATAATTATTTTGCCAACTTTGGGATTTTCTTCTAAGAAAGTGACTAAAGCATCTTTAAAAACTTGATAAACCGCACTTTGGGCTTCATTGTTATTTAATTTAGCTTTGGTTTGAGATTCAAATTGCAAGTCATTGGCTGGCATTTTGACAAAAATGACAGCAGTTAGGCCTTCTCTCAGGTCATCAACTACAAAATTTTCGTTTTCTTTAATGAGTTTTTTATCAGTAGCATAAGATCTTAAAACATTACCTAAAGCTAAACGGAAACCATTAACGTGAGTTCCTCCATCTGGAGTATGGATAACGTTAACATAGCTTTCTACTTTTTCGTTGTATGAATCGTTGTATTGCATGGCTACTTCAATGCCAATGCCTTTTTTAGTGTCTGGATCTTGCCAATCAGCGTTGAGGTAAAAAACATCATGCAAAGCTTTTTTATTGAGGTTAAGATGTTCTACTAGAGTACGAATACCACCTTCAAAATAGTAATTTTGGCAGGTATTCTCTACTCCGTCTATAAAATTAAAACCGATTCCGGCCATTAAGTAAGCTCTATCTTTAACGATTTCAATTAATTTTTTGTGGCTAAAATTAACAGTAGAAAAGATGGATGGATCTGGTACAAAGAATACTAAAGTACCACTTTTATTCCCTACAAAATGGGAAGCCTGAGTTGGAAATAATTCTTTAACCTTAGCTTCACTAATTTCTTTAACTCTTTCTTGAGGAATACCTCTAGAGTGAGCTTGGTAATAATACTTACCATCTCTTTTAACTACAATCTGCATGAGATCTGACAAAGCATTTACCGCTGAAGAGCCAATTCCATGTAAACCACCAGAAGCTTTATAAGCAGTTTCTTCAAACTTACCACCAGCATGCAGCTTAGTCATCACA
This sequence comes from uncultured Pseudomonadales bacterium, assembly GCA_964645645.1. Classification (GTDB taxonomy): domain Bacteria; phylum Patescibacteriota; class Microgenomatia; order UBA1400; family PJMF01; genus CAZYBC01. Next base: position 14,387 of record CAZYBC010000002.1, read on the forward strand.
ATTTCCATGGCGCTAATGCCAAATGGTTCCATAATATCCACTGGAATACCACGAGCTTGGTCAATAACGGTAATGCTTTGATCACCAATTGTCAAATTTTTAACCATGTCACGGTCTGCTTGTGTAGTTGGTAAACGGAAAAGGCGAATTAATTTACCATAACCAGCTAAAGCCTCATCTACAGCGTTATCCAAAATTTCTTTGACTAAGTGGTGTAAACCATGAGTGTCCGTAGAACCAATATACATACCAGGCCGTTTACGGACAGGCTCTAGTCCTTCTAGGATTTTAATATCTGAAGCTTGGTAATTGCTTTTAGCAGTTGGCATAAAAATAAATTTTATCTAAAAAAATTCTCTTAGGCGGGTTATTAATTAATAATGTCAAAAATTACTTAGACTCCCTTTTTTATCATAGTTTCGATCAAGAATCAAACTGTGCTCTGTCTTTATTATACAGCTTTAAAGCAGATTTTTGATTGAAAAAAAAGCATTTTCCAGGGTTAAAACTACATTAAAATTTGCTTCTAAATTTTGGCTGGCTTTGGTTAAAGCCTTTAAAGCTGTAGTTTTATGACTGAGTTTGAGTTTTTGGTTAGAGAGTAATTTTTGTAAGCTAGTTTGCAAAAAATTTAAGGCTGCTTCTCGATCTTTGTACTGAGCGACAAAATCAATTAGCTGGCTAAAAGTAACAGTCTGAGGTTGCTCAATAAAATGGTCAAAGAAGGCAGCATTATCTGGGTTGTTTTGGTTAGAAAGGTCTGGGTTTAGTTCTGTTGAGTTAGTAGCCTCAACTCTATTTTGAGCTGTTAAATAACTGTCTAGATCAATGGTAATGCAACGTGATTGGACTGTAGCCAACAGCCGTTGCGGATTTTGCACTAACAGTAAACAATAACTATTGGCGGGTGGCTCTTCTAATAATTTAAGTAAAGCATTTTGGGCGGGAGGAGTAGCTAAATCGGCCCGCAGAAAGCAAAAGAATCTTTTTTGTTGGTCATAACTAGCAAAGCTGGCTTGACTAATGGCTTCTCTTACTTGAGCAATTTTTAAACTTTCTTGGTTTTGATTAAATAAATAGGTTTGCGGATTAGGAAAATTAGCTAATTGATAAGCTTGTTTTAAATAAGCTGATAGATATTCAAGTTGACTAGCAACTGGAGTTTTAATTACTAAGATTTGAGCGGGTGAAGCTAGGTTGGTCATTTGTTGCTTACTTTAGCAAGTTAATCTTTTTTTGTCACGCACTTTGTGTCATTATATATATAGCCTAAATCTTATTTTGAGATTAGCAAATTTATTGTTATGAACGACACTGCCCAAAATTCTAGCAACTTAGTTATTCCTAGTAATCAACCGGTGGCTTTGAGTAGTCAACCTACTGAAACCACCGCTCAAGAGATGGATCAAACTCAGCCGATGGTTTCCACTCAGGCTGATCCAGCTGGGGTTGCTCCTTCTGTTAATCAAATGCCTGATAGTCAATCAGCGCCAGTTACTCCAACTTTAGATTTATCAGCTTCGGTGAGCCCTTCTTTTAATGGCAATGTGATGAATTTTACTACTGGTACTGATAATAGTTTGCCAGTTACTAATGTTGCTGATGTTTTAGTCAAAAATGGTCAACTGACTAAAGAACAAATAGATCAGTTACTTTTAGAAGAAATTAATACCGGTAAAAGTTTGGAAGATTTAATTCAAGAAAAAGCTTTAGTTAGTGAGCAGGTTTTTGCTCAAGCCAAAGCCGAGTTCAATCATATTGATTTTGTGAATATTGTTGAAACTGGGATTTCTCCAGAAGCAATTATTTTAATTGATGAAAGTGTGGCCAAACGTTACAATGTTTTGCCTTTTGCGGTAGATAAAGAAACCAAGTCTTTGTCGGTAGCGATGCTTAATCCATTGGATTTGTCAGCTATTGATTTTATCGAACGGAAAACTGGTTATAAGTTAAAAGTTTTTTACGCTAACCCTTCTCAGCTAGAACAAACCATCGCTGAGCGTTATTCGCAAAATTTATCCAGTGATGTTACTCAAGCGCTGGAAGAAACTCCTCAAGTAATTGCTCAACGTAAGCAACAGCAAAATTTTGCTAGCTTGTCTGGTCAGCTGGTGCGTGATGCTCCGATTAATAGGATTGTGGATACAATTATGGATTTTGCGCTTAAAGCCAAAGCTTCTGATGTGCACATTGAACCTTTAGCTGAAAAAACTAGAGTGCGTTATCGGATTGATGGTATTTTAAGCGAAAAACTGATCCTACCTAAATCAGTGCATGATGCGGTGGTGTCTAGAATTAAAATTTTGTCTAATCTTAAATTAGATGAAAAAAGAATCCCTCAAGATGGCCGGTTTAATTATACTAATCAGGCTGAGGAGGTTGACCTTCGTGTTTCTACTCTGCCCACCATTCATGGTGAAAAAGTGGTGATGCGTCTATTAAAAAATGAAGGCCAAGCACCGAGCTTGGAAGAATTAGGTTTAGACGGAATTGCCTTAAAGCATGTTAAAGATGCCATTACTGTCCCCCACGGGATTATTTTGATTACTGGTCCTACTGGGTCTGGTAAAACTACTACCCTTTATTCAATTTTGCACCAGATTAATACGCCTAAAGTTAATATTATGACTTTGGAAGATCCTGTGGAATATCAGATGACTGGTATTAATCAGGTTCAGATTAATCCTCAAGCTGGTTTAACTTTTGCCAATGGTTTGCGTTCTTTTTTGCGTCAAGATCCGAATATTATTATGGTGGGAGAAATTCGTGATAGTGAAACAGCCGAGTTGGCTATTCAGGCTTCTTTAACTGGGCACTTGGTCTTCTCTACTCTACATACTAGTAGTGCTGCTGGAGCTATTCCTCGTTTATTAGATATGGGAGCAGAACCATTTTTATTGGCTTCAACGATTACTTTAGCAATGGCTCAGCGTGTGCCTCGTAAGTTAAATCAAAACTATAAAGAAGAATATACTCCAGCGCCAGCTGTGGTAGAAGACATTAAAAAGGTCTTGGGTGAAAAATTACTTAATAGTTGGTGCAAGCAAAATAATAAAGATCCTAATAATTTAGTTTTATATCGGGCTAAAAAAGATCGTCCTCAGGGAGAACCAGAATATAAAGGTAGAATTGGGATTTTTGAAATTATGCTAATTAGTGACAACATTAGTAAACTTATTCTTAGCAATCAGCCAGCTTCTGCTTTAGAAAAAGTGGCTTTGGAAGAAGGCATGTTGCTGATGAAGCAGGATGGTTATCTTAAAGCCTTAGCTGGGGTAACAACTATAGAAGAAATTCTAAGAGTAGCAGAAGTTTAAGGAATCTTTATGAATATACATGACATTTTAAACTTTTTAATTGAAAATGAAGGGTCGGATATTCACATTAAGGTTGGGATGCCTCCAACTTTGCGTTTGAGTGGTGAATTAAAACCCGTGGAAGGCGCGCCGGCTTTAAGTCAAGAGCAAGCGGAAAGTTTAATTTTTCCACTGATGACTCAAGAGCAAAAAGACTATGTTAAGGTTAATAAAGAATTAGACTTTGGTTATCAATATAAAGATTTAGGCCGGTTTAGAATTAACGTCTTTAATGCTAAAGGCACGATCGCAGCCGCGATGCGTTTGATTCCGGCCAAAATTAAAACAGTGGATGATCTTAATTTACCACCGGTTTTTCATAAGTTTACTAATTATAGACAAGGTTTGGTCTTAGTTACTGGTCCAACTGGTGAAGGTAAATCTACCACTCTAGCTGCGTTAATTGATGAAATTAATAGTACTCGTGGTGAACATATTTTAACCATTGAAGATCCAATTGAGTTTGTCTATCAGCCTAAAAAAAGTATTATTTCTCAGCGTGAAGTTAATCATGATACTCACGGTTGGGATATTGCGCTGCGCTCTGCTCTGCGTGAAGATCCTGACATTGTGTTAGTGGGAGAAATGCGTGACTACGAAACTATTGCCAGCGCCATTACTGTGGCTGAAACTGGTCATTTGGTTTTTGCCACTTTGCATACCGCTACGGCGGCGCAAACCATTGACCGTATTATTGACGTCTTCCCTGCTCACCAACAAGGGCAGATTCGTCAACAATTAGCTGCTACATTAAAGGTGGTGGCTTCTCAACGCTTGTTGCCCAAAGTAGGCGGAGGCCGAGTGGCTTCTTTTGAAATTATGACGGCTAATAGTGCAGTGCAAAACTTGATTCGTGAACAAAAAACTCATCAGATTGATAACACTATTCAGACTTCAGCTGATGAAGGAATGATGCTGATTGAAACTCATTTAGCTCAATTGGTGCAACAAGGTCAAGTTAGCAGAGAAATTGCTATTGAAAGAGCTTTTAGACCAAAAGAAATGGAAAGATTACTTGGTGGCGGTTTAGCTTAACAATCCCCGCCTACCTAAATAAAGACTTATGTCAATCTATAATTATCTAGTCAAAAACGAATATGGTGAAAGTATTAAAGGCAAGGTTGAAGCCAACAGTGAACGCCATGCGGCTTCGATTTTAAGTAGTCGTGGGATGTTGGTGATTGATATTAGTCCAATTGGTGATGAAACTTGGGCCAAAATCAAAGAATCTTTGGTAGGAATTAAGCAAACTGACATTGTTAATTTTACTCGCCAGCTATCAACCATGATTAGTGCTGGTCTGCCTTTGGCTGGAGCTTTAAATATTTTGCAGGCTCAGGGTAAACCAGAAATGGCCAAGATGATTGGTGAGTTACTCAAAGATATTGAAGGCGGGGCAACTTTTTCTAGCGCTTTGGCTAAACATCCTAAAGTTTTTTCCAGAGTTTATATTCAATTGGTGCATGCTGGTGAGGTGGGTGGTGTGTTAGACAATATTTTAAATCGTTTGGCAGAAGTGATGGAAAAAGAAAAAGATTTCCGTGCTAAAACTAAGGGCGCGATGATTTATCCAGTGATTGTGGTGTTAGCCATGATTGCGGTGGGTATTATTATGATGATTTTTGTTATTCCCAAAATGCTGTCAATGTTTACTGATTTTGGGGCGGAACTCCCCTTGCCGACCAAGATTTTAATTGGGGTTAGTGGCTTCATGGCTAAGTTTTGGTATATTTTACTAATTATCATTGGTGCTGGCATTTATGCTTTCCGTAGAATTTATAGTACTAAAAAAGGTCAACGAGAAATTGATCGTTTGATTATGAAAGTGCCAATTATTGGGACTTTGCGAGTTAAAACAGTTTTAACTGATTTTAGCCGGACTCTAGCTTTATTATTAGGCAGTGGTGTATCTTTGATGGAAGCTTTGGAAATTGTTGGTGATGCAATCAGTAGTATTCTTTATCGAGAAGCTGTGGTTGATGCCAGAAAAAGAATTGAAAAAGGTGTGCCTTTATCTCAGGCTATTGCCGCTCAAGAAATTTTTCCGCCAATTTTAGACCAAATGATTGCTGTGGGTGAGGAAACTGGTAAGATGGATGAAATTTTAACTAAGCTATCTAATTATTTTGAATTAGAAACTGGTTATGCTGTCAAAAATTTGACTAGCGCCATTGAGCCTTTGATTATGATTGTGTTAGGCATTGGTGTAGGGTTAATGGTGGTAGCAGTAATCATGCCAATTTATAGCTTAACAAGCCAATTTTAATTTAAACTTTAACCTTAACTTTAGAAACGCAATCGCTTAGTTGAAATGGCAGAGAGTGATTTTTATTCTTACTTTTGTAAATCATTCTGGCGGGACGCCGGTGCATTTACAAAAGTAAGAATAAAAATATTGATACTGACTCTTGAAATTGGTTAATGGCTTAGTATATAAATAAAGTATATCTGTGTATTAAAAAAGGAAAAGTTATGCAAAACTCTAAATTATTTAAAGTTTTCAAGAGCTCACTTGGTTTTACCATGATTGAGTTATTAATCGTTATTTCTATTTTAGGTATTTTAGCCGTGGCAGTGTTGTCAGCTATTAACCCAGTTGAACAAATTAACCGTGGCCGTGATACCGGGAGTCGTTCTGATGCTGAGCAATTACTTAGTGCTATTGATAGATTTAATGCTTTCCAGGGTTATTATCCTTGGGTAGCTTCTGCTCAAACAGTTAACACAGCGGTAGCTTGGACAGAAGTTGATGCGGCTAGCCCTTGGTATTCAAGAACTGTGACTAACGGAGTTAGTGATTGTGAAGTTCTTGCTAAGCTTTCAGGTGGAATGACTGGCACCACAGAGCCTTGTGATGGTACGGATGAATTAAAACTATCTTTTATTGATAGAATTACGAACTCTACTTATAATAGCTTGTATATTTATAACCATGGAGATCAAGGAGATAGTACTTACGTTTGTTTTTTACCTAAATCTGGGGCTTTTACCACTGAAGCTCACAAACGCTGTGATGATGTTGCGGCTAATGCAGCTCCTGCTGACTTTCCTTTAGCCGAAGCTTGTGTTGCTGATGCTTGGTACATCTGCTTACCATAATTTTATGGTTAGTTAAATTAAAATTTTAACAGGCTAGGCAACTAGCCTGTTTTTTTGTCAGCAATGACCGCGGCAACTAACTCTTCAGCATGGGCAAAAAAATAAGCTAAGTCATCAATCTGAAATGGCTTTTGTCTAAAATCTGACAAGGATGGATCTTCAGCTTGTAAAGCCAACCCATAAATTTGACTATTTTGGCTGGTCATAGCTTTAATAACGATAGTTAAAGGTTTTTCGGAATAATCTCGTAGTATTCCCATTAGCTTATATTTTTTATTGGCCCAGTCTCTCATACATTTTTCATGAGCCGCTTTTTCAAAGGCATCTTCATGTAAGGTCTGTCTAAATTGATCAAATTCTGGCATTCTGTCTTCTTTAAGAGCTATGCTTAAAGCTGTATCAAAACTGGTCCAAAATAAATGCTCCACTAATGGGCCAATCATGGCTTGGTTATTGATCATGCTGGCCATGATTTCCCAGGTAACAATCACAGCTGTTTGTTCTAGCTTAGGATTATCTGCCCCAGAATAGATTGAATCCTGAAAAAGTATTAAATGAGTTAATTCATGGATTAGGGTTCTCAGATTACTATTTTTTTTATACCAAGTACTTTGAGGATTAATCATTCGATAATTTAAATAAATTGATTGGCTGGTAGAACTTTCATAGCCAGCCAGATGATTATGCTCTTCTCCATCGCTAAATTTTTCAAAGCTAATTTTTTTTGGGATGACTGCTTGATTAACTGCTCCTTCATGAGCAAATTGTGGCGCAAGTTCATCGATCCAGTTATTAATAGTTGCTTGGTCCAGCGAGCTTTGTTCAAAGCCGGCTGTTTTTAATTGTAAATATAAATTTCTAAATCTTTTGGCTAAGGCAGTGGCTTCAGCAAAACTAAGAGTTTCTTGGTGTTTATCAAGCTCTATTTTGAGAATTGGGTTAAGAAGATTTTGACTGCCGGGGAAAAGTTGACATAAGGCAAGTAAACCCATTCCTTCAGCCATAAGTTGTAAAAAATGGCGGCGTGAAATTTCTTTTGACATAAAGATGAATTTTGGGGTCATAGTATAGCAGGGTTTTTGTCAGCTAAGAAGTCAGGATAAAGAAGTAAAATAAAGAGTAGCTGGTATAATTAATTTTATGGACAAAAAAGCTAGATTTTTACAAATATATGCTAATTTACCACTCCAATTAAGACAAGAGATTATCATTGTGGTTAATCAAGAGCCTTTTACTTGGAATTCAGCAAGGTTAGAAATAGATAATAATAGTGAAATAGGTAAAACTATTTTAGATAAATTAGTCAAAATAGGAATTATTGAAGATGCCTAAAAATAAAAAACAGCAAATTCAGGAAGATATAAAAGAATTAGTTATTGCCAGATTAAAAGCTATCCCTCAAGATTTTAATATATCTTTTGGAGGCAATGAAAGTTTAACTAGAGATGAAGCAATTCAAAACATTATTGAAGAAAGTGATTTAGGCAGAGAGATAATAGATATTCAATTAAAGTTTCTAAAAGATATGACTAAAGGTGATTTATATCAATATGTTTAAATTATCTTTAAAAGCCACAAATGAAGAAAAATCTCTTTTACCTTTTATTTGGCATAATATGAAAGTTCAGGTATTATTAACTTAACTTATGGCACTTTACTTTATTTTTATTGGTTTAATTTTATTTTTTTTTGGTGCCATTATTGGTAGCTTTCTTAATGTGGTTATTTATCGTACAGTTAATGAATTAGACTGGGTGGTGGATCGTTCGCGTTGTGATCATTGTCACAAACAAATTGCTTGGTACGACAATATTCCTCTCCTCTCTTATTTATTATTGCAGGGTAAGTGCCGTTATTGTCACAAGTCAATTGCTTTTAGTCATCCTTTGGTGGAAATTTTGACTGGTAGTTTATTTGTGTGGTGGTATTTTGTGGGTTTTTTGTTTTTTAGATTAACCCAAACGCCGTTTGCCATTCTCCAGCCTATCTTTTGGCTAGTAGTTGGTTTATTGTTATTAGTAATTTTAGTGGCGGATGTTCGTTATTATTTAATTCCTGATTATGCTCTTTTGCCGTTATTCTTTATCACTGTCCTCTATCGTTTAGTTTTAACAGTATCTGGGATTATGCAAGTAGCTGATTTAGGGCGGGCTTTATTGGCAACCTTAATTTTATTTGCCTTCTTTTTTGCGTTATGGTTTTTTACTAAAGGTAAGGGGTTTGGCTTTGGCGATGTAAAACTGGCGATTCCCCTTGGTTTATTGCTTGGTTGGCCCAAAATTTTGATTGGGGTTTTCTTTGCCTTTCTTTTAGGCGGATTAGTTGGCATAATGTTAATAATCCTAGGAAAAAAACGTTTTGGTCAGGTTTTGCCTTTTGGCCCGTTTTTAATTGTGGGAACTTTGGTTGCACTGGTTTATGGGGAGATTATATGGCAATGGTATTTTAGACTTATAATATGAAGGTGATTAAAGCCATTTTTAGCTTTTTTTTAATTTTAGCTTTTTTAGTGATTGTGGTTGGATTGGGTGGTCGAGAATTGGTGTTATTGGTGGGCTTGAATAAGCTGAAGAGTGATTTAGTGCAATTAAAAAATTTGCAAAGCCGAGGTGATTACTTAAATAATTGTATCAGCATGGGTGCTTCAGCTGCTGATAATGAACAAACCTACCGGGTGCAATTGCGTTTTATTGATAATCAAAATTATGTTACCGAAGTAGTGTGTAATGGTATCAGCAATGCTCCCATTACTGTGGGCGCTGATAAATTACCTTTTATTTTACGTAAAGTTGCCGGTTCTTCTGGCGTAATTTGGCCAATGGATAATTCTGGCGTAAGATTAGAAATTTTAGGAAGGATTGGCGAAATTTCTTTGCTTAATGAAGGAATTAATGTGAAGTTAAAAACTACCCCAGTTGATTTGGAAGCTGGTCCTCCAGCTGCTTGTGGTGGCTATGGGTTTGTCTGTTGCAATCCAGCTCAAGAAAAAGGTTTAGGCGATCAATTAGTGGGCGTGTCTGATTGTCCAGATGATTGTTATAGTAGTTGTGCTTATGCTCCAGTAGTGTTAGCGTTTAATACTAGGCCATTTTATGATCAAACCACTGGTCAATTAATGATTAAAGCAGGAGAAATTGTCAATTTTTCATATAATGTTAGCGGTTCACAGCAACAAGGTTTTGCTGGTCAGATTGAAGAAAGTGATGATGCTTTAACTCGCTTAATGAAAAATTTGCAGAGCTTAATTGATAAAACCACTAAACCTAATGGTGAAGAAAAAGTTCAGGTAATTTTAGATTTTGGCGATGGTCAAAAAGAAAATTCTTTTAGCCTAAATAACATGGTGGATCATACTTATGCTTGCGCGAGCGATCAATGCCAATATACCGCTAACGTCAGAGCTTTAAATATGACCACTGGGGCTAGGTCAGCTGATAACTTAGTCAGTAGTATTAAAATTATTGTTAATCGCTAACAAAGAAAGTATTTATGCAAAAACGACACAAAAAAAATGGTTTTACGCTTTTGGAATTATTAGTGGTAGTTTCCATTATGGGGATTTTAATTGCCATGGGCAGTGCAGCTTTTGCTACAGCTCAAAAAAAGAGCCGAGATGGCAGACGACGAGCTGATATTAAGGCGATGCAAGATGGCTTTGAACAATATAATGCTTCTCATTCTAGTGCTTATGCTACTTGTAATGCAATGTTTGCTGACACAACGATTTTCCCGGCTGGCCAGCCTAGAGATCCAAAGGGAACTTCTCCTTATGTTTATACCTGTAATGCTCCTTCTGGTAGTTATTCCTATTGTGCTTGTGCTAGATTAGAAGGCGGTGGTGGGAATGCTACTTTCACTGATTGCTCTGGGTTAGGATCAAGTTCTGGTGATTATTATTGTTTAGTTAATTTACAGTAGTTAAGGAAAATTATGCAATTAAATTCTTTTAAAAAAAAACATTACAATAAAGGCTTTACCTTAATTGAGCTTTTGGTGGCAGCAACGATTGTGATTGTTTTAACGACTATTGGTTTAGTGAGTTATAGAAGTGCACTCAATAAAAGCAAAGATGGTAAACGCAAATCAGATTTAGAAACTTTGCGTCAGGCATTAGTGCTGTATAAAGCAGATTATGGGCGTTATCCAACTACTTCAGATCCAGTTGCAACTCTTAAATCTGGTGGATACTTAAGCTCTGATAGTTCCACAGAGGCTATGAAAGATCCTAATCCGGCTAAGTCTTATGTTTATTCCTATGGTACGGGTGGGGTGAGTTTTACTATCACAGCTACTTTAGAAGATGGGACTACTTATACTGTAGCCAGTCCTTAACGGGCCGGATTTGGTAAATAGGCCTGATTGCGCAGTGGCATTTTTATTGCGCAAAAAATTTAAATAATTATTATGTCAAAGCAAACTCAAGCTGGTTTTACTCTTATAGAACTGTTGGTAGTGATTAGTATTTCTGCGCTTGTAGTTGGGACAGGTCTAGTGGGTTATCTTAGATTTAATGATAAACAAAAAACTCAAGGAGGAGTTGAAGAAATTAAAACCTTTTTTAGATTAGCTCAGACTCAAGCTAAAGATGGCATTATGCCTTCTGGTTGTAATATTTTATCTGGTTACATTGTTAGTGAAAGTTGCTCTAATGCTGATTTGTGCATGAAAGCAGTCTGCAGTGGCTTTGCTACTCCTCAACAAGTAAAAGGAATCTATTTACCAGGGATTTCAGTAAGTTATGGCTCTGATATTTTTTTTAAAGTTTTAACTGGTGATATTCCAGAAGATCATGATGTCTGGGTAGCTGGTGGAGCCTTTATTTATCTTTTTAGTATTAGCAAAAGTGGTGAAATGACTGTAGGAGCTTGGCAATAATGAAAAAATGTAAATTTAATCCTGGTTTTAGCTTAATTGAAGCGATTGTGGTGATTGGTATTTCTGGCTTAACTTTAACTGCCATTACCGCGACCCTCACCTACTCCATCAAAAGTAATGCCGAAGCTCGGTATCGTTCTTTAGCCAGCAGTGCAGCCAATCAAGCCATGGAGCTCTTTGTTAAAACCAGAGTTTTGTCTGATTGGACGACTTTTAAAACCTTTAGTGGCAAAAATTATTGTTTACACAGTTTGCCTAGTTTAACCGAAGGCAACTGCAGTAGTTACAGCGATTTAGGCTTAAATGCTGGCATAACTTTTAAACGAACGGCCGCTGTAACAGGGACAGACCCAGTAAATGTCAAAATTAAAGTGACTTGGCAGCCAAATGATACTTCTAGCCCCAGCGCACCGTGTGAAAAACAATGCGTAGAGGTGGAACGGAATTTTTATCAGTATGAGTAGAGACTATTAACTTTTAGTAATAAAATAGTTTTTGAATCTGCGAGCTATTTCAGCCATACTTAGAGGTCTCTTAAAATCTCTTGGGCCTTCAGCATTAATTCTGATATGTATCATTGACGGACCATCATCACTGGTATTAATTGCGTTTATAGACATTGCTATCTGTTCTTCAGATTGAACACTAAATACTTTTTTATATCCAAAAGTTAAGGCAACTTCAGGAATTTGATCTGAACCATAAGTTCGTTCTGAAGAACATGAAGCATAAGCAGCATTATCCAAAACAATATGTACTAGATTTTTGGCAGATGAATGTCCAATTATATTTAAAGAGCCTAGATTAGTTAAAACGCTTCCATCTCCTTCAATAATAATATTTCTATGAGCTGGCTCATTTGTGGCATATCCAAGTGCAATTGAGCTTGTATATCCAAAGGCTCCAGCATTATAGAATTGATTAGGTGAATCATGACGATGATAAATTGATCTAGATATTAAGCCTGTGGAAGAAAAAACGCCATCATTTTCATTGATTAAATATTCAAAAATTAAGTCAATTGCCTGTTCTCTGCTAAGAAAATTTTTTTTATTATTTTCTTTATACAAAATTCCTTTTTGGTTAGTAGTTTCATATAATCTTCGAGCCGGCTCTACACCTTGATTAAATCTTTCTTTTTTCATGAGAATTACTCCAGGAAGTTGTGTAATTTCCATTTGATTTTTTAATTCTCTTAGATTTTGGGCTGTAGGACCTACAACATATGGTAATTTAAGTGCTTCAATTATTGGAATAGTTGCGGCACCAGTGGCTAAATGTTGAGTAGCTTCCTCTCCTGGAGCACCTCTCCATGACACAACAAATAAAGTTGGGGTTTGACAAGGGATTAATAAAGAGCCAATTTCATTAGTGGTTTTCAAGAAACCGCTATTTTGCATATATAGTACTGGCTTTCTATTCGCTAAAAATGCACCTTGGGATATTGCAACAGCCTCATTTTCATTAGTTGCTTGTAAATGAGGTATTTCTGAATTTTTTTGACTAGCTTCTATAAAACCTCTTAGTTCTCCACAAGGTAATCCTGATACAAAATTGATTCCAAAAATTTTTATCAATTCTTGATATAAACAGGCTTCTTTAATTGGTTCTTGATCTATAGTTTCTTGATCAATTGGAAATAGACGTTCAGACATATTTTAAATTTGATTGCTTTTGATATATAATTACAAATGATTAGTAAATAATTTTAATTGAATTATTTGATATATTTTAGCATATTTGAATATATTTTGATTTAAAAAAAGGTAAATATGGGCATTTCTCCAGAAAATAATTTAGAATCAAAATTAAATAATACTGCTTCTTTATTAATTAAAGGATTTAATTTTGAAGTACCGGTTTTACTTAGATATGAAATAATCACAGGTTTACCTAGAAATTTTTCACAAGAGATTCCTGGAAAACTGTGGAGAGGAAGCTGGCCAGTTGAACAATTAGGTGGATTAAAAACTTTAAATATAAATCGGATTGTATCCTTATATAACCCTAGAGATGTAAAAGAACAGGCTTTGCTTCCGATTTTAAGAAGCGCAGTTGCTCTAACTGGACTAGAACATATTGTTGTTGATGTTGAAAAAAATATTGATTTATTAAATGCAGCTATTTCTTATTATGATCCACATCTTTTAACTTATGTTCATTGTCAAGCTGGAGCTAATAGAACTGGATTATTTTGTTTAGTAGCCAATATTTTGGAATTACAGAATTCACAACAAATTATAAATAGAGATATTTTTGTTAAGATTTTAACTCAATTATTAAGAAGTGGTTTTGATTTTGATCAAGAAAAATATGTTTTATATTTAAACGAAATAATTGAAAGATGTCTTGAAATGGGTTTATTATCAATAGATCTTTTCCGCTAATATACAATAATAATCTTTGTCATCGTGCCAAATATTTTTTATTAAGCGATAGTTTTTTAAATATTTTTTAATTAAGGTTTTAGTAAAAATATAATGTGGCACACCTACCTCCTCGCCAATGGTGGGCAAATAAGTATGTTCAGCTATTTTTTTGGCTGTTCTGACTAAACAATAACGTACTTTACCGTTGGCAATCCTTCCTGGTAAAGTCAAGAAAACCAAGCCACCTATTTTTGAAATTCGATTTAATTCGGCAAAGCCTTGAAGAATATCTCGTTCGTAGCCATGGTTGAGAGTTTGGACACTAATGACAGCATCAAAACTGCGATCAGCAAAAGCCAAGTGCTGAAATTGTCCAACCTGAATTTTGGCTTGCAGATTTTGCTGTGTTAAGGAAGCTTTTAATTTATTGATGGCCGTGCTTGATTCATCAAGACCAGTTACCGTAAAACCTTGTTTAATTAAAGGGATGATGTTCCTCCCCACCCCACAACCTAAGTCTAAAACTGTGGTCACTTTTTTGGCTTTAAAAAATTTAATCACCTCAGTTAAATTCTCATGAGGCTTATGCAAATTGTAATATTGATAATTTTGAGTAGGCTGTTGGTAGATAGTATCCCAGGACATAAATAATTTTAGATTTGGGTGTTAGGTAATTCTTCTTCTGCGTATTTAGTGTACCACAAACCTCTGTAATTACTGAAAGCTTGAGGTCTTAAATCTGGAAAAGCTTTTTCAATAATTTTTCTAGTCTCAAAAAAATAATTTAATGATGCTGCAGCAGGATTTCTTTTTTCTAGCTGAGATGGAACATAAGCCTGAAAAGTTTGAGCTAATGGCAGTCTAGTTATTAATCCTCTATATTTAGGAAATTCTTGTCTCATATTATCTAAGTCATCTAAACCAGCAATATATAAAAAGGTTGTATCAATCCCAAGACTTTTAGCTATTCTGAATAAATCTCTACCCATGTTTAAATTTAATGATGACTTAAGCTGTTTCATTAATTCTTCACGTCTAGTAAATGATTCTACAGTTAAATAAAGGGCAAAAGGACCTTCACTAGAAAGTAGCGCAAGATTTTCTGGATTTCTTAGTTGAGAGCCAATATATCTTAGTTCTTTAGTAAATCCATATTCGCTAAATACCTGTCTCACCATTCTAAGATGTTCAACGAGGTTTTCTTCATTAGGAAAACAACCAGTTACAACGCCAACAGATTCTACTGTGGAAAGGTCATGGCCAGCTTCTATACACAACTCTTCAGCTTTTCTTCTTAATGCTTCTGGTGTGTTCAAGGCTTTATCATCATCTCTGAGTGAGTAAGTTCCACAAAATTCACAACCTCTGCAATTACTTCTAGAGTTAGAATTTAAAGTTAAATGGGTTTTATTGCCTCTCCAATATGAATCAGAACAAGTATCCTCTTCTATTTTACTTATCGTGGCAACTTTTTCATTATCTAAATATATATTTCCATTATTGTGAGTAAATGGAGAAAGAGGTTTTTCTGTGATTGTCATTGCTAAAAAATATTTATTTTCATCTGGCATAGTGATAGTAAATCTACCACGATCATTTTTAACTTCTCCACTTTTAATTCCTGATGCATTTAAGGCAATTAAAATAGCATCTTGTTCAGGAATATTATATTCATTTGCTAGATTTCTTAAATGATTTATATCTCGGCATAGAGGAAACGGTTGAAATAGATCATGATAAGGAATTTGAGTGTTTTCAGTATGTCTTTTCATATTTGTTTTATTTCCTAGATAATTTTTTACTCCATTTTAAAGAATTATTTTCATCAAAAAGTTGTAGAAAATATTCTTCTCCTTCTATTAATAATAATTCTAAAATTTCAATATCTCTATCAAAACCTAAAAGTGGTTCTATAATAATGTCTTGTTGTTCTTCTTTGTTAGTTTCTAATAATGGGGTGATATGTAATGAACTTAACTCTGGACAGTGTAAGGCTGAAACAGCCTTACTTAAATAAGGATATAAACAGTTTTCTAATTTTGCAGATCTTTTTTTAGAAGCAGAATTTAAGCTAAAAATTAATCTATTTATCCAACTTTCAGGATTTGCTTGTTGCCAGTTGTTTGCTAGATTTTCTTTCATAAAGTATTGTATAGATACACACAAGATGAGTATTATACTACTTTAATTATTAGAGTGAAAAAAAACTTACGGTATCGTGTTATTAGATAAGTAATCTTATTGAATGAAAAAAATAAGAGAGGCAAAAGTGGTGATTATTTTTTTAATACACCCTATTTCTAATCGTGGCACTGCCTTTGATAGTCTGAGTTAAACCACTGGGCTCTAAACCACTAGCACTGGCTTTTCTGAGAGTGAGATTAATTTCAATATATTGGCTATTTTTGCTAGGGATGGTATAGCAGGTAAAGGTTAAATTATCCACTTGGTTAGCGTCAGAGGTTAAATAAAAGGGATTGGCTAAGGCAGAAGACACGGACGCCACCTTATTATCCGCAATACTAAAGGTAAAAGTCTGGTTATTTCGGTCGGTGAATTGCAAGCTAGAATTACTGAAGCCAGTGGTGGTGCAATTGCTGGCTGTAGTGACTTCTTTGGCATTAACAATTAGCTGCTGCATGGTTTGTAAAGCAGAACTACTTTCCTGTTTGAGTTTTTGCAGCGCAATGGTTTTGGCGCCGCCGATCATAAAGTTCATAAACAAGGTAGCAGCGGTCATTAATAGCATCACTAAAATGGTAGTAACGGCAAGCATTTCTATCAGAGTAAAACCAGCTTGCTGTTTCAACTGATGACGATGACAGGCTTTGTGCATAAAAGGCTTATTCTTGCCAAACAGGCGCGCTTAATTGCCAGCTTTGGAAAGTTTCCCGCATAATATTGGGAGCATTAATCACCAAATCTGGACGATAATAAAAGACTTCGGTAGCATTTAAGTTATTATCAGCTTGGCTAACGGGATCAGAAATATTATTACCAAAATTACGTTGTAAGTTTACCCCACCCCAGCCTACAAAAGTCCCAGCGCCAACAAATTTGCGATCTTGAGCGCCAGTAGCGCCAAAGCTTTCTACATTAATTATCCCATCCACGATGTAAACACCTTCTAGGTTGGGGGTACTAGTGGCAATAGTGCCATCATAAGGTACATAGCTTGCCAATGGATAACCTACTTCTGGAGCAATATTCATGGCTTGTTTAACAACAAAGGCTAAGTAACTCCCCTGTTCTACCGTTATCAAGTGCCCCATTCCGTTTGGATTATCAATGTTTAAATCACCATCCACCAGCACCACCACTTTAGTATTATTTTTCACAGTAATGGCAACATTACTAATGGTTAAACCGCTGCTAGAAGTTTTGAGAACATGTAAATTACCATCGCTAACTCTAGCCCCTTGCAGATCAGTTTCTGCGCTAATACTTTCTACCGTAGCACCGCTAGAATTAATCTTATTAAGATAATAACTATATTTATATTGCCCCAATTTGATATCTCTAGAATTAGCCCCAAAAGCATTGGTGCGTAGAGTTGGATCTTTGTGAATGTAGCTTTCCCCAGCCGTTTCAAAAGTTTGCAGAGAACCAGTTAATTGGAAAGGAAATCCAGGACTATTAACCGTGTTATATTGGTCAGGCAAGTTTAAGGCAGAGCCACAAGTGGGATCATCAATACATTGCTGAGGAATCAAACTGCTGATATTGCTATTAGCATAAATATTTGACCCAAAAGTCTGGAACCAAGCAGGATTAGAAATATCATAAGCCTGGACAAAGAAATTGACGTCTAATTCTGGAGACAAAACATCATAGTAGGTACAATCATAACGGCTGCCACTATTAGGACAAGCACAAGCATAGGCAGTTTCACCACCCACCGCATTGTTGATATGTAAATTAACAGTATTCTTGTTCAAATCAGTTGTCTTTATAAAGGGCATATCAGGGATAGTTTCAGAAAAGAAATGATTAGTAACAGTGTTAGTGTGAACAGTGCCAAAAGGATCATAAATATCAAAAGCTTCAAAATTAGTTACTGGCAAAGCAGTGCCCCCATTGACGCAGCGATTGCCAGCTAAAGAAGCCGTGCCGTCATCAACATAAACCATACCCTGAATATCGGTAAAAGGACAGGAAAAAGTAATAGGAGAAGTTTCGCAACCAGTGCCTGAATAGGCTGAATCTAAAGTTGAAAATTTGCTCTGAACTTTGGCAGTGTAATCAACATTAGGCAAAACATAGGTATTTAAAGTATTAGTTTCAGCCCCTTCAAACGAATTGGCATCATAGGCAGTTAAGAAACGATCATAGCCAGCGCAGAACCAGTTAACTGGGTCGCCATTAAGATTTAAACATTGAGCACTATTAGTAGGATCATTATCTAGTCTAACAATATATTGGTCTACTCCAGCCGGAGCAGAAGTCCAGGTGACTGTTGCTTGCACGCCAATGCCACCAATATAACTAGGACTAAAAGTAGGATTGCCACAAGTGACAGTGACATTGCTTGGACAACCCGCACAACCCATGGTTTGAGAATTAGCCCCAGAAATATTGCCACAACTATTTTCTGCATGAACCCACCAGCCATAAACTGTGCCACCATCAGTGGTTACTTGATAAGTAGTACCAGTAACGTTGCCACAAAAATCACCAGGGTTGGCTGGCGTACAAGCAGTGTTAAAGGAGCTCGGGTTAGCATCCACACGGAGTGGATAATAGTCAGCGTCAGCCACGGCACTCCAAGAAAGAGTCATGATTGGGCTAGCGCCACTATAATCACAAGAAGCAGCGAGGTTAAGAGGAGAAGATAAAGAAGGGCAAGGAGGATCAGGAGGAGATGGATTATCACAATTTGTTGGAGGGCCACAACGAGAGTCGCGGCAAATTTGACAGCCTTCTGTAACACCAGGAGAACACCACTTGTTACATGTATATGGTAAATTTTGTCCCCAAGGGCTACCTGTACAGCAACTCCAATTACAGTTTACCCCTTCACAAGGATCTGGAGTAGGTACTGGAGGAGGACAAGTACCACAATCTAATGGACAAATATCGCAATTTTCATCTGTTCCGCAAGTTCCATCTCCACAACTTGGTGGAGGTGTCGCTCCACCTCCGCCACCTCCGGTTTCATGCCAGTTACAATTAGTTAGAGCGCACATTGAAGGCGGACAACTAGTTCCGGTACAACTATCTTTGTTAGCCTGGTTACATTGATTTTCTCCACAGTTTTCTCTGTCACATTCTTCACAAGGATAAGTATGACTACAGTCTCCAATTTTTACACCACCAACAAAAGGTCCACAACAATCTGTGCAATCATCTCCATAATTTGCACATTCTAGATCACCTGCATAACCGCCCATAGAACAATCCCAAGAAGGGCGACTTTTCCCGCATATGTGCAAGGCGCTACAGTAACCAGCATATACTTGGGGAATTAATTTTTGTTTTAGATTGCTGACCCAAGTATTAATTAAAGTTGAAATAGTTTTTTTTACAGTAAAAAGGTTTTTATTCTTAGTAATAAGTTTAAATTGATCTAATAAAAGTAAGTATTGTTGTTCTTCTTTGTCCTCTATTGCTTTAGTTAAAGAAGAAACAAATAAATGCCTAAAAATTATTTTTTGCCACATTTGAGTGATTAATTCATCAGAGAATTTTTCTACAATATAAACATTTAAACTATCATAAATAGTATAGGTAAGGATTTGTTGTTGTTGATCATAATTAATAGCGGTACCTCTAAGATATACTTTATTATTAAGTATTGGTTCAAAGAGTTGAGTCTTTTCCTGCTCATTTAAGTCTTCTATGTTGGCAAATTTGAAAATGATTTTTTTAGGTTTAGCAAATTTATAAGTGCCAAAAATTGCAAATTGAAAGTCTCTTTGCTGATAGCCTAATAATTGATAAATTTTTTTAAAAAGTTCTTGGTTAGTTTGGTTTTGGTCAATATGGATAACTCTAGAATCCACAATAATTTCAGTGATTGGGATTTGCCCCTGAGAAAGTTCAATGGAATTATTAAAAATAATTGTCTTAAATTTTAGAAAGCTTACAAAACCAACAATGAGTAACAAGCAAGCTAGAATAATAAACAATTTTTTATTAAATATTTTAGCTAAAAGCATATTTTCTATTATTGACTAAAAAAAATCGTAGGTCAATCAAAGCTTTTAGAGTGAAAATTGAAACATTTAGGTTTTAATTTAGAGTTAGGAATTTTTAGTTTATTATGGATTAGGATCTTGATCATTAAAAATTCTTAAGGCTAAACCTATACCTTCATCAGGTTTACCATAATAAAGATCTCTAGTTGTTTGATAAGGCTTTCCTGGTAAGCTTGATAAAAGTTCATTTCCGGTAGTATCAGCTTCGTCCCCTCCCGTGTTATGTGGCAACGTCATACGAGGCATTATTGTTAAAGGAATATCAACATTAAGCGTACCGGGATTATGTTTAGCTTGGCTAAAAATTATTTCTGGAAGCTGTCCAATAACTATTAACTCTTCTGGATTATCTGGATTATATTGAACACTTATTTTGTAATCTTTTTTGGTACCACTAGAATATTGATATTTAATTTCTGAATCAACTTTATCTTCATGATGATGAATTATTAATCTGACTTCTTTGATATTAAGACCAGTAAACATTTCTAATTTTTGAGTTTGAGTATTGATTACATGCCAATCTTGAGCTGGCGGGTTAGCAATAAATTCTTCTAAAGATAAATTAGGATCGCATTGTTGTGTGTTTATACAATGGAGCCAAAGGTTTGAAGCGGTAAAAAGAAACATTCTTTCAGGATCATAGACTTCCGTTGAGTAATCAGTACCTGGTAATAAATCACTAATGTTAAGATAAAAGACCATTGACCCAAATTTTTCTTTTAATTCTGGATAAATTTCAGTGTTAACTTCTGCAATTAATTGGCTTTCCTCTATTAATTTTTCCACTACGTCTTGATTCAACATCCTCTCCGCTTCTGCATTAAGTATTTCGCCATTTAAAGGTCTAGTTACTTGTGGGTCAACTCCGGCAGCTATTGCTACCGCTGGGGGTAAGTCCATAATTACCACTTTACCAGGTGTTGCACCTTCTGGTATGGTGACGCCAAGTTTTACTAAAGTTTGGATGTTCTCAGTAGTAAGTTGGAAAGTATAAGCGGCTTCTATAGTTTTTGTTCCAGTATAGACTGGGGCAACTACTGCAAATTGAATTTTGCTTAATCCATTTTCTTGACTTGGTATTTTTATATCCAATGCAGAATTGTTTGGAAAAGAATCACCATCATGAGCAATGGTTCTCATTTCTAGTGTAGCTATATAAGGAGAATCTTGATTTGTGCTCGGGTCTGTATTTTCTGCTAAATAAAGATAAATTTCTGCATTAGGAATACTGGGATCAAATTGGAATGAGAGTGTCCCATCAGCATTTAAAATTAAATCAGCTCCTAACATACTAGTAATTTTGGTCCATAGTGCATTGTTCTCTCTTCTTAATAGTTTAGAAAAAGCTGTGTTCTCTTGTCCTATCAAAACTTTATTTAAAGGAAGATTAACTGGTGTTGTAGATTCATCTTTTCCAGTTGGACTTTGCATGGCTTTTTCAATGGTTTTAGCGAGTGGTTCACTGATTAAAAAAGATTCTAAAATACGAAATTTTTCACCAGTAATTTCTTCTTCTTTAGTTTCTGTTGGTTTTGCTGTTGGAGTCACTGTTGTTTCTGGCGTTACAGTTGGGTTCTCTATTGTTGCTGCGGTTACTCCACCAGGAGTTGGCTTTGGAGTAGTTTCTGGGTTAGTGGTGCCTCCATTAGGAGTACAAGATAATGCCATTGCAACTACAGGTAAACCTGCTACTAGAGTAGCAAAAAATTTTTTTAGACTTGGTCTGCGAACTTTTTCTTTTTTATTCCCAGTAAAAACGTTGGTTATATTTCTTCTAGTTAATTCTTGAAGAATAATTCGATCAGACCAATCTGTAGGGTCATAATGAGGTTCTAATAATTTTGTGGTTAAGACAGTTCCAGCCATGATGTCATCTATCAAGTCTTGGATTGGTCCGCCCAAATATCTGAGCAATTCTCTACCTTCATTATCTAAAAAGTTGTGAAGGGATTTAAGATCAAAAGATTCATTATTTGCGGCTTGGTCACGCAAACTGACTAAGTTTTCAAGTAATTTTTCAAAAGTGAAAGGTAAAGAGGCTC
Organism: uncultured Pseudomonadales bacterium; assembly: GCA_964645645.1. Taxonomy (GTDB): domain Bacteria; phylum Patescibacteriota; class Microgenomatia; order UBA1400; family PJMF01; genus CAZYBC01. The sequence goes on from CAZYBC010000002.1 coordinate 36,328, forward strand.
TTTGAGCGTCTAATTGGTTAATAATTTGATTTAATTGTTGAACTAATACATCTCTATTAGTATCTAAAAGATTTAGTAAATATTCTTTAGCTCGGTCAGGAACCTCTGGGTGTATGATAATAGCAGGTCCTTCGGCTGTTATTTTTGGAGAATTGTATCTTGAAATCTTTTTTTCTGAATAAGGTTCTAAATTTAATAGTGTGGAGGGAAAATTAAGCTCTTGTAGTGTCATAAAAGTTGACAATTTTGTCAGTTTTTCTTTTACTTATATATATTTTTTACTTATTAGGCTGTTAATTTAAAAAATAAAATATCCTAATAAGTGTTATTATTGTGATTATTACTCTGCTTTATAAGGAGTAATAAAAACTTACTATATCGCTGACTTTATTATGCTGGGTCAGCATCCTTTTGTAAAGGATTGTGAATGTGTTATAACAAATTATTATAGGCTTATAAATGAGTATTAAATACATATTAAATAAGTCTTGGCGAAATTGCAATGAGGAGTTACAGAAGTTTAAGTAGTTATAACTGTTTTTAGTATGTTATTCAAAAGCCTTAAAAATTTTTAAAAGCTATCTTTAGCCTCTTCATTTTTTATTTCACAACAATCCTTTAATAATTAAACTTAATTTTTTGGTTTTTGTTACAAACCTTAATGATCATTGCTTCGGCTATGGGTAAAAGATTGCAAATAAGTTTTTTTTCTATTGACAAAATGTTCTTTTTAAGGAACAATAGCTTTAAATAATGAAAAAGAAAATTTTAGTAGATAATCAAGCCACAAAGGAGTTTAAGAAATTATCAAAACTCATTAGGGCTAAGATTGATGCTAGAGTTGCAATTTTGGCTAGAGATGGAAAATTAGAAAAACCTTATGGAAAAAAGATAAATGAGAATCTTTTTGAGATCCGTATTAATTTTGCAGGGCAATGGCGAATTTTATATGCCTATATCTTAAAAGATTACGTAATTTTACTTACGGTTTTTTTGAAAAAAACACAGAAAACACCAATGAAAGAAATTATTAAAGCAAATAAAAGATTGGCAAAATATTTATGAAAAAAAATTTATTAGCCACTATCACAGAAAACACTACTCCTTGGAAAAATTTTAAAGAAGATTTTACCCAAGCAGAAAATAAAATTTCTCAAGCAGAAGTAAAGTATTATGATGTTTTATTAACTTTGAAAGAAGTTAGAAAAAAACTTGGCTTAACCCAAGAACAACTTTCTAAAAAGGCTAATCTTCCTAGAACAACTATCACTAAAGTTGAATCGGGAAGTTACAATCCTACCCTACAAACTCTAATGACCATTGCTTCAGCAATGGGTAAAAGGTTGCAGATAAGTTTTTTGTAGTTTGCTTCTTCATCCTGAGAGGATACTGTTTTTTATCTTGCTTGACTGTCGTTAAAAAAATAAACTATTAAACGCAGATCTCTGCAGCGAAGCAAAGAAAATCAAGCAAAAATTATTTTTCAAAAATATCATTTTGCTCGCGGTGCATTCCACATTAAGTTTAACCATAGACCTTTTAAATCATTCCGCTGGCGGTGTATTTAAAAGGTCTATGGTTAAAGCTTTTTTTAAGACTTGTTTTTTCTTCCATATCTGGTTAAAATTAGACCTTAAATTAAAGTAATTGTTTTTATTAGATTTTTGGCGCAATAAAGATTTTCTTTTAGAAAATTTAACTAGCAAATTTAGCCTGGGACTACTCAAGCTTACTGCGCAAAAAATCTATTGATAAAAAAGGATTTATGCCAGCATTACCAAAAAACAAAATCACCAGTGTTGAACGTGGTAAAAGAAGAAGAGGCAATGCCCCTCACCTTCTTAAAAATACTACTCACCATCAAGCTCAATTACACAAAAGAGGCTTAGTGGCGCAAATTTTTCAAGCGGTGGGTTTAAAGAAATAATTTTAATTGTTGTGAGTTTTAGCCTGGGTTAAAAAAGTTGAGCCTTGTTTTTTTCCAGCTTATTTTTTTTTCAGAAATTACTATACTGTAAACATGACTTTAAAAAATGATGAACGCCACCAACGTCGAATTGAATTAATGCAAGCTTTGTTTGCCCTTGATTTTGAACCTCAGCAAGCTGACCCAGTTGAACAAGAAAATACCCACATTGCTCTTACAGCCAAAGAAATTTTAGCCCAAAAAGATAGTTTAGATCAACAGATCAAGCAAATTGCCACAGAACGGCCAATTGATCAGATTAATAAAGTGGATCTTGCCATTTTACGTTTGATTGTGTTTGAATCTAATAGTACTAAGACACCTAAAAAGGTCTTAATCGATGAAGCTGTCGAGTTAGCCAAAGAATTTGGTTCTGACAACTCCCCTAAATTTGTTAACGGGGTTTTGGGCAAATTGCTCATTAATCCAGCTGATAACAAGGAGCAAGATGAATAAAAAAGTTTATACTAAATTAGTAAGTATTTTGTCTGACTTAACCGGCAATCAACTTAGTGAAATTACTCCTGATTCTCAATTACAAGAGGATTTGGGTTTAGATCTAGAAGTTGGTTTTGCTAGACTTATTAATTCCATCAATGAAAATTTTACTCAAGATGGAGATGAATTGGATTTAGATCCAGGAGAAACTTTAGAAATTTTAGCTGATTACGAAATCACTGTTTCAGAGTTAGCTAAAATTATTGAAGAAGAATTGGCCTTGGGTTGACATCCTGTCAAAGGATTATTGTTATGTCTTTACCAGTTTTTAATCATCCCGAATTATTAATTACCGCTCTCACCCACCGCAGTGCTTTAAATGAAAAAGAAAGTTCTGGGACTACAGCTAAAGAATCCAATGAACGTTTGGAGTTTTTAGGTGATGCGGTTTTGGAATTAGCCACCACTAATTATTTATTTCAACGGTATCCTGATGAACCAGAAGGCAATTTAACCGCCTATCGTTCGGCCTTGGTTAAAACTACTACCCTCGCTGAAGTAGCTAAAGAGCTTAATTTAGGCGAAAAACTTTTTTTAAGTAAGGGTGAAGAAGCCACTGGTGGCCGCAAAAATGAAAGTTTGCTGGCTGATACCACCGAAGCAGTCTTGGGCGCTTTGTATTTGGATCAAGGTTTTGAAGCAGTCGTGGCTTTTTTGGAAAAGTATTTATTTCCTAAATTTGCAGAAATTAAATTAAAAAAATTGTATAAAGATAGTAAAAGCGCTTTGCAGGAAGTTGTTCAAGCTAAGGGTTTCAGCACGCCAGAATATCACGTCGTAAATGAAAAAGGCCCAGATCATGATAAAGAATTTACTGCTCAAGTAAAAGTAGATGGTAAAGTGGTTGGCGAAGGCACTGGCAAGAGTAAACAACTAGCCCAACAACAGGCTGCAAGTGAGGCTTTAAAAAAGTATGAAGAGTAGCTAAAATTAGACTTGCTAGGCTATTCTTTTTAGAAATTGCCTCTTGAGTAAATTAGCTTTACAGGATACAATCATCACCTATGTTGAAAATCAAACTCACTAGATTCGGTAGAAAAGGACAACCTATGTTTAGAGTTGTCGTTAATGAAGCCCGTGACAAACGCGATGGTAAATATGTGGCCAAAGTTGGTCATTATTTTCCTCAACAACAACCTAAAGTTTTAGTGTTAAACATGGAAGCTGTTGACGCTTGGATGAAAAAAGGTGCTCAACCTACTGAAACTGTCGCCGCTTTAATTAAACGCTATAAATCTGGTAATCCTTTTCCAGAAAAAAAAGCTAGCTTATCTAGAAAAACTAAAGCTAAATTAGCTCAAGAAAAAGAGGCTCAAGCCAAGGCTAAAGAAGAAGTTGTTCCAGCTCCAGCTACTGAAGCTGCTCCAGCTGAAGAAGTGAAAACCGAAGCCCCAGCTGTTACCGAACCAACTGCCGAAGCTACCTCAGCTGACGCTCAATAAATTAAAATTAAAGTTAGGTTAAACAAGCATGAAAAATTTGTTGGAATATATTCTCACTCATTTATTAGCTCATCCAGAAGATTTAAAAATCGAAGAATCAAGCAATGATTATGGTGATTTGGTTTTAACCGTCAAAGCCCACAGCGAAGATATCCCCCGTATTATTGGCCGTAATGGCAGTATGATCAAAGCTTTACGTAAAATTGTGCAAAGTTTAGCCGCTAATAGCAAACAACGAGTTAATTTACAGGTAGAAGACTAAGTTTTTTAGCCTAATATTTACAACTCTTTTTAATTTTTACTATTTTTACTTACTGTTTTTTGATATGCTTGTTCAGCTGAAACAGTACTTTTTCCTAACAACAATGCTTTGGCTATAGCTATTAAGGCTTGCCACTCTCTCTCCCCAAATTGATGCTGGTGTCTTTTTATTTCTAATCTTCTTTTATTTAAACTAGAGGTACGTGGTTTTTTTTCTGGAGTGAACATTTGAAGCTTATTTTTATAGCTTATTTAAAAAAAATCAATATGTTGACAAGCTGTAAGTGAACTAGGCTCTATTGTTGTGGTTGTTGTTCAATAAAACCGCCTAAATCAGTGGTTGCGGCTTGGCTGGCTTCAAAAGCTTTAACTTCTTCTTGTAATTGTTGCAGGTTATCAATGCCAAAGAAGTCTTCATTGCCGCCACCTTGTACTGTGGTTTGTTCTTGGAGTTGGGCAGTTTGAAAGCCCATGATCGTTTCAAAAATCTCTAATTCTTTTTTGCCAATTTTAGGCAAAGGAGCTTCTAAAGTAGCTTTGACTGTTTGGGTGTAATAATGAATGGCTAATTTAAGGTCAGCAGTAGCAGAAACTAAAGTTTTGCCATCTACTTCTTCTTCCTTACGATTAAGCGCAATGGTTGTCACTGAAGTAATAGGGCTAATTTTTTCAATTTGTTGCATAAAAGCATCTAAATCTTTGAGTACTCCATTAGCGACAAATTCTACTTCTAAGGTGTTATAACCTTTTTGAGTTTTAGTATTAAGTTTAGCTGCCTCAGTGGCTAATAAGCCTGGGTTAAGAGAAAATTCTTTTAAGCTAATTTTATTAGTGGTAGCTGTACGGTTCAGGTTATCAATTAATTCTAGTAAAGGTTTGTGAGAAGGTAAAACTTTATCAACTTCATCGGCTTTTTGGAATTCTGGTAGTGATTCTAAAGAGGTTAACTCTGTAGCTTTACTTTGGTAGCGTAACAATTTTTCATTTTCTGTTTTGATTTTTTTATTTAATTCCATCAGTACACTGATGCGAGGATAAGCTAGAGAAAGTAAAAAAACACTGGCAATTGCTCCAGCCGCTACAGCTAGAACCAGGTATCTTCTGGTGGCTAAAAAAAGCTTGTAGTTAAATGGTCTAGTTTGTTTCTTCATTATTTTGAGCTTGTACGGCCTCTACTTGAGCTTGATTAAGCAGGCCAATGTTGAGATTCATGTTATATTTGCCACTATCGTCACGGCGTAGGTTTTCTTTGTTAATTTTGGCAAAATTGGTTTTAACTTCATCACTGTCTAAAATTTGAGTGGCTTTTTCAAATAAAAAGACGTCTTCGCTGGTGATTTTCATGTTTAGAGTTTGCTTATTTTCATCATAATCAATGCCAGAAATATAGATTCCTTCTGGAAAGATATTGGTAAAATAAGTGATAGCGGCTTGTTTATCACTACGTTTTTCAAAGATTTCTTTAATTAAAGATAATTTGTTACTAAAAACTAAAAATTTGAATTCTAAGTCTTCATTTCTAAGAATATTGTTTTTTAATAAGTCTTGTTGATTCTTAATTTTCTTCATTTGAAAATTAAAGAAAATTTCTCCGCTAACCATGGCAATGGTAATGACACTGGCCACAGCAAAATAAATCAGCATGTAATTAAAGATTTTTTTATCACTTTTTTCAAATTTACTGGCTTGTAAAACTCGTTTTTGTAAAAAGTTAATATTCATTATTAAAGTTCTCTAGTTAGTAACCCCATACAAACCATCATGGCTTGTTGATTATTAGGTGGGATTTGTCCTTTACTGTTAGCAAAAGGAGCAGCTAGCAGCACTTCCATATTTAAACTTTGCCCAAGATATTCCACTAAACCTGGTAATTGGGCAGCTCCTCCGGATAAAACCACCCGTTGTACTGGCTCTTGGCCGTGTTGGCTGTTATAGAAACGCGTGGCTTTTTGGATTTGTTCGACAAAAAGATTAATTGTCGGTAATAAGGCTTGCTGAATTTTGCCTTGGAATTGATCAGGCATTAAACCAAATTTACGTTTATATTCTTCAGCCTGAGAGGGATTTAAACTGAGTTTTTGCTCTAGAGTTTTGGATAATATCGCTCCCCCATTTTGATAGTTAAACACCACTTCTACTCTAGTTTGTTTAACAATAGCCATGTTCATGGTGGATGCCCCAAAGTGAGCTACTAAGGTAGGCGGATCATCGTAAACAAAATCTAAAGCCCTAATGACAGATAAAATTTGTGTTTCCATTAATTTTGGTTCAATACCAAGGTTAAGGAACATATTGGCATAACGCTCTACCAGTTGTTTTCTGGTGCCAACCAATAGCACTAACATATTTTGTTCTGGATCTTTTTTATCTGGTCTAGCAATGACTTGATATTCCAGGCTAAGTTCTTCTTGAGGAATAGGGATATGTTGTTCTGCTTGCCAAGCAATGGCACTGGCTAATTCAGCGCTAGATAAATTAGGCATCTTAATTACTTTAGTAGCAACAATGCTTTCTGGTAAACTAAGGCGAACATCTGTAGTTTGCAGTTTATGGTCATTAATAAATGAGCCGATTAACTCGGTCATTTTTTCTGCTTGCAAGTCATCATTTGGAAAAGCTAAACCAGTAGTATTAAAAATTTCTGCCACTCTAACAACTTCTGGATTTTTGCCAGGTTTAGCTTCGATGGCTTTGAGGGAATATGTTCCGATATCTATTGCTGTGGCAGGCATAGTAACTTTCTTATTTTAATTATTTAATAATTGAGGTGCCGCTGACAAGAGCGTAATTCATGTACGCTGGAGCTGCGGGCAAAGTTCTTTCTACTAAAATAGAGCTTGTTTCAGCATTGGCTTCTTTAGCGCTAGAGCTAATGCTGTATTGAGCCGCGGTGGCGGCTGACAAACCCTCAACTTTAATTTTACTTTCGTTAAATACAGGCGTAATTCTAACTAAGCTGGGCGTAAAATTAGTGGTTAAATCAGCCAAAGCAAAATCGTGACGGAATTTATAATCACCGTTAGAAGTATTATTAGCAGTCATAAATAAATTTGAAGCAGCTCGATTAATAGCCTGGCTACCGTCACAGCCATCAATGGCATAGTGTCTAGCTACGCTATGGCCACTGGGATCTTCGCCAAAGATAGAAACTAATAATGCCGCGGTGTTAGTGTCACAAGTGTTATTATCAGACCAATAAATTTTAAGGCTAGTGCTAATGCCAGATAAAGAAAGCTGCAAAGTATAACCCTCATCAACGGTCATGGCTAAAACATTACTTTGACGAATGTCATATTGGCGGTCAGCTTCTCTAAGGCTAGCGTTATAAGCGTTAGAGCCACCACTTTGTTCGTATTGGTAGATATCATTTAGAGCTTGTTCTACGCCACTTTCAGCTGTGCTAAAAGTTCTGGCTTTATTTTCATCTTGAATAGAAATTTCTACATCTTTACTAGTCCGGCTGGCAATGGAGAGACCAACCGTTAAAATAACAATCATTAACAAAATCACCACAATCCCGGCTTGACCACGTTGCTTTTCTTGAGCCATATTAAAACAATTAGGATAAATCCACATACTATCTATAATAGAGTTATTGTGAAGCAAAAGCAAGGTTTTTTTGGAGGGTTTTTTAGTAAACTTAAAATTCATTTGACAGATGTAAGGAATTATTGATATAATCCTTACATCTAATATAGAGATGTTAGGTTTATGAAAATTGGTAAAGTCATCCAACAATCCAGTGGCTACAAAGCCTTTATTCCAGATAAATTTCCCCCTAAAAAGCAGATCGTCTTGAATTCTAAAACTCAGCAACTTCATGCCAAAGCAGCACTTATGTTAGGTAAGTTAGATGGTGTTACTCAATTACTTCCTGATCTGGATTTTTTTATTTTTATGTATATTCGTAAGGAAGCGGCTCGATCAAGTGAGATTGAAGGTACCCAAGCAACAATAATTGATGTCCTTAAAAGTGAAGCACAAATTGAAAGTCGTTTTCCTCAAGATGTTGAAAGAATCGTTCACTATATCAATGCTATGGAATATGGTTTGAAAAGGTTGGAGACTCTGCCACTATCACTTAGGTTTATTCGTGAGATTCACAAAGTGTTGATCAGTGGCACGATTGATGCACCTGGAAAAACTCCAGGAGAATTTAGAACTTCTCAGAATTGGATTGGTGGTGTTTCTCCTAATACAGCTAAATTTGTACCACCCACACATACAGAAATGAATCGATGTTTAGATGACTTTGAAAAGTTTTTGCATGCGTCAGATGAATATCCTCCATTAATCAAAGCAGCTTTAGCACATGCTCAATTTGAAACTATCCATCCATTTTTAGATGGTAATGGTAGAACAGGACGGCTGTTAACTACTTTTTATCTTTGTAAACTGGGTATCCTTGAAAGACCAGTTCTCTATTTATCAGAATATTTTTTGAATAACCAAAAAACGTATTATGAATCACTAAATTTTTATCACCAAGAGGATGCTGATGTTTCCGGCTGGCTTGATTTCTTTTTGGATGGAGTAGCTATCATATCAGATAAAGCAATTGAAGCGTCAAAAAAAATCAACATTTTACGTCAAAAAGATACGATAAAAATTCAGTCTTTAGGTCGAAGGACAAAAACAGGCATTATAGTACTAGAGAATCTTTTCAAATTGCCAATAATTAACGTTAAAAAAGTTGAGGAGTGGACAAAACTTTCTCGTCCTCAAGCTAATGACTTGGTTAGAAAGCTGGTAGAACTAGGAATTCTTGAACAACGAGATAAAAATATTGATTATGGTAGAGAATTTTGGTATAAAAAATATCTTGATGTGTTTGTAAGCAAAGAAGAAGTTAAAAAATCAAATGAGTAAGTTTAATTTTACCTTTGCACGAGTTTTGTAAAATTTTTTTAATTAGCCAGCAAATCTTCATTTTTTGTTTCAAAGTGGAAAAAATCTGCAAGTGCCGAAAGTTGCTGCTGCTGATTCTTTTGCAAAGCAAACGCAATGTCATTAGCTTGTTTAATTAATTGAACATTGGTCCAACTGGCAAAACGCAGTTGATTAAAACCATGCTGAGAAGTACCAAAGATGTCCCCTGCCCCACGATTTTGTAAGTCTGCTTCTGCTAGTTTCAAACCATCAGTTTCATGGCAAAAAGTTTTTAAACGCTGTCGGCTGTTAGCGGTAGGGCTAGTGTCAAAGAGCAAGCAAAAACTTTCTTGCCCGGCGCGGCCCACGCGGCCTCGTAACTGATGCAAACTGGCCAAGCCAAAACGCTGCGCTGATTCAATGGCAATAATATTAGCAGTGGGTAGATCAATCCCCACTTCCACAATCGGCGTGGCCACTAATAAATTAATTTGATGTTTAAATAAATCCTGGATTAGCTCAGCTTGCTCAGTTTTTTTAAGTTTGGAATGGAGTAATCCCAGCTTAATAGTTGCCTTAGCTGGCTGGCTACTAAATTCAGCCAGTTTTTGTGCAATTTCCTCATAAACTGCTTTGACAGCCTGGACATTTTCTAAAGCTTGACTACTAGACGGATCAATAAAAGGACAAATAATAATCGCTAGGCTGTCGGCTTGTTGGCTAAGTTGTTCAAAAATCCAAGTATAAGCCTGATCTCGTTTGGGTTGAGGCACCAACCAAGTAGTTGGTTTTTTTCTGCCTGGTGGTAATTGATTAAGATAACTAATTTGTAAGTGTGAAAAAATGGTTAACATTAAACTGCGTGGAATTGGGGTGGCAGTCATGGTGAGGATATGTGGTTGATAAGTTAAATCTTTGGCCAGCGAACGTTGTTTAACGCCAAAGCGATGTTGTTCGTCATAAATAATTAAGGCTGGCTGAATTTTTGTTAGTTTATTAAATAAAGCATGGGTGCCAATGTATAAAGTAGGGGTTGAGCTAGGTTTAAAAGCCGCTTTTTTCTGCGTGGCAGTGACTAAGTCTAATTTTAATTGCGGAAAAATTTTTTGAAAAGTTTGGTGATGTTGCTGAGCTAAAATTTGAGTGGGAGCAATTAAACAAACCGACTGTTGATTAGCCAAACAATGGTGTGCTGCAATACCTGCTACCACGGTCTTCCCTGCCCCCACATCACCAATTAAGATACGATTCATGGGGTAAGTTTGGCTTAAATCAGTTAAAATTTCCTGACTAGCCTGTTGTTGCGCCTGCGTTAAAGTAAATGGAATACTATCAGGAAAGAATGGCTGTTGAATTTGCAAGCTAAAGGGCGTGTGTTGGCTTTGCCATTGTTCTTTAAGCTGCCAAGAATGTTTAATTAGGCTAACTAATTCTTCTACGGCTAATCTTTCTCTGGCTGTAACGACTTGTTCGGCTTGGTCAGGAAAATGCAAATAATGGAATAGCTCTTGAGTAGAAAGTTTGAGTAAAGCCTGATTTTTTAATTCTGGGTTTAATTCAGCCTGGCTAGCTTCCAGATGATCAATAATTTCCTTAAGAATACGGCGGAGCTGGCCTTGTTTGAGTTTGGTGTCCGTTAGGCTAGAAGAATAGATTGGCACCAAGCGATTAGTATGCAAGGTTTCAGCCTTGAGCGCTTCTACCGCAGCTTGCATGAGAGTATTATTTTGCCCAACTTTGCCAGAAAAATAATATTGTTGGCCAACTTTTAAATTTTGTTTAATAAATTTATTGTTAAACCAAAAGCAACTCGCCTTACCAGATTCATCAATAATATTGGCTCTGGTGATAAGCAAGCGATTTTTATAATAACTGCTAATGCTTTTTAATTCAGCGATGGTGGTTAAGAGCTCACCTTCTTGCCAATCTTTAATCAGACATAACTTAGACCGATCTTCGTAACGAATTGGCAAAGCTAATAGCAAATCTAAAACAGTCTGATAATTTTTTTTGGCTAGAACGCTAGTCAGTTTATCGCCTAGCCCTTTAACTACACCTAGCTCTTGCTGAAAGTGATACATAACTTAATTTTACAACCTGATTCTTTTATCTGAAACGCAGATTTATAACAAAAAAGTAATTAAGCTAGCAAAGCTACTTAAAACCATGCCAGTAATGGCAATGATAATAAAAATTTTGCTTAATCTGTCACGTTGTTTTCTAGTCATAAGTTATTAGTTAGTTTTTAGTTGATAAAAGTTTCTTTTACCAATTCTTAATACTTGCTCACCCTTAACCGACACTTCGGCTAATGGATCAGTTAATTTTTTTTCTTGTGGTAACATCACTACCCCACCCTGAGTCGCTAATCTTTTTAGTTGGCTGGCGCTTTCATTGGGTTGGCAAGCTTTTAAAATGTTAATTAAGCTAGTGGGATTTTCTGCTAACTTTACAACTGGCATGTCTTTTGGTAAATCGCTGCCTTGAACTGTTTGTTCAAAATGAGCCTGGGCTTGTTGAGCGGCGTTGGTGTCATGTAAGTCAGTTGTAATGGTCAAAGCTAATTTTTTCTTAAACTCCATTGGGTTAGTCCCCTGCTCCATGGCTTGTTGCATGTGGGCAATTTTTGACATGCTTACGTCAGTGAGTAAAGTAAAGTAGTCAATGATTAAATTATCTTGGATACTCATTAATTTACCGTAAATATCGTTTGGCTGATCTTCTAAAGCTACAAAGTTATTAAAACTCTTACTCATCTTACGACCATCAGTGCCGTTAATTAAGGGCATGGTTAAGACCCATTTTTCGTGGTTGTTATAGATTTTTTGTAAATTACGACCAACTAACATATTAAAAGTTTGGTCACTGCCGCCAATTTCTAAATCAATATTCATCACCACACTGTCATAACCTTGTAATAAAGGATAAATTAGTTCGTGAGTATGAATTGGTAAATTGTTTTTTAAGCGTTCTTGAAACATATCTCGTTCTAGCAATTGTTGAACAGTGGATTTGGCAAGCAATTTAATCATCTCTGGCATTGTTAATTTATCTAGCCAGTCACCATTGCGTCTAATTTCAATCTTAGAAAAGTCTAAAATTTTGCTAGCTTGTCTTTGCCAATCTTTAAAATTAGCTTCAATTTGTTCATCAGTAATGACTGGTCTTGAGCTATCTCGGCCGGTAGGATCACCAATTTTGGCTGTGCCAGAACCGATTAATAAAATTACTTGATGACCAAGATCAGTAAATTGTTTAAGTTTGCGTAAAACTACACTATGACCTAAATGCAATAAAGCTCCAGTAGGATCAATCCCGAGGTATAATGTAATTGGTCGTTCTGCCATGAGGGTGGCTAAAGTGTTAACATTAGGTAAAACTTCATGGACACCTCTAGTTAAGACTTCTTGAATAGCGGCTGGGTCTTTAATATGAGTTTTGGACATAAAGATATTTTAACCCTTTTTTGCTTTCTTGAGGAGTTTAGTTTTTTTTAATTATTTTAGTTGCTGATAGTTTATGAGCAGTAAAGATTTAGTTTGATGCTATTTTTTTAGTGGGCTTTTTTTAATAAAAAAGATTGATAAATCAATGCTTTAATTTTAAAAGTTGCTTTAGCAGTCAAAATACACAATTGCTAAAAATGACCAAAGTTATTTTGAGCTAGTTTGATTGTAAATGTTTGTGTTTTGGTGGCCAATTATGCAATATCTCGCAAGATTAAGCAACATCTTGCAATATTAAGCAAAGTAGTTTTTAATTTAAGCAATGGATAATGCAATTCAGCCCAAACCAATGCTTAAGTTTTTACAATTTCCTCAGCCACTTGATCAAGCTGAGTTATTGCCTTTGACAGAACAAATTTTAGTTTTAAGCAAAGCGCTAACTTGTGTTCCAGTGCCAGCTACGATTAAGCAAAAACTTTTTCATCAACAACTATTAAAAAGCTCGTTGTTTTCTGCCAAGATTGAAGGCAACCAGTTAACTTTAATTCAAGCTAAGCAAGCAGATTTACGTCAACCTAAAGAAAAGAGCAAGCTAGAGGTGAGTAATGTGATGAAAGCTTTAGCCAAAATAAAAACTTTTTCTGCTCAACTAAGCATTGCAAATTTAAGCACGCTGCATCAACTCATCATGGTTGGTTTAGACGATCAAGCTGGTAAGCTACGTTGTCAGGCGAGTGCTATTTTTGATGGTTTTGGCAATGTGGTTTATCTCACTCCAGAACCAGCTGCGATGCAACAAATGTTAACAGTGATGTTAACTAAGATTAATCAACTTCAAGCTGATCAACCAGCGAGCCTAGCAAGCTATGCTCAAAGATTAGATTTATTAGCCCGCTGTCATTATTATTTTGAAAAAATTCATCCGTTTGTAGATGGCAATGGTCGTACTGGTAGAGCTTTATTGCATTATCAATTATGGCAAACAGGCCTATTTCCAGATTTTTATTTACCCATTGATGAATATTTTGAAAAATATCGCCATGATTATTATAATTTTTTGGAAAAAAGTACTCGCCACATTGATCAATTGATTAAATTTATTTTGGAGGGCATCATTTGGTCTTTAGAAAGTATTCTGGCGGAAATTAAAGCTTGGCCAATGGATGATTTAGCATCAACTGATCAACAGACCTGGGAGGATGCTCAACAAAATCTTTTGCCAAGAAGACAAGAAATTATAAATATTCTCAATGATCACCCTTATTTATCATTAGCCAATTTGGCGAGGAGATTCCCCAATGTGCCAAAGAGAACTTTAGCCTATGACCTTAATCATTTAGTGAAAAAAGCTTTAGTGATTAAACATGGCGAAACTAGAGGGGTATTGTATACGGTAAAGAAAAGTTGAGACTTTTACGGCTGTTGAAAAAATTCTTCTGGATGTTGGGTGGGATTAAGCAAAACTTCATGATCTACGGGGACTAGGGTGATAACAAATAATTTTTTTGAATTTCTTCCTCTATCACTGCAAGTTGATATAATGACACGGCCTCCACCATATTGAGATGTAGTCGGTTCTACAGCACGGCGATAGAAAGTGTTACCTTCTCCCCTGTCTACAATTTGAGTATGTACTACTCTAAATTGATAAACTTCACCAGTTATAGCTCTAATACTAATCATATCTCCTTCAGTAAAATCTTCTAACATAGCCCAAGCACTATCTGTCATCCAACTAAAATCAAAACGATTATGAATGAGCATCAGATCCTCATCAGGCCAAGCTACAATATATGAATTAGGCGGATAAACACCTGCTATATCACTAGGTATATTAGCTAGTGGAGATTCAGGATGAAAAGCATTTACCACTGTACCTTTTGCAACTTCATCAATGTGATTTAAGCCAGTTTGAACATTAAGAGTTACCTCAAAGCGATTTTTTTCTTTAGATAGGTCTACGCCATTTGGGACGCCTTCAATAATTAAAGTAGCTCCAGTTTGGATAGCCTGCATCGCTCTTTCCTGGTGTTCAGTGAGGTGATAATAAGGTGAGACATATCGTTCAAAGTCAGCGTATGGGTCTGCTGATAATTCTGGGAAAGGCCCTGGAGTTCTTTCTGGCCGAGGGGTGGGTGTTGGCTCTGGGGTTGGAGAGGGTTCGGGAGTAGCTGTGGGTATAGGAGTGATAGTAGCGGTTGGCGTAGGTTCAGCGGTAAGGGTAGGTGGAAAAGTTGCCTCGGGAGTAGCCGTAGGTGTAGTGCTTGGCTCAGGGTCAGACACTGAGTTAGAGTTTTTATCCACTTTATTTTTTGGTTTAGCTGGTTCTGGCGTGGAGGTTGGTTCTGGTGTAAGCGTTGGAGTTGGTGCAATTTCTTTTTTAGCACCACCAGTATTGTCAGGTAACTTAGCTTGGCTGGCAGCTTTGGCTAAGGCCTCAAGATGAGTTTGCAAGTCAGCTGTTTCTGGAGTAGTGGCTGTGGCAAGTACCACTGGGGTTGGAGATGGAGTTTCTTGAGGAAAAAAGCGATGAAAAATAGTATAAAGAGTAAAAACAATTGGAAGAGTTAGTCCAGCTCTTATTGCAATATCTGTCACTCTTTCTCCCACAGTAAAAAACTCTTTTTCTTTGCTTGTTGGTTTGCTGGGAGAGCGATCTTCTGAAGATGGCATAGCTCTAGTTTAGTTTTTATTTAAGAATAGGTCAATTGCTGGCTAAGTATTTTTTATTTTTAAAATCAGATTTTTTATTAAACATTTAGTTCTAACACCAGTGTACTTGGCTTTTCTAAGCAATTTTATTTCAATGATCTGGATTTAAGCATAAGTATTGCAAGCCATTTTGTTTGAATTGTGTTTGTAACACTTATGTTTAAAAATAGGCACAAAAAAAGCGCACAGATTATTTAAAAAAATTTAGGGGGGAATGGTTACCCCCCTAAGTGCGGGGGGGGGCTAGTGAGATTTTCGTGCGGTCGAAAGGACTGCACTTACGATCCCACAAATTGCGAAAAATCCGAACAGTAAAAAGAATCCCTGAGATGCCAATTGCTGTTGCCACATTTCATACCTCCTCATAAATTTTTTACCATCTGCCTTTTTTGAAAGCAGATGGCTAAAGTAAGGGAAATTAAACAGCCAGTTTAAAACTACTTAGTTAGAAAACTAAGAGTTTGACTGCCTAGTTTCCCCTACTTTTTATATCTGTGCGCTTAATAAGAACTTGGTAAAGACAAGTTAGCCAGTGATCGCTTTGATCAAGGGTTTATCTTTACCATGGTTCTTATAAACGCTGTTTTGTTAAAGAGCTTTATGAGA
Source organism: uncultured Pseudomonadales bacterium (assembly GCA_964645645.1). Lineage (GTDB taxonomy): Bacteria > Patescibacteriota > Microgenomatia > UBA1400 > PJMF01 > CAZYBC01. The sequence continues at coordinate 52,128 of CAZYBC010000002.1, forward strand.
AAAATGATTAATTTTATCTCGTACAACAAGCAATTATAGCACTATTTAGGCATTTTTGCAAATTATAGGACGTTTAAATCAGCTCTAGTTACTAAGATCATCAGAAAATGCTAAAATTAAACATTATGGAAATTAATTTTTCAGCATTTTGGCGTAACATTAGTTCTCCCTTAACTTGGTTGCAGAGCAACTCTGCCAGAAGATGGGGGCGTTTAGCAAAAAAAAGAATGGCAAAACAAACTTCCAAATTAGACAAATTAATTACTAAAATTTATCCAGCCTGGAATGAACCTCAAGATAAAAAATTACGAATGATTAAGTTACTCAGATTATTTGCTTTTGCTTGTTTAGGGGCAGTAATTTTGGGGGTGGTGGCTTTTTTTGTGATGTTTGCTTATTTTTCTAAAGATTTACCTAAGCCAGGAGAAGTTGCTCGCCGCGAGGGTTTTAGTTCTAAAATTTATGACCGCAATGGTGAGTTGCTTTATGATTTGTTTCAAGAAGAACGGCGTAATCCGGTGACTACTGAACAGTTAGGTACAGATTTAAAAAATGCCACAGTAGCTATTGAAGATAAAGATTTTTACAAGCATGGTGGTTTTGATTTTATGACCATTCTGCGGATTCCTTATAATATTGTTTTCCGACAAAGAATAGTTGGTGGTTCTACCATTACTCAACAGTTAGTCAAAAATGCTTTGTTGACTAATGATCGAACTTTTGCACGTAAGTTTAAAGAATTAGTCTTAGCTATTCAGATTGAACGTAAGTATTCTAAGGACGAAATTTTGACTATGTATCTTAATGAAAATCCTTATGGCGGTACTGCTTGGGGGGTTGGAACAGCCGCGGAAATTTATTTTAATAAATCAGTTTCAGATTTGAATTTGGTGGAGTCAGCCTTTTTGGCTGGTTTACCTCAACGTCCTACGGCTTATTCTCCATATAGCGGCAAAACAGATGAAACTGGTCAGCCACTTTGGAAATTGAGAACAACTGGAGTTTTACATAGTATGTTAGAGCAAGGTTATATTACTAGTTTGCAACAAGAACAGGCTTTAGCAGATTTAGAAAATTTAACTTTTGAAAAAAAAGCCTTTGAAATTAAAGCGCCTCATTTTGTTTTTTATGTACGAGATCAGTTAGAAGAAATGTTTGGTGAAGAAACAGTTAACAAAGGTGGGTTAAAAGTTACTACAACTTTAGATTTGCCTCTTCATAATGAAGCCCAGCAAATTGTGGCTGATGAGTTGAAAAAGTTAGAAGAGAGTAAATATGATTATCACATTACTAATGGGGCGGCGATGGTATTAAATCCTAAAACTGGTGAAATTTTATCGATGGTTGGTAGCCGCGATTATTTTGATACTGAACATGGCGGTGGGCAGTTTAATGTGGCAGTTGATGGTTTACGTCAGCCTGGGTCTTCGATCAAACCGATTACTTATTTGGCGATGTTTCAGCATGGTTATACTCCAGCAACTATTTTAGTGGATGCTAAAACTAATTTTGTGCCTAACTCCTTAATTAAGGCTTATGAACCACTTAACTATGATGGTAAGTATCGAGGTCCAGTTTCTTTACGTCAGTCTTTAGGTAACTCTCTTAACGTGCCAGCGGTAAAATCTCTGGCTATTGTGGGGGTGGATTACTTTTTGGACTTAGCTTATAAAATGGGGATTCGGACTCTTGAACCAAGCCCAGAAAACAAACAACGTTTTGGCTATGCAGTTACCCTTGGTGGTGCTGAAGTTTACATGATTGATTTAGTTTCTGCTTATAGCGCTTTTGCTAATGGAGGGATGAAAACTGAGCCAGTGGCGATTCTTAAAGTAGAAGATGGTGCTGGTAATTTATTGTATGAATATCAACCTTTAGAAGGTCAACGCGTGATTAGCCAAGAAGAAGCTTTTTTGATTAATCATGTGCTCTCTGATAACAGTGCTCGTAGTGCAGCGTTTGGGGCTAATTCTTTGTTAAATACTGGCAAAGCAATTGCCGTTAAAACTGGAACCACTAACGATATGCGTGACAACTGGACAATTGGTTGGAGTCAAGATGTGATTGTCGTTACTTGGGTGGGTAACAATGATAATAGTGCAATGAATCGAGTTGCCTCTGGTACCACTGGTGCTTCTCCAATTTGGCGAAAAATTATCAATGCGGCTTTGGCTAAAGGCTATCAAGCACCAGATTGGGTGATTCCGTCTGGCATTGAGGAAGTGGAAGTTGACAGTTTATCTGGTTATCCTAAGCATGATGATTTTCCTACTAAAAAGGAATATGTCATTCGTGGCACGCTTCCCCCTTCCCCAGATCCAATTCACCAAAAAGTTAAACTTTGCCGAGGAGAAAATAAATTAGCTAATGAAGCTAGAATTTCAGCTGGTGATTTTGACGAACGAGAATTTATTTTCTTGCAAGAAGTTGATCCAATTAGTGAAGATGGTATTAATCGTTGGCAGAATGGCATTCAAGCTTGGATTGATGGTCAAGATGATAGCCGTTATAAAGTGCCTACTGAATATTGTGGCAACGAAGATGACGTGTCTGTGCGTTTAATTCGTCCAGAAAATGAAAAATCATATAGTGAAGAAGATCTTGAAGTAGAAATACAAGCTGGTAGTGGCGTAGGCATTGCTAAAATTGAAATTTGGGTAGATGGCTCTTTGCGCGAATCAATTGATAGTAGTTCATATAAAGGTAAGATTCATTTTGGCGGTGGTCAGCATGAAATTTACGCTAGAGCTAAATCTAGAGCTGATAAATGGGCTGAAACTAGTAAGGTCAAGATTGGGACAGGTGGACAGGATTGGAAGGCTCCAGAGCCCACTCCTACTCCAGCTCCAACTGCTGTACCAACAACTATTCCAACTCCCACTCCCACTTCTACTTCTCAAGCAGAAGCTAAAAGTAAAGAGTAGTTTAGAATAAATTGAGACTTAGAACGGCTAGAAGTAGACCAACTTGATTAGTAAGCAAGTAGTGATCCAATAGAATTAGTGGCAAAAAAATTAGACTAATTTTAATTAGTTTTTTATGGTTTAAATTTCTAGGTCTGTTAAGTTTAAATAAAGCGCTTAACAGAGAGAGGCCGAGCAAACCATTTTCCGCTAAAACTAATAAAGGTAAGTGATGAACTGGTTGAACAAAGGTGTCTAATAGATGGCCTTGAGTGTAGTTATTAAGATTAGCTGTAAAATTATTTAAACCCACTCCTAAAAAAGGATGATATTTAAACATGGCCCACGCGGCTTTTTGGAGGGCTGCTCGTCTAGTTAAAGATAGTTCTTGGGAATTAATAACAGCTAATTGATTAATACTCAAAGTTGCTAAAAGTGTGGCTGAAATAATACTTAACCATAATAATTTTTGTCGTTTAAGATTTTTTAACCACAAGAATTTATTTTTGGTAATAATGATTAGTAAACCCATGAGCAACAATAAGCCAGCTGACCAAGATTGAGTTAGATAAATGATTAAGCCAGTTAAACTTAATAAAATTGATTTTAGCCAAAGCTGGTTTTTGTATAAGTGTAGATAAATCAAAGTATAAATCACTATTACTCCAGCTAAAATATTAGGGTGAGCGGTGGTGGCATAAGGCAAAATTTTTTCACTGCCGGCAAAATTGGCTTTGGCAATACCATAGAAATTATTCAGTTGAGTTTCACCTAAAAAGCAGAAGCCATATAAAGGTTTTTGATTAAGAAATTGATAAAGAGCTAAACTACTTTGAAAGAAAATTGTGGCTAAGAAACTTTGTTTAATTAATTTATTTTTAAATAAAATTAAGTTTTGTTTTAGAAAATTAAACAGCCAGCACATTTCCCCTAATTTAACTAAATAGTAAACCGCTGCTAAAGGTTTGTGAGTTAAAATTTGGCGGATGAAAAAAATAGTTATTAAGCCTAGATTGAGCAAATTTTTTTTTGACCAAAATAGCTTTTTTTTATTTTTAACAAAATTGAATAATTGGGTGCTTAATAAAAGTAAAATGAGAATATCACTGAGATAAAATTTTACTAATAAATAATCAATTTGTAGACCATTTACGTAACTGCTATTTTCAAAAAATTTAATAAATAGATTAGTGGGTAGGAAAAAAACTAATAAAGCGAGTAAAAAAGTTTTAAGTTGAGGAAGGCGACGGTTTATTCTGCTATAAATTTGATCAAACCATCGCCTCTGCCTCATAAAATTTTAATTTAATTGACCAATTAAGTGGCCAGAATAATTTGCTTCTACTAATTTTACTATCTTTTTTCGTAGCGGTTCAATCTGTTCTTTACTCAAATTTTGACTTGGATTGTGGTAGGTAAAACTGAGAGTGTAGCGGTTTTGATAAGTATCTTTAAGACTAATTTCTGTAATTAGTTGGTCACTGTGTTTCAATTCTTGAATCATTTTACCCAAGGTAGTTTCCCCGCTTAGTTCAAAAGTCATATCTTCATTAATCATGCTAGTTTTGGCTAAAGGTTGATAAGTAGGATGATTTTTGGCTAATTGGACTAAAACTGGCCAATTTAATTGAATAGCAGTAATCTTTTTATCAACTAAGTAAGTGATTTCACCTAGAAGCAATTTTTTATCTTGACCGTGCCAAGAAATTTTAGCTTGTAAATCTTGTTGCTTATAGTCAATTTTAGCTGGGTCTAAAAATAAGGTTGCAAATAAAACCTCTAAATAACCCTTCACTTCTCGATAAGGTTTTTTGCTAGCTAAAGCTAAAACTAAATCTTCAGTTGGTAAATCATTTTGTTTAGGTAAGTAAATATTCGCTAACTCAAAAACACTGAGTGTTTCTTCTAAAGGATTAGCTTCTAAGGCTTCAACTAAAGAAGGAATTAAACTCTGGCGCAGATAAACGCGATCTTCAGTGAGAGGATTTTGTAATTTAAGATGTTGAGCCACTGCTTTTCCACTTTGTTCAGCTAAAGCTTCACTGACCATTGAATAGGTATAAACCTCTTGCCAACCTAAGTCTGCTAATAAATGCTTAATCTTTTCTTCTAAATGAAAATTGGTATCAGTGGGTTTGTTTAAAGGGATGCGGGTGGGCATGACCACGCTAGGTAAATTATGGTAGCCATAAATTCTGGCAATTTCTTCAATTAGATCCACTGGGATGTTTAAATCTGGTCTAAAACTAGGATTGCTTACTTTAAGTTGATAACTGGTTTTATCTTCTTTATCAATTTCAACCTGACAACCTAAGTCAGTAAGAATTTTACTCACTTTATTGACTGGAAGTTGCAGACCGAGATATTCTTCTACTTTTTGGCTAGTTAAAGTAATTTTTTTGCTGGCTCTAGGTTGACTGAAATCATCATAAAGTGGGCTAGCGATTTGAGCGTTAGTTAATTCTTGATAAAGTTGAATAGCTTTTTTGATGGTTGGCTCTGCCAAGTGAGGATCAACGTGTTTTTCACTTAATTGGGCGGCTACCGTGCGGATAGCATGGCCCATAGAAGCCTGGCGAACTTTTTTGGCGGGCAGATTTTCCATCCATAATAAAATATTTTTGGTATTTTTATCAACGCTAGTGTTGGCCGTGCCCTTAATGGCTGGTAAATCAATAATTTCCCCTTTAGCATTCACAAAAACAATTTCCCCGCCGAGAGTTTTGTATTCTTCCCCATCCAAAGTAACCATTTTTAAGCCAGGTTTAGCCTCGGTGACGATGATTTCTCCGCCGGTAGCCATGAGTTTGTCATAATCAAAGGCATGACAAGGATGACCGAGGTCATGAGTAATATAGTTGGTAATATCAATGACACTTTCGTGAATATTAATTTCTACTTGAGTTAACCTTTTCGCCATCCAGGCTGGGGTGGCACTACGATTGACGTCACGCAAAATAAGACCAATTTTGCGATAGCAGAGATGATCTGGATCACTAACTTTAGGGAAAGGTAAAGTTTGAGTTTTGTTAGGTTTAGCTAACTCTGGCAATTTTAAAGGCTTGAGGCTGGCTTTAATGCCAAATTGATTAAGAATCACCGCGGCTTCGCGGGCGATACCACGCACGCTCATGCTATCCACACGGTTGGTGGTAACTTCAATGTCATAAACTTGCTCACCTTCGCGATCGTAAATACGCTCTACAGAAGGTCCGCATAAAGATAAATATTTTTGAATTTCTTTGGGTGTGGCTTGAGTATCAAGGTGATCTAAAAGCCATTGGTGTGGGATAAGGATGTTCATAAGGGTTTATTTCTACTTTTTCATTTTTAAAATTGTTTCAAAAATCTCATATCAGCGCTATAAAGTAAGCGGATATCATCAATATTAAGGCCTTCTTTAAGGGTGTAAGTGCGCTCTACTCCCCAACCAAAAGCAAAACCGGTATATTTTTCTGGATCAATGCCACCAGCTTTAAGGACATTAGGATGAACCATCCCTGCCCCACCAACTTCGTGCCAACCAGATTTGCAGAATTTACATTTTTGCTTGTTACCAGCTTCGTCAGTAATTTCGCCAGTGCCATGACAAATATGACAGCTAAAATCTACTTCAAAACTTGGCTCGGTGAAGCGAAAGTGAAAGGGTCGGATCCGGCTTTTGGTGCCGGGGCCGTAAAATTGTTCGGCAAAATAATCTAAAGTGCCCTTGAGGTGTTGAATATTAATGCCTTTATCTACCACTAGACCTTCAAACTGGTGAAACATCTGGGTATGAGTAGCATCTTGTTGACGACGATAACAACGGGCAATATTAATCATTCTGATTGGGGGTTCACCTAAACGCTCCATCTCGCGCACTTGGCCGTTGGAAGTGTGAGGCGTTAAAACAATTTTTCCGCCCACCAAACTGGGATGTCTCTTGCGAGGCTGAGTAGCATCATAAGCCACGTCTTTGGTAGTGTCTGGCAAGTCTACAAAGAAAGTTTCCCATTCATCTCTAGCGGGATGATCTGGGGGCATGTTTAAAGATTCAAACGCATACCAATCCCAATCAGTTTCACGATAACGGACTCTGGTAAAACCAATTTGCTCAAAGATTCTGGTGATTTCTTCCATGGCTTGAGAAATGGGATGAAGATGCCCAAGCTGAGGTTTTTGACCAGGAATAGATAAATCTAAGTAAGTTTGAGCACTGGATTTTTGATTTTGGCGTCCTTGCAACTGAGTTTCTAGCTGATTTTTTAAGTCATTTAAAATTAAGCCGGCTTCTTTTTTATGTTCAGCGGGAATTTTAGCCATCTCTTTGGCTAATTGATTGTATAAACCTTTTTTGCCTAAATATTTGGTTTGTAGAGTTTGAAAATTAGCTGTTTCTTGTTGAAACTGGCTGAGTAGTTGTTGAGTTTGTTGTTGAAGGTTTGCAAGTGGTGCTGAAGTCATAATTGCTTTCTATTGTATTACAAATTTGTCTTTTTTTTTGCCATTATTCCACACAAAATACTAAAAAACCCGCTTGGTAGCGGGTTTAATTTTTGTTGTACACATACAATTACTTCCCGCTATTAGCAGTGGCTAAAGAAGAAGAAAGTAAAAGTATTGATTTTTAACATTGTTTGTTATTCTAAATTATTTACTTACTTTATCAACGATCGCTTTAAAAGTAGCTTGATCATTAATAGCAAGTTGAGATAACATTTTACGATTTAAGCTAACATTAGCTTTTTTAAGCTGATTAATAAATCTGGAATATTGTAATTTTTCGCTGATGGTTTTTAAAGCAGCGTTAATACGGATAACCCAGAGTTTGCGCATATCGCGTTTGCGAAGTTTACGACCGATATAAGCATATTCACCAGCATGAAGTAAAGCTTCATGAGCTCTTTTGAATAAACGGTTATTAGCTCCACGGAAACCTCTAGTTAATTTAAGGACTTTTTTGTGTTTGTGGGTTCTCACCACCCCGGTTTTAGTACGTGACATAAATAATTCTTTCTAATTATTTGACAATAGTAGTTAAGATTTAAGCAAGCCCTAACATACGTTTAACTTTTCTGGCCCATTTACCAGTAACTTGAATTGGAATACGATAGCTTCTAATCGCTTTTTTGCTTTTATGACGACGTAAATGACGCATGTTCTGATTACGACGTAAAACTTTGCCAGTTCCGGTTATTTTAAAACGACGGACTGCCCCTTTTCTAGTTTTGATTTTGAGTTTTTTCATTTTTTTTCTTTGTTAGCGGTGTAATTTGCGCTATCATCTTTTTACCCAAGATTTTTGGTTCAATTTCTACTTGAGCCACTTCGGCTGTAGCCGCAAAAATTTTGGCAAACAGCTCATAAGCCAGCTCTTTTTTTGTAATCTGGCGGCCTTTAAAGTTAAGGGTTAATCTAACTTTATGACCTTTTGTTAAGAATTCAAAAATTCTTTTTAATCTTGATTGGAAATCAGCTTCTCCAATAAAGATTGTGTAGCGTAACTCTTTAATATCTAAAGTTTTATTACTTTTACGCTGTTTAGCAGCTTTTTGTTGCTGCTGATATTTAAATTTTGACAGTTCAATAATTTTTGCAATTGGCGGATTAGCCTTTTCAGTGACCAAAACCAAGTCTTTTTCCTGCTCAGTAGCTTTAGCAATAGCTTCTTGAGTAGGCATTACTCCGATCATTTCTCCAGTTTCAGATAGAACTCTGACCTCTGGAACTCTGATCCTGTAATTAGCTTGGATAAAGATCCGATTATTATTGTTCTGTTTATATGGTTTTTTTCTTATCACTAAGTCCTATTATATATAGACTTACTGCGAAATAAGCCTTTCGGCGCTACGAAATTTTATTTCGCAGTAAGTCTAATAGATTTTTTGCACACTAGAAGCCAAATTATATCACAATAATATCTGGTTGTGAAAGAGTGATGATATGGGTATAATACTACACTGTATTTGGGTAGTTAGCTCAGCTGGTTAGAGTGCTTCGTTGACATCGAAGAGGTCAGAGGTTCGAGTCCTCTACTGCCCACTTTCTTTTTGCTTAAATTGGGTTAAGATAAAATTAATGTTAGAATTACAATTACCAGAGCCTTCTAAGAGATGGTCCCCTAAAAAAAAAGATTCATCAGGAAAAGAAACAGAATCTAACAATCGCTATGTTGGCGAAATGGTTAAAGTTGAAGAAATTATTTATAAAATTTATGATGTAGATCCAACTAATTTAGCTAGAATTAGAGATTGTTTATGGGTAGACAAAGTTGAGAATTTAAAAAAAGAAAATCCATTTTTGGCAGATAGAGAAATAGATCCCAATAAACCTATTGTTTAGGGAGTTATTTTTAAAGCTGAAGATGGGTCTAAAAAAAGAGTTTCTGTTGTCTATTTGCCGGAAAAACATCGTAATCAGTTGGCTGATAGTACGGATTTTTCAAAATTAGGTAAAGATTTGACTGTTTATTTAGATGCAATTGAAGAAACTAGTCATTTTGTTTATTTAAATTATTATTTTAAGGAATATCAAAAAAAAGCCTGTTCAGCTATGGTAGAACTAATTGCGGTTTTAGATAAATATAATCTAGTAGAAAAGCTTCATCAACAATACTATAAAGAACCGCTAGATAAGGATGATATATCTTTATTATTATCTTTTAATGCTAGCGCTAATAATCAAAATTCTTTAGGTAAAACAGAAGGAGCTTATGTGATTGGTCATCGGATGGGAGTCTTTTTTATTGATTTATTGAATAAATTTTATACTCAGGTTTTTCAAGAGACAAAAGATAGAGATAAGGCTGCGTTAGAAGCTGGAAAATTAATGTCAGAATTTTATCATTCAGACAACAGAAGTCAGTTAATTTTCCTAATTAATCAAGGTTTTCCGATAGAAACTTACAGTGATTTTGAAGCGGCTGCGGTTAGGAAAATTTTGGCTGAATTAGATATTGATGAAAGCCAATTAACTAAGGTTTAGCTAATTTTTTTAGCTACCACTATAAGCGTTATTTAATTCTGAATTATCCATGATGTTATGCACAGTTTTACTTTCCGCACCTTTGAAGTCTATGCCTCCACCTTTAAGATTTTTTTGTTTTTGTTTTTTAGCGGCGGCTTGTTTGGCCCAAGTTCTGGCGCTTCTTACTTTAGCGCGTAACATCATAATCCAACGGCGTAATTGAGCAAAGAAGTTAAGATAATACTGACCTTCTTGTCCTGGATTGACTACTTGTTGAGTAACCACAATATCTACTTCTTGATGAAATTGAGCAATTTCTTTGCTTAAAAGTTTAAGTTCTTCTCGAGTTTTTTCTAATTCTTTAAGGACTTTTTGTTCTCTAGCATTAAAAACGTCTACTTGATCAAGATTATTCACTTGATCATGGAGCTTTTTTCTTAAAGCTTCTTTTTTTTGTTTTTTGATTAATTCTTCTTTAACTAATTGATTAGATTCAAATGAATTATAATTATCACTTAAACCTTTATTGCCAGTTCTGGCAAATGCTTCACTAAGAGTATTATCTTCTTGAGGGGTATTTTGGGCAAAACTATGCTTCTCCTGTTCTGCTAATGCTTGAGCAAAAGGATTGACGACGGGTTGTTTTTTAGAGCCAGTTTTGCCTGGTAAACCCAAGTTTTGCATAAAAATTGATTTTATCTAATGATTCTATGTATTATAGGATATTTTAGAAAAAAATCAACTTAAATCAAGATTATTTTAATAAATAGACTTATAAGTAAAAATTATGATTATATTTTACTAAGTCTATCTATCAGTTTATTACAGCTGATACAAATAATCTAGAGTTTTTTGGCGCAGGATAATTGATTTTAAATAATTTTGATAATATTGATCTTGAGACATTTTTTTCTCTAGATCTGGATTTTTTAATTCTTTAATCTTATCTTTAACTTCTTCTTCATTGACAGTTAATTTAGCTTCTTTAGCTACTTTATTAAGAATGAAGTCAATTTGCAGTTTGCTGACTGCTCCAGCAGCTAATTGTTGAGTTAATTCTTGTACATTAGTATTTTTAGCTTTGAGATAATCTTCTACTTTAAGATTAAGTTGAGCGAGATTTTGGCTGAGTTGTTCAAAATCTTGTTGAGTTTGTTCTTCAACTAATAAATGAGGGATGGCTAATTTAGTATTTTTGATTAAAGCTTTAAAAATTTCCTGTAAAGTCATTTCTTTTTGTTGATTTTCATTTAAGTCTTCTTTGGAAGTTTCTGCAGCAACTTTGTCGTCTTTATTGTCAGCTTTGCTGACATTTTTGTCAGTTTTAGCAGCATTTTTTTGAGCTTCTTTTTTGATTTCGGCTAATTGTTTTTCAGCAGCTTTTTTGGCCTCTTTAGCAATTTTTTTATAATCACCTAATTCAAAACTTGGTTCTAGGGCAAAGTAAGCCTTAATTTCCCAATCTTGATCTTTGACAATTTTCATTGGTTGAAAGCGAGGTTGAGATAAAGGACGTAGGTTTTTTTCTTTTAAAGCCGCGGCATAAGCATTAGGCACTAAATCTTGTAAAACTTGATTAATCAATTTTTCTTGGCCGATACTCTGTTCAGCAATGGCTAAAGGAGCTTTCCCAATTCTAAAACCATCTACTTTAAGTTTGCTTGCCATTTTTTGTAAATTTTTTTGATAGCTGGCTGTAACATCTTTGGCTTTTAAAGTTAATAAGATGTCGCTATTTTCAGCAATTACAGAATCTGATTTTTGTTGTTTAGCTTCTGCCTTAGGAGCAGTTTTTTCAGTTTTTGATACAGTTGGTTTTTGTTGGTTAGTAGTTTTTTTAATCATGTGCGCATTATACCGCAAAATTATTCCACAGTAAGTCTATAAAAAAAGACACACCTAATTTTAAAATCAGGTGTGTCTTTCAATAAATTTAATTTTTAATTTTTTTCTGAAAATTCAGTTTCTACATGATTGCTTAAGTAGGTGCCAATATCTTCACCATCAACAGCTTTTTCCAAATTATCATCTTCAAAAAGTTCAAAGACCATTAAGTTAAGGTCATTTTCTTGACACATGGCTAAAGCGGCAGTATCCATGATGGCAATGTTTTCTTTGGCTACAGCATCTTTATAATTTAAAGTTTGGTAGCGTTTGGCATCATCATGTTTCATCGGATCTTTGTCATACACTCCATTAACTTTGGTGGCTTTCATTAATACGTCACAGCCTAGTTCCAAAGCGTGTAAAGAAGCCCCGGTATCGGTGGTTACATAAGGTACACCAGTTCCAGCAGATAAAATGACCACTCTCCCCTTTTCCATATGGCGAATAGCTTTGCGGCGAATGAAATTTTCAGCTACAGCGGACATATCTAGAGCAGATTGTAAGCGAGTTGGAACACCCACTTTTTCCAAAGCATCTTGAAGTGCTAAGCCATTCATCACGGTAGCGAGCATGCCGATATAGTCAGCAGTGGCTCTTTCAATTCCATTTTTAGAACCAGCCATGCCACGGAAGATATTGCCCCCGCCAATGACCACTGCAATTTGGACGTTGCGAGTGTAGATTCTTTTAATTTTGTCAGCTACATCCATTGCTGCTTTAGGATCAATACCATATTCACGATCACCCACCAGGGATTCACCACCAATTTTAAGCATAATGCGTTTAAATCGAGGAGTATTTGCCATAAAGCCTTTCTTTATTGTTTAGGTTTATTTTTTTATTTTTACTTAAAAAAAACCGGGTCTTAAAGTACCCGGATTTATATTATAAGCCAATTTTTGTTTTAATTCGCAGGAATTTCCAGCGAAGATTATCCACAAAAGTAAATAATTGGTAGATTGGCTTGTTAAGGACATAATCATAGGTACCCAAAAATTCCATCAGATCACCCCCATAACCTTTTTTAAAACGATGAAAGCCATACCAAGGATCTTTGGGATTTGGGTCAGGACCTAAACTTCCCCATAGATCAAATTTTTTACATTTTTGTTGTTGGCCGTATCTAATCATTTCCCACATCATTAAATTGCTAGCCATTACATCTTTATAAACACTCCGAGAAGAGCCATAAGGATAGTAAAGATCACCATTAAATTCAAAAATAATCCAGGCTACAATGACTGTATTTTCATAAGTAGCATGAAAAATATGCATCATGCCGCTATCTTTCATTGCTTGCCACATTTTACGGAAATAATCTGGAGTATGAATATAAAAACCATCACGTTTGGAAGTTTCTTCCAAAATTTGAATAAAAGTTTCCATACCTTCTTCAGAAGTATTTTCTAAAATACGTACCCCTTTTTTGTAAGCTAATCTGACGTTATAACGGGTTTTACTGGACAGTTTGGCAAATAATTCTTCCTCAGTCTGATTAAGATCAATCTCAAAAGTATATTTACCAAATAAATGTCTGCCTGGGACGCAATCATTAGTAGTTAAAAAATCATGGACTAATTTATGACCACTAGCGGAATCAGCTTTAGCAGCTACATCTGGCTCTAGTTTGATAAAAATCGCATTATTTTTTTCACCTAGCTGTTTAAGCGCCGCTAATTGTTCTTTATCAGGCATATAGCCTTTAGGAAAATACCCAGCCTGGTAATTAATGTATGGTAATTTGTGGAAAGTCACTTGCAAGGCTTTTTTTAACTTGCCATTCTCAAAAAAACCCCATCTTTCAACTTTGGTGCCAGCTTCTTTTTTAAACTCCCCCCATTCCCAAGATTGCATTGGGTGAGAAACAACACTATTATATGAATCTTTTTCTTCTGGCTTAATTTCGCGAAGTAACATTAAAAGTTATTATAAGAGTATAAATCTAATATGTAAATTCTAGTTCGCCTTGCTATGCAAGGATACTTTGAATTTGCATATTAGATTTATCCTAGATAGTTGCTTCGTGAAGATACTCAAGTTTTGCACATCATGTTTTTTCAATAGGCTTGCTTTGTAAGGATACTGTGAAGGTATGGAGAAAAAGGAAGGTGAGAGGGTTGTGCTGTAGGCCTATAATATTGTTTTTACTGATAGTTTTTGATATAATTTGTTTTGTTCTTTAACACTGCTCAAAATTCCCGCAAGGCGTGGGAGTGGCGAGCAAATTTTTTCTGTGGAGGAAAAGATGAATAACATGAGGTTTCGGTTCCATTTGACCTGGAAGCTGTGGCTAACCGTCTTTGTGACGGCCATTGTTTATCTATTTTGGTGGCCATGGGTGGGTGGACTGGGGATTCCCATGGACCCCCTCGTCTTTGGGGCGGTTTTGTTGCTGCCCCCTCTTTTGCCTGGAGGAGCACTTTTTTTGCTCCTCCACATGCCTAAAGGGTAGGTTTCATCTTCCCTCAAAGCGATAGGTAATTAATTTTACTTATCGCTTTTTTTTTATTTCCCCAAGAACTCGTCAATATCCATTTCATCATTCATCAGTGCTTCAATACTGTCTTCATCAACCACAAGCCTGCGTTTGGAGTTGCTGGCAGTTTTAGTACCACTTGCTGAGTTAAATCTATTGCCAAACTCATTGCCCATTTCTTCATCAAGCCCTCTATTTCCCCATTTTTGTTGCCAGTAGCGATTAGCTGGCTTGGTGTCATAGGTAGATTGTTCTTTCTTTTTTTGATAAGCAACACTGCCGGCTTGGCGTTGGATTTTTAATAAATCAGCGGAAATTTCGCCTAAAAATCTACTTGGGCTAGCATATTGGCTTTGGCCATATTGATAGCGGTTAAGGGCGTAACTGAAAAATAATTTTTGGCAGGCTCTGGTAATGCCTACGTAACACAAACGGCGTTCTTCTTCTAACTGAGCGCTGTCCCAGATTGCGCGGGAATGTGGGAGCAAGCCTTCTTCCATGCCGACCATAAAAACGACTGGAAATTCTAGGCCTTTGGCCGAATGCAAGCTCATTAAAGTTAGGCGGTTGGGTTCTTGAGCAAATGGTTGATCTTTGAGGTAATCATCTTGAATCAAGGCGATATTTTCCAAAAACAAAGCGCTGTTTTCAAATTTACTGGCTACGGCTAATAATTCATTGACGTTATCGATTTTGCTTTGTTCATCTGGATTTTTTTCATCGTATTTATCTAAATAATGGGTGGCTTCTAAAATTTGGGTTAATAATTCAAAAGGAGCCAGATTAGCAAAATCTTGATTTTTTTGTTGATTTTTCCAGGTTTCAAATTGAGCAAAGCGGCGTTTGCCTAATTTAAGCGCGCGGTTTAAGCTGACTTCGTTAAACGGGTTAACCAAAAAATGTAAATAAGCTAAGACATCCTTTACTTCACTGCGTTCGTAGAATTTAAAACCCCCTACTACTCTGTAAGGCAATTGATAGCGGATAAAGGCTTCTTCAAATGGCCGAGATTGGGCGTTGGTGCGATATAAAATGGCAATGTCTTTAAGCTGATAAGTATTTAATTGTTCTTTGATAATCCGGGTAATTTGCAAGGCTTCTTCTTCATTGTTCTCATTTTCCAAAACAATAATTTTTTCTTGTTGAGTTTTTTCCGTCCATAATTTGAGAATGGGATGTGAAGTATTTTGGGCAATAACTTGGCTGGCAGCGTCAAGGATAGTTTGAGTAGAGCGATAATTTCTTTCTAGCTTGTATTTTTGTAGTTGATCAAAATCATTTTCTAGATAGAAAAGATTTCTATAATCAGCCCCACGCCAAGCATAAATACTCTGGGCAAAATCCCCTACAACATAAAGATTATTTTGTGGTCTGGCTAATAATTTGGTTAATAAATATTGAGCTTTATTAGTATCCTGATATTCATCTACTAAAACATGTTGAAATTGATCTTGGTATTGACCAAGAATCAGCTTATTTTGCTGAAGGAGTTTTACGGTAAGCCCTAGTAAATCATCAAAATCAACTGCTTGTTGGGCGGCTAAAGCGCGGTTGTAAAGTTTATAAACTTTGGCAGCAAATTCTTGATCACTATTACTAGCTAAATTAGCATATTCTTCTATTGAAAGCATGTCATTTTTAGCTGAGGAAATCATGGCCCTAATTTTTTGAGGTTTATGAGTTTGGCTATCAAATTGCTGATCTTTATAAATTTGGCGAATTAAACTGAGCTGATCATCACTGTCATAGATAGTAAAACCTGGTTGTAAGTTAATAGCAGACCCATGCAGGCGCAAAATTTTAGCGCACAAAGAATGAAAAGTTCCAGAAAATGGTAATTGAAACCCAGTGTAATCAAAAACCCGGCGGTTCATTTCATTAGCTGCTTTATTGGTAAAAGTCACAAGCAAAACTTGTTGAGGTTTAATTTGTTGTTCTTTAATCAGCCAAGCCACCCGGGTGGTGAGCACTCTGGTTTTGCCACTCCCCGCCCCTGCGAGAACCACCGCCGGGCCGGCTGAATGAGTAACGGCTTGGAGTTGTTCTGGATTGAGTTGGTCAAGCAAGGCCTGCATAGTTTTGTTATGATTTAAGTATGAGTAAGTATTTAATTGCTAATTGGAAAGCTAATAAAGATTACGCTCAAACTCAGCAATGGCTGAGAGATTTAAAGAGCCAATTAACGTTGCACAGTGCCCAGAATAAACTAAATCAAGCTGATTGGCAAGTCATTCTTGCCCCTAGTTTTCCTCTACTCTGGCCAATTTCTTTGGCACTGCATCGAGAAGAATTATCGTTAAAATTAGCGATTCAAGATTTTAGTAGTCAGCCAGCTGGCAGTTTTACTGGCAGTGTGGCAGCTGATAATTTGCAAGGTTTAGCCATTAATTACGCTTTGCTTGGTCACAGTGAACGGCGGCGGTTTTTTGCCGAAACTGACGAAATGATTGCCCAAAAAGTTAAGTTAGCTTTGCAAGCTGGTTATACCCCCATTTTATGTGTGGATACTGCCTATTTAGAAAGTCAGGCTACTTTATTGACTACCGCTGAACGTCAGGCTTGTATCGTGGCTTATGAACCCTGGACGGCAATCAGTACAGCCACAGCCGGGGCTAAAAGTGCTGTGCCTCAAGAAATTCTGCCTGTGTTAGCTAAAATTAAACAAGTCTATCAACCTAAAGCCATTATTTACGGCGGCAGTGTGGATGAAAATAACATTAATGATTATTTAGCGGTTTGCGATGGCGCTTTAATTGGGGCTGCTTCTTTAGATGCCAATAGATTTGCTAAAATAATTAGAGTTATGATGCTATAAAGAATCTTTCTTTTATTTCATTACAACTCCATTGCCCAAGCTAGTTGAAACTTAGTTTCGGATACAAGTTATGTCGGTTAAAGAAAAATTTTTTTTAGCGCTAATTTTATTATTCAGCCTTTTTAGTCGTTTGTGGCAATTGAGTCAACCGCTGGCTTATCTTTTTGACGAGCAATATCATGTGAGTGCGGCTAAATTTAGTTTGCATAATGATCCACGTCTCTATCAATGGTGGCAAACGGCTAATGAAGAAGGAGTTTATGCTGATTGGCTGCATCCTCCGTTGTTTAAATACCTACAAGCTATGTTTATGGCTATTGGTGGTGAAAATTCTGCTGCTTGGCGTTTACCTAATGTATTGTTAGGGGTAGGCGTGATTTATTTAGTCTTTGTATTGGCTCAAGAATTGTTTGGTCAAAAAAAATTGGCTCTGCTCGCTGCTGGTTTGGCAAGTTTAGATGGCTTGTTATTAGTGCAATCTCGAGTAGGTATGAATGACATGTTACTCACTTTTTGGGCTTTAATAATTGCTTGGCGTTACTTAATTTATGTTAAAAAATCGCAGCTAAAATTTCGTCAAAAAGGTCTGAGTTTATTTTGGTTAGGTTGCTATCTAGGTTTAGCGCTGGCAACAAAATGGACAGGGTTATTTTTTTTAGTTTTTATTTTGAGCCGAGAAGTTTATTTATTGTTTAAGCAACGGGCCTGGCCACAATTACCATGGCTATTTTTTAGCTTGGTGGTGATTCCTGGTTTAATTTATGTTTTGTCATTTGGACAGCTATTTTTACAAGGAAAAAGTTTGGCTTATGTAGCTGAATTACATCGCCAAATTTTTTGGTACCAAACTCATCGTGATAATTTACATCCAGATCAAAGCAAGCCTTGGCAGTGGTTTTTTAATCAGCAGCCAGTAACTTATTGGCAGGCGAAGATTCAACAGCCTCCAGTCTTGCAGCCTCAGATCTTGACTAGCCGTCGAGCAACTAACGCAAAAAAATTAGCTCCTGGGATTTATGCTTTTGCTAATCCAGTTTTAAATTGGTTGGGGGTATTGAGTGTGGTGGCAATGGTTAGTAGCTTAATTGTTGGGTTGGGGCAGTCTAAAATTTTGGCTCTAAAACAGCAGCTGCAAGTTTTGTCTCCCAAAAGATTAAAACAAAAATTAAGCCTTAAACAGGCTGAAATTTTGTTACTTAGTTTTTATTTTCTTAGTTGGTTGCCGTGGATTTTTTCACCTAGAATTATGTTTTATTATCATTACACGCCCGCTGTTCCCTTTTTGATGATTATTGTGGCTGAACAAATCACTGCTGGAATGAAAAAAATCACTGATTCTGTTTTGCCAGCGATGCAAAAGCGTCGTTTAAAGTTGTTTTTATTGAGTTTTTTATTGAGTGCAATCGTAATTGCTTTTGGCTTTTATTATCCGTTTTGGACTGGGATTACTGGTCGCTGAAAGGTATACTCAATATTATGAAAATTGCAATTATTGGGGCTGGTTTTAGTGGTTTGGCAGCGGCTTATCAATTAGTGAAAACTGGCCACCAAGTAGAGGTTTTTGAGTCTGCTCCCTACCCTGGTGGTTTAGCGAGCGGTTTTCAAGAAACACAGTGGCAGTGGAATTTAGAAAAACATTATCATCATATTTTTGCTTCTGATAAAGATATTTTGAATTTTTTTAAGGAATTGGGCTTGGCAGATTTGGTTTTTTTTCAGGAAACGCGTACAGCCAATTTACATGATGGCCAAATTGCACGTTTAGATTCGGGGCTGGCTTTATTAAATTATCGGCAATTAAGTTTTGTTAATCGTTTGCGCACTGGCTTTGGTATGGCGGTGTTTAAACTGTGTCCGTTTGGTCAAGTTTTTGAAAAATTTACCGCTAAAGAGTTATTAATTAAATTAATGGGTAAACAAGCTTGGCAGGTTGTATGGGAACCTCTTTTTGTTGGTAAATTTGGCGAATTGGCCGGAAAAATTAATGCAGCTTGGTTTTGGGCGCGGATTTATACCCGGACTAAAAAGTTGGGTTATTTTAAAGGTGGTTTTGGGCAGGCTGCTTGGCAGGTTTCTCATAAATTAGAAGACTTAGGAGTTAAATTTTATTTTTCTAACTCAATTCAAAAGATTAAAGAAAAAAATAATCAAGTTTTGCTCGATGATGGCCAACAAACTAAATTTTATGATCGGATTTTATTTACTCAAACTTTTCCAGCTTTAAGCAAAATTTATCCTGAAGCTAAAACAATTTTAACTAAAAAACATCAACTGGATAGTTTAGCTACTAGTTTGGCGGCGCAAACTTTAGTTTTGCAATTAGATCAACCATTTTTTAAAGATCAAACTTATTGGCTAAGTATTAATGAAAAAAATTGGCCATTTTTGGCAGTTGTGGAACATACTAATTTTGTTGCTAAAGAACATTATGACCAGCAGCATCTATTATATGTGGGTAAATATTTGCCTGTAGAAGCGCCTGAATTTCAATTTAATAAAAACCAATTATTAAAACTTTATCAACCTTATTTAGCTAAATTAAATCCGCAGTTTATGGAACATGTTACCAAGATTTGGTTATTTAAAGAAAATTTTGCTCAGCCCGTGGTTTATAAAAATCATAGTCGTTTGGTGCCAGATTTAAAATTGACTGAGCAGGTTTATTGGGCCAGTATGCAACATGTTTATCCCTTTGATCGGGGTGTCAATTTTGCGGTAAAGTTAGGGGTTAAAGTAGCAAAATTAATTAATCAAAGCCAATTAAATGTCTAAGATTTTTAAATCAATTTATCACTTTGTTTTTCAGCTAGATTTTTTAGTGTGCTTAGTGAGTTTAGTGTTTAGCTGCTGGCTAATGTGGAGCACTTTTGGTTACCAAAATAATCAGTTTGTCATTGATTCAAAATTATATTCAGATTTTGGTGCTCATTTACCGTTAATCAGATCTTTTAGTTTGGGTAAAAATTTTCCTCCCCAATATCCACAATTTGCTGGGCCAGCTATTAGTTATCATTATTTATTTTATTTAGTGGTTGGGTTATTAGAATTAGCCGGTTTAAATTTAGCAACTGCTTTAAATTTACTAAGTAGCTTGGGTTTTGCGTTATTGTTGGTGATGATTTATTTTTGGACTAAAAGAATTTTTGCTTCTAAATTAGCTGGATTATTAAGCATAATTTTATTCTTATTTAATAGCAGTTTGAGTTTTATAGAATTTTTTAAACATATGTCACTACAGAGTAATTTTTTTACTCAATTAGTGCAATTAAAAAATTTTGTTTCTTTTGGTCCCTGGGATGGTAAAATTGT
The DNA here is from genome assembly GCA_964645645.1 of uncultured Pseudomonadales bacterium. Taxonomy (GTDB): domain Bacteria; phylum Patescibacteriota; class Microgenomatia; order UBA1400; family PJMF01; genus CAZYBC01. The sequence goes on from CAZYBC010000002.1 coordinate 72,463, forward strand.
CAGTGCTTTTTGGAACCTTAACGTTTTTACTAACCAACGGCATTTAGGCCTAAGTTATGGTTTAGTACTATTATTACTTTGGCCGTTAGTTAAATTATTAACTTCTCCAAAAACTGAGCCAGCTCAACCTCGTGGATGGCAAGTACTAATGATTTGTTTAGCTTTTTTATTTTTTCCCCTTTTGCATCAGGCTGGCTATGCCATTTTGTTAATCTTTACAGTGGCATTATTTGTTTTGTTTAAAAATTTAAGACAGAGTGCTTGGCTAAAAGTTTATTTACTGGCTTTAATTTTATCTTTGCCGATGTTTTTTGCTTTACCCAGCGCTTATCCGATTCATTTTAAACCTGGCTTTTTGGCACGCTCTGTTAGATTAGCTGATCTAAGTTATTATTGGTTATTTAATTTGGGCTTGGGTTGTTTGCTTTGGCCAATTTATTTTTGGTGGCAAAAACCTGTTGGCAAAAAATTGTTATTAATTTTTAGCAGTTTTTGGCTTTTGGCTAATCTTTGGCAATTTTCTCCAGATATGATTAATAATCATAAATTTGTGAGCTTTTTTTTAATTGGCTTAGCGATGTTTAATGCTGGTTTTTTGGCTAAGCTATTTAAGTTAAATAAACTAGGGTTACAGCTATTAGCTTGGTGTTTTTTCATTATATTAACTTTATCTGGTTGGGTAGATTTTTTTCCAATTGTAAATGACTATGCCACTAGAGTTGATGATTACCATAATTCAGAAATTATGACTTATTTAAAAACTTACACTGAGCCAGATGCTGTTTTTTTAACTACCACTTATTTTTATAATCCAGTTTTGTTAGTGGGCCGTAAAACCTTCTTAGATTATGGCTATTTTGCCTGGTCTTTAGGTTATGATGATCACTCTCGCAGAGCAAAATTAGTAGATTTATTTTCACCAACTATCTCTTCAGCTCAGCTTTGTCTAAAGCTAACTGATAATCAAATTGATTATGTTCTTTTTTCTCCTGGAGAAGGTTCTCTAGATCCAATTAAAGCAAAAGACAGTATAATATACACCAGCTTTGCGCCAGTTTATCAAAGCAAAGATGGCTATCAATTATTTAGCGTGGCTAAAATTTGCTTTGGCCAATTAGCTTTTTAAAACCTATGTCAAAAAAATTAAAAGTTGGTTTTGATCTTGATGGAGTGATTCTTTATAACCCGGCTAGACTCATCAGACCAGTAATGTCCTTGTTAAAAAGAAAACATGTTGTTAAAAGACCAGAACTAGAATTTTATGTTCCCAAAACTAAACAAGAAAAGCTATTGTGGTATTTTTTTCATAAATCCAGTATTTTCCCAGCTAAAGGTATAGATGATATTAAGGCTTTAGTAGAAACTGGTAAAATTGAGGCCTACATTATTACTGGTCGGTTTGCTTCTTTGCGTAAAGATTACAACAAATGGTTAAAAAAAATTGGAGCAGAAAAAACCTTTAAAGCCAGCTATTTAAATGATCATGACGAGCAACCTCATTTATTTAAAGAAAGAATGATTAAAGAATTAGGCTTAGATGTTTTTATAGAAGATAATGCTGACATTGTTAACTATCTAATTTCTAAATGTTCAGCCACTAAAATTTATTGGATTTATAATTTTTTTGATAAAAAATTAGATTTTACTTATAAGTATCCTAGCCTTTATCAAGCTGTCCAACAATTAACTAAATTGAAAAAAAAGTCATGAAGATTTTATTTTATAGTTCTTATTTTTATCCTTACATTTCTGGGCTTACTACCAACACTTTGCAATTATTAAAAAAATTAAGCAGCAAACATCAAATTAAAATTTTAACTTTTGCTCATACTGAAAAATTAAAGAGTCAAGAAAAATTAGGCAAATTAAAAATTATCCGTATGCCTTTTAAGTTTAAAGTTTCTAAAGGATTTATTTCGCCTCAATCATTGTTCATTTATTGGCAAAATCTTAAAAAAACTGATTTAGTGTTTGTTAATTTACCCAATGCAGAAGCTTTACCTTTAGTGATATTAGCTAAATTAACAAGAAAAAAAATTGTTGTGTTATATAGCTGTCGCGTAATTTTAGGTGGCAGTTGGCGAGAAAAATTAATTGAGGCAGTTTTAAATTTAGCGGTTAATATACAAGTTTATTTAGCTGATAAAGTAGTATTTCTTACTAAAGATTATTGTCACAGTTTGCACTTAAAGCTAGCCGAAAAAAAATTGGCTTTTAGCTTGCCCATGATTGCTGAAGAAAGCGTCAACGTTAATTATTTAGATAATTTATTATCTGAAAAACAAAATCGGTTATGGGTAGGTTTTGTTGGTCGTACATCCAGAGAAAAAGGCTTGGAACATCTAGTTAATGCTTTGGCTAAACTCAAAACAAGTAAGCATATTAGTTTAATTTTAGCTGGGCCTTATGGTGACCAAGTAGTCGGTGAAAATGCTTATTATCAACAATTAATTGACTTACTTAAAGAAAAAAATATTGATTATAAATTTTTAGGTGTTTTATCAGGCGGAAAATTAGCTGCTTTTTATAAAGCTATTGATGTATTAGTCTTGCCTTCAATTAATCAAACAGAAGCTTTTGGTATTGTGCAAGCTGAAGCAATGTTAGCTGGCACAGCAGTCATAGCCAGTAATTTACCTGGTGTAAGAGTGCCAATCAGATTAACTAAAATGGGTAAGCTTGTTCCTCCAGCCAATGAAGACAAGCTCGCTGCTGCTCTTTGTGAAGTATTAAAAAATAAAGATCAGTTTAATAATAATCGCTTAATGAAACGAGCCCATGAAGTTTTTAATCAAGAAAAAGTAGTCAAATTTTGGAATGAATTATTAGAAAAAAATTAAGAAATGAAAAACAATTTACCTAAAGTTGAATTTTTTATTAGAAAGTTTTTATCACATCGGCCTGCTTTTTTTACATTTATTAGGCCTATTGAAGCCGCGCTGTTTTTTCAAGCTAAGCCATTAATGAAAGGAAAAATTTTGGACTTTGGTTGTGGGGACGGTTTTTTTGCCAGTCTGATTTTTGAGCAAAATGAAATTGATGCGGGACTAGATCTGTTTAATAGCCGAATCGAGCAAGCAGAACAAGTTGGAATTTATAAAAAGATTTTTAAATTTGATGGAAATAAGATTCCTTTTAAAGCAAATAGTTACAATACTGTTATTTCTAATAGTGTTTTAGAACATATTCCTAATTTAGAACAAAATGTGGCAGAATTGCATAGAATTTTAAAACCTAAAGGAAAATTATTAGTTACAGTGATGACTGATCAATGGGAAAAGAATTTTTTGGGTAACAAAATTTTAGGGAAATTTTATTTAAAACTCATGAGACGTTTGCAGGATCATTATAATTTATTAACAGTTGTACAATGGCAACAAATTTTTAAATCTGCTGGTTTTAAATTATACAAAATTGAAACTTATTTACCACCATCTCATGTTTGGCAAGAAGAAATTTGGCATTACCTTTCTGCAGGGAGCTGGTTCAGTTATATTTTTTGTAAAAAATGGGTTATTTGGCCAAATTGGTATAAGTTAATTAATTTAGATACTTATTTTGAAAAAAAGTTAAGAAATTCTTTAGTAAATAAAAATCAAGCATCAGCTGCTTTTTTTATTTTAGAAAAAAATTAATCTTTAATTCGTTCAAAAATCATTACTTGGGGGTGGTCATAAACCGTAAAAGCCTCTTCAGCATGACTGTCATTAAAACTAAGCGGGATCCCTAAATAACGAAGATTGGGGAAAACTTCAAACTGAGCAATTTTTTTAAATTTTAATTTTTGTGCAAACAAATCTTGGTAAAATTTACTCATTAAAGGATAGCGTTCTGGAACCTTGCTCATACTGCCCCAAGCTCGATTGGAAGATAGAATATAGTAATCTACTTCTGATAATTGTTTTTTTAAACGAGCTAACTTTTCTTCATTATCTTGGTCAAAAACTCCTAGCTGAATAATCTCAAAATGTTTGTTATTGCTGACATTCAAGGGTAAAGCATCATCCCATAGCTCAGTAGCAATTTTACTTTTATCTGGTAAGTTAGCAAAAATCCATTCTGACGCCGTTACTCGAGAATGAGGATAAAGATAAATGCCAATAAACAGCAGTGGCCAAATTAAGAGTGTTAGTACTAACGTAAGCTTCAGCCAACGAGCTTTAAGTTGTAACCAAATTTTACTTAAGCTATAACCAGCAAAAATAGTTAAGAATGGACAAATAATAATAAAATAGCGTAATGTTTTAGAAAATTGGCTGGATTGATAGATGAAAATACTTATAGTCCAAAATAACAGACTGAGCAGAATTTGTTGAGCCACAGTTAATTTTTTGTTTTTAATTAAGCCGATTTTAACTTCTTTTAAATTAGCAAAAATACCTAAAAAAATAAAAATACTTAAGACTATCCCCCATCCATAGATAATTAAATTATTTAAAGCAAAGGTGATTTTAGTAGTAGGAATCCACTGCACAGCTGGCGGGAACCAAGCCTCTGCATTACTATAGGCATTTAAAGTTTTTAAATTTGCTACAAATAAAGGATTAGGCGTGTAATCTAACCAAGATTGATAAGCAAAATAATAAGGATCAGCGAGGCGGAGACTTAGATAAGCGCTGGCAAAAAAAACAACTGCTATTAAAGCAGTTTGTTTAAGTTTGGTAATAATTTTTAAGTTTGGTTGATCAGAATTTTGCCAAATCGCTAATAGCAAAATTACAGCAATTAAGGGTGCATAAAAAACAGCGGTAATTTTACTAGCTAAGGCGCAAGCCAAACAAAAACCACTAGCAATAATATTACTGATTCTGCTGCGGTTGGAATATTTTAAAGCAAAATAAATACTGGCCAAGCCAAAAACATTTAAAAATAAATCTGTAGTAAAAAAGTGACTAAGTTGAATGGCTAAAACTAACAACGCATAACTTAAACTAGCCCAATATTTAGTTGAATTAGGCCAGCTTAATTTTTTAGTTAAAATTTGGCTAATTAGAAAAATTAAGTAAATAGTGATTAGGTCACAAATCACTGACAACAGTCTCCCCTGCAAAGTTAACTGGTGATAATTATTGTTATTAAAAATAATGGCTAATCCTTTGTTAATAACCAGTGGCAAATTACCATAAACAAAAAAATCAAACTTATTATTGTATGGATTAAGGGTTGAAGTAGTTGGATTAAGATAATTGGCTAAGCTAGTTGGCCAATGACTATCATTATTGACCATGGTTAAAAAACGTTCGTCAGGATGAAGATGATGGTTACTGTCCCAATTAGAACCAGTAAATCGAAGAATGGCCGCCAGAAGCAAAATCAGAAAAAAAATAAAATTTTGTTTTTTTAACACCTGATCATTATAAAAGATTTTAAATAATACTATAATAGTAATTATGAAAAAGATCTTAAAATTTGTTTTTATCCCTTTTTTAATTATTATTTTAATTTTGATTGGTTTTTTTATTTATAAAAAATATTCACAAAAATCAAAAATAAGTCAAAGCAACATTAATGATACTCAAAAAAAATTAGATTTGGATTTAAGTGGAAAAATTTTATATAAAAAAGATAATGCTATCTTTTTGTACGATTTAAAAACAAAACAAGAAAAAATAATTTCATCTAATTTAGATACTGAGCATTTAGCTTCTCAACATTTAATTTATAAAAATGGCTATGTTTTTTTTATGAATGATAAGCGGGAAATAATAAGAAAAGATCTAAATACATTAGAAGAAATAAAAACAATTATTGATCCTCAAAAATATCTTAATCAAAAAGATAATATTTTGTATATTGAAAATTTAGTACCATCCCCAGATGGCGGTAAGATTACTTTTGTAGTAACTCCCACGATTGATATGACTTATTATATTGGAGATTATAATAAAACTCTTCTTTTGAAGGATTATCAAACTAATGATTTAAAAGTTTTAGCAAAGACAGATGATTATAATGATTTTTTACACTTAAAATGGTTTAGTGATAATCGTTTTCTTTATATAGATAATAAATTAATAATTGATAATCAAACAAATGTAAAAAAGCAATTGCTAGGATTAACAAATAAAGAGATTTATCCCAGTGCTTCTGGTAGTAATTATTTATGGTTTGATGAGCAAGGTGTGGAAGCTAAAGATAGAGGCATTTTTCAATTTTATCGTCCTAATTTAATGATTAGTAGTTTAGCTAAAACTTTTCCTGATATTGCTTATAGTAAATTTGATGCCAACGATAGAACTATTTCATTTTTACAATTTCCAATTGTTGCTAGAGATTATAAATCAATAACAAAAGTTATTCCGGCGAAAGGATATTCTGACTATTTTATAGAAATAAATAGTGGCAAAAACGACATTTTTTATACTGATTGTGGAGGTACTTTTAAAAAAATTAACCCTAATAACCCTGATTCTTATCGCTTAATTGCTCATTTACCACGACGCAATCAAATTTTAGCCTTAAGAACAGAAGAAGACCGTTCTTATGGAACTAAAATTTTAAAATCCAAATTAGTTCTTTTAAACCAAAGTAATTATGCTGAATCTACAGCTAATATTGATAATGGTTCAAATAAATTTTATGAAAAAGATTTGTTTACATTTAATGATGCCAATAATAAATATTCTTATGAAGTCATAAATAATTTTGCTATTTCACCAAATGAAGATTATTTGTTGATTCCTTTGGCATCAGCTAAAGAAAATTTTTATGTAGAAGATTTTATTGTACTATCACTGGAAAATGGAGAAGTATTTGAATTGGATAAAAATTTTGGTGATGATTTTTATTGGCTAGCTGATTAAATTTTGATTTTTTCTTCACTATCATGTCATGATTGTGGTATATTTTATAATTATGTGGATTATCTGGCATGATCTTTTGCTTTTATTTTTAGTGTGGCTAATGTTATTGTTTTGGCAACTGGCCGCTTTCCCTTTTCTTCATGCTCTTTTTAGCAAAAAATTAATTGATGCTGGTTGGGCTTTTGGCCGTTTAACTAGTTGGTTAGTTATTGCTACCGTGGTGTGGTTTTTAGCTCATGCTCATTTAGCTGTGAATACCCAATTATGGGTTTGGTTATTTTTTATTATTTGGGCATTTGTAGCTTTTCGCTATTTTGAAAAACACAAATTAGCTGTCTTAGCCACTTTTAAACAAGCTAAAAAATTAATTATTACTCAAGAAATTTTATTTGCTATTGGATTAATTTTTTTGTTTATTGTTCGTGGTTTTAATCCAGCTATTTTAGATTTAGAAAAATTTATGGATGCGGGTTTGATGGTGTCTTACATGAAATCACCGCAATTACCTTTGGAGGATATGTGGCTGGCTGGAGAAAAAGTAAATTATTACACTTTTGGTCATTTTTTAGGCGCAGTGGCTTTAAATTTTTTAAATCTGAAAATTGAATTTGGTTATAACGTGTTATTAGCAGTAATCATGGGTTTGATCATGAGCCAAGGGGCTTGTTTAGCCAGTAATTTGATGGCAGATTTAAATAAAAAAAAGTTGGGTTTTTATGTGATTTTTGCTGGAATTTTAGCCAGTCTGTTGCTCGCCTTTGGCGGCAATACTCATGCAATTTGGTATTTACTCAAAAATCATAGTTTTGTAGATTTTTGGTATCCAGACTCTACCCGTTTTATTGAACGGACGATTCATGAATTCCCTGCTTATAGTTTTATTGTTAGTGATCTGCATGCGCATCTGTGGAGTTTGCCAATTGTTCTCTTTTTATTGCTGAATATTTATACTTGGCTTAAAGCTTTATTGGCTGAAAAAAAAGTCAGTTGGTCTAAGCTCGTTAGCCAAACCTTTTGGCAACAGGCAGTAGTTGTGGGCGCTATTTTTGGCTTAATTGTGGGGACCAGTGCTTGGGACGTAGCGATTTACGCTTTATTGTTAGGTATTATCGGTTTAGTGCTACTCTTTTTAGATTTTGTTTATTTACCGGCTTTATTAGTCTCTGCTTTTACCATTGGCGTTAGTATGGTTTTGGTTTCTAGCCCCTGGTGGTTAAACTTTGTCTCAATTTCAGAAGGAGTAAAGGTGGCTTATGAGCATTCGCCATTCTGGCAACTGTTAGTGCTGTGGACAGGTCACGTGAGCATGACTTTATTAAGTTTGTTTTTATGGTTAAAAATGCTTTATCAGTTTGCCAAAAAAAAGTTGTTGGCTCACTCTGCTCACTTAGTTTTGTTGATTGCCATGATTTTAACTGCTTGGATTTTAATTGTGATTCCAGAATTAATTTATGTTAAAGATATTTATCCCAATCACCCTAGAGCTAATACAATGTTTAAATTGACTTTTCAAAGCCTGACTTTGATGAGTGTAGTGGCAGCTGTATTTATTGCCTATTTAGCACAGTTTAAAGCTGTTTCTTTGCAATTTAGCCGTGACGCTAAAGAAAAATTTACACTATGGCTGAAAAAAATGTTTAAGCAAGTGCTGAGTTGGAAATTTATTGTCTTAGAAAAAAAATACTTAGCCTTATTGCCATTAAAATTATTAAGTTTTTTGTTTGTCTTAGCTGTTCTTCTCTACCCTTATTTTGGCTATCGAGATTATTATGGTTTAAAGGAATATAAAGGGGTTAATGGTTTAGCTTGGTTGGCGGAAAAATATCCAGCTGATTATCAAGCCATTGTTTGGCTGAATAATTATGTAGTCGGCCGACCTGTAATTGTGGAAGCAGTGGGTGAAAGCTATACAACCTTTGCTAGAGTATCTACTTTTACTGGCTTTCCAACAATCTTGGGTTGGCGAGTTCACGAGTGGTTATGGCGAGGCGGTTTTGAGATTCCTGGAGCTAGAACTGAAGAAGTCCGGAAAATTTATGAAGAACCCTTGTCTGCCGATAGCCAACGTTTATTAGCGCAATATCAAGTCAAATATATTATTGTTGGTGATAAAGAGCGAGAAGCTTATACTAAGCTAGACGAAGCTGGTTTGGCCAAGTTAGGTAAAAAAGTTTTTGCTCAAGCTGGAACGTATATTTTGGCGTTGTAAAGGTAATTTGATGTTGGCGATTAAGCTTAGAGTTATTAAAAAACTTAGTTAATCTGGCAAAATCCCATAATTTTTACAAAAAAGATAGTGTTTGATATAATGTAAGGTGTCCTGAATTCGCATATGAAGTGCAACACTAAGTTAATTTTTAAGATTTTTTAAAAT
>CAZYBC010000003.1:0-79403 GCA_964645645.1 uncultured Pseudomonadales bacterium
GCCAAGCCTTGGAATCGAACCAAGATCCCATGTTTTTCAGACATGTGCCGTGACCGACTTGGCTAGCTTGGCATACAGGTTGTTATCTTAACACAATCCGCTGTTGTGGACAATGCAGGGGTCGAACCTGCGACCTCTCGGATGTAAACCGAACGCTCTAACCAACTGAGCTAATTGTCCATATTTTACTAGCAATTTAAAGAACGATGATATTATCACATAAAATGATCATTTATTCCAGGTAATTTTTTGATTTTACAAACTTGAATATTACGTGCTAAATTAAAGGATATGCCTAAAGAAGGAAATCAACTCCCCATGGATCTGTTAGAAAAAGTTCACACAGCAATATCTACCAATCCTGAACCATGGAGAGCCAGCCCTGATGAGCAATATGGAATAAGACCATTAAATCCTAATAATAGCGAAGAAACTCAAAGATTTACGGATATTGATCGCCATCCAAAAGCTCTTGCAAATATGATCCCACCTGAAGCTTCAGATCCTGATGCAATTGATTTTCTCATTAATGCAGATCAGACAAATCAAGAAGATCCAAGATTAATCTTTGGAATCGTTGATAAAGAAAATCAACTCGTTGGTTGGGTGCAATATTACTTAGAAGAAAATCCTGATCGTCTTAGAGAACAAATTGATATTCCAGAAAATGCTTTAGTTTTAGAAATAAGTTATAGTAAATTATTTAACATATGGCCAGAAAAATTCTTTAAGTTTCCTGAAAAAAAACCTTTTAATGTTATTAAAGAAAAATTTTCTAGAAAAGAAGGCAATGATCTTACTAATGAAGAACATTTCCTCGATGAACGTACTAATCTTCCAGAAGAGCAAGCAAAAGGAGTAGCAATTAATGGTGTTAGGCAAGCTCTATTAAAACTCAAAGAAATGGAAGAAACTATTGCCAATAAATCTGGGCTACCTCCAAGGCCAATTTATGTTTCGGCCTATACATATACTGATAATGGAAATTCCATTGGAGTGTTAATTCAAAATGGTTTTCAAAAATTAGATAAAACAATTGTAGATGATGAGGGGATTGAAAATCACGCTTGGGTTAAGCGAGTGTAATAAGTGAGTCCGCCGGAGACAGTGAGCTTGCTCGCTTTGCAAGAATAACTTCGTTATTTTTCTTGCTTCGCTTGCGCTTCCTCACTTATTTGAGCATAGTGCGCCTCGCTTTGCTCGTGTGCACTATGTTCTCAAATACGCGCACTGGGGTTTGATTCTACAGCCAGATTTACTTATAAAAAAATCTCCTGATGGAGATTTTTTTATAAGTGAGTCCGCCGGGACTCGAACCCGGGACGCGCAGCTTAAGAGGCTGCCGCTCTAACCGACTGAGCTACGGACCCATTTAATTTTTGTTATTTTTAAGTGCCCAGGAGAGGACTTGAACCTCCATGGATTACTCCACAGCCTCCTCAAGACTGCGCGTCTACCAATTTCGCCACCTGGGCTTAAATTAAAATTTAGCCAAGATATTATAACCTGGAGTTATAGATAAGTGAACCAGGTTTATATCATCTACTTGAGTAAATTTAGTTTTCCTCAAGTTGTATTTTCATCAATAAATTGTGCCGAGGAGAGGATTTGAACCTCCACGAGCTTGCGCCCACACGCGTCTGAGACGTGTGCGTCTACCAATTTCGCCACCTCGGCTTAAAATAGGCATTTATTAAAGACTTTACTCTGATATTGTATGAGGAAAGCTATCTTTTAGCAACCATAACGGATTCTATCTTTTTCCCATTCTTGCCAACCCACTTTTTCTCAGTTATCCTGAATATAATGTTCAATTTACCATTTAGTAAAAAAATTAAGCAGCTGTTTTTTAAAGGTTTTTCTGACCAAACTAGTTTAGTTTCATCAAGCTTAACGGCTCAACAGGCTGGTCAAACTTTTCCAACAAACCAAAAACTAAATTCAGAATTACCTAAAAAAGCAACAGGAGGACAAATGCAAACTATTGGCATTAATGGCTTTGGCCGCATTGGTAGAACTAGTTTTAGAATTTGGTGGGCCAAACACCAAGATAAATTAAATCTTACTTTAATTAATACGTCTGGTTCTATGGGCTTAAAAGGTTGGGTTCATTTGCTGAAATATGACACTAATTATGGTCCATTTAAAGAAACAATTACGGTTAATGAACAACAATCCAATAAAGACGTTACTGACGAAAATCCAGTTTTAGGGACTATTACCCTTGGTAATAAAACCATTACTTTTACCGCTCAAAAAGATCCTAAAAAAATCCCTTGGGCTAAATATGGTGTTGAAACTGTTCTTGAAGCGACTGGGGCTTTTCTAAAAGAAGAAGATGCAAGCTGGCATCTTGAAGCTGGGGCCAAGAAGGTCTTACTGTCTGCACCTGGCAAAAAAGGCAATATTAGCACTAGCGTTATTGGGGTTAATAAATTTGGTGAAGGCCCAATTTATTCTAATGCTTCTTGTACTACTAACTGTATTGCTCCGGTGGTCAAAGTTATGGCTGACACTTTTGGGATTAAAAAAGCCATGATGAGTACTATCCATTCCTATACTGATGATCAGAATGTCCAAGATAATTCTCATAAAAAAGATTTACGCCGTTCACGAGCTGCGGCGGAAAATATTATTCCCACCAGCACTGGAGCAGCCAAATCTACCACTGAGATTATGCCTCAATTAAAGGGTTTATTTGATGGTTTAGCCTTGAGAGTACCCACCCCGGTGGGTTCTTTATCAGACATGGTCTTTGTCACTGGCCGTCCTACTACTGTAGAAGAAGTCAACCAAGCATTAATTGCCGCCAGCCAAGGTGCATACAAAGGCATTATTGCGGTCACTGACGAACCAATTGTTTCCTCAGATATCATTGGTCGTGAAGAATCTTCCATTGTAGATCTTAGCCTCACCCAAGTGATTGATGGTGATTTAGTAAAGGTTATTAGCTGGTATGACAATGAATGGGGTTATTGTTGCCGACTCTTAGACCAAGTCTACAATTTATAAGCTAGTATAGTGTTATAATAGCCTGGTAAATACATCAGGCTTAATCGCCTCAGTAGCTCAGGGGATTAGAGCGCAGGTCTTCGGAACCTGGCGTCGGGGGTTCAAGTCCCTCCTGAGGCACTCAAAGCGTCAGCTTAATTATGGCTGATGTGTTTGGGTTGTACTAATTATTATTAAACTTAGGAGAAACTATGAGTGACAACACTTATCCTAACAAACTTACCAAAATTGTAGCCACTATTGGCCCAGCCACTGAAGAAGAAAGCACTTTAATGGAGCTGATTAAAGCTGGCATGAACGTTGCTCGCTTTAATACCAAGCATGGAACTCCAGAATGGCATATTGAAAGAATGAAACGTGCCAAAAGTGCTGCTAAAAAATTAGGCGTCAATATTGCTATTCTTCTTGACTTACAAGGTCCTGAAATCAGAATTAACTTACCAGGTGAAGCTAGCTTCAAATTAGCCGCTGGTGAAAAAGCTGTTTTTACAACTGACAAAAATCTTAAAAAAGACAATTTAGTTTTTATCCCTCAAAATGTCATTGATGCCTTAAAGAAAGGTGATAAAGTTTCTATTGATGATGGTAACGGTGAATTTGAAATTGTGGAAAACTACAAAAACAAATATGTAGTTGCTAAAGCAGTTAGTGATTTTACTGTTAAACATCGCAAAACTTTAAACACTCCAGGTGTGGTGATTGATATGCCTTCTTTAACTGCCAACGACTTAGCTCAATTAGATGGAGCTAATGATCAATTAGTTGATTACGTTGGTCTTTCTTTTGTCCGTAACAAAGAAGATATCAGAATTTTACGTAAAGAATTAAAGAAACGTAATTTATCTGCTGCAGTTATTTCTAAGATTGAAAATCAAGCTGCTTTAGACAATCTTGATGAAATTATTGCCGAATCTGATGGCATTATGGTCGCTCGTGGTGACTTAGCTGTAGAAACTCCTTATGAACAATTATCTTATTGGCAAAAAGTGATGATTGAAAAATCAAGAGTTGCTGGCATTCCAGTAATCACTGCTACTCAAATGTTGGAATCAATGATTGAAAATCCTTCTCCAACCAGAGCCGAAATTAGCGACATTGCTAATGCCGTCTTTGATCGCACTGACGCCGTAATGCTTTCTGGTGAAACCACTTTAGGTAAATATCCAGTTAAATGTGTATCTGTGCAAGCTAAAGTTTCTGCTTTTAATGAAAAATTAGTAGAAACTGATTTACCAGAAGATTTCTACAATGGGAGTGATTTTTCTATTGCTGACGCCGCTTCTTACTTAATCAGAGTTAAAGAAGATAGCCTTGATGCTGTTTTAGTTTTATCTAAAACCGGTAAAACCGCTGCTCAAATTCTTAAAACTAGACCCGGCATTCCAGTGCACGTCGTCACTGATGATGAAAGAGTCGCTAATAAATTAGCTCTTTATTATGCAGCTCAACCTCACTTAGTGGAAAAATTTGGGAGCAAAGTAGCTAATGCTAAAGAATTAGTTAAAAGATTAGCTAAAGCCGATTGGTTGAAAAAAGGTCAAAAACTCTTAGTTGTTCATGGTGAAAATATTCAAGAAGGCACTACTGACACTATGTCTGTAGTAGAAGTTGAATAAAACTTAATTTAACAACGTTTTGCAAAACCGCCTCGAAAGAGGCGGTTTTTGGTGCTTGTTTGCTAAATAATTTGTGTGTATAAATATACACATGGATAAGAAATCTTCTAAACATTCCATTACTTATAATCCTAAAATTAAAAATACCTATCTTAAATTAAATGATATTGCGGTAGCTCTCAACTATGGTCAATTAAATAACGATCAACGGATTCAAGTTAAAATGCCTAAATTTATTGTAGAAGAATTAGCTCGTATTTTTCCACATATTGATCGCAGTAAACTATTAACTAAGCTAGCTGTGCAAGCTTTACTTGATCACTATCGTTACCTAGATCAACAAGAAATTTTACTGCATCAACTTCAAGAGCAAGAAGATTTAGACGAAATGTGGAGCTATTTAGAAAAAAGAGATCATCAATAAAATGAAAAAATCTAGCCAATATCAAACTGGTGACATTTTTTTAGTAAAATTTCATCCTGGCTATGGTAATGAAATTAAACGTTTTCGGCCAGCAGTGATTATTAGTCATAAAATCAATGACCTAGATTCTAGATTTGTCAGCATTGTGCCATTAACAACTAGCAATAAAATTATTCACCCTGATTATGAATTAGTCATTGATAACCCTAGTTTAGATCAACCATCAGTTTTACTAACTTGGTATATCAGGACCATTGATCTAAAAAGGTTAGAAGCTAAAATTGGCCAGTTAAACCTAGCAGATATAAAAAAAATGCAAAAAATTCTGCAAAATTTGTTTAGCTAGACTTGGCAAGCATGGCCAAGCGAACTAGCTAAAAAAGCACTAAGATCTGCTGATATAATAATCTTATGAAACTTCTTGCCGGATCTTCCAACCAACCTTTAGCACAAAACTTGGCTCAAGCCTTAAATCTCCCTTTACTGCAAACAGAAATCACTGATTTTAGTAATGATGAAAGACGTGTTTGGATTAAAGACCAAGTGCGTGGTGAAAATGTCTGCCTAGTACAATCTTTTACAAAACCAGTTGATACTCATATTATTGAAACTCTGTTAATGATTGATGCTTTAGAAAGATTAGGAGCTAAAAAAGTCATTTTATTAATTCCTTGGTTAGGCTATTCGCTTCAAGATAAAGTTTTTAGACCTGGAGAAGCACTTTCTGCTAAAGTTATTGCCGACTTACTTTCCAAAGATTATGTCAAAAGAATCTTTTTACTAGATTTACATAACAATAGTATCCCTGGTTTTTTCCAAGTCCCAACTGAATTCCTTTCTGCTATAGATTTATATGCTGACTATTGTCGCAATCATTATGATCTTAGCCAAGCTGTGGTGGTTAGCCCAGACTTTGGTGGCTTAAAAAGAGCCCGTATTTTTGCCAAATTACTCAATCTCAACTTAGCTAATATTGATAAACAACGTGACTTAATCACTGGTCAAGTTACAACCACGGCTGTCCATGGTGATGTTAAAAATAAAATTGCTTTAATTTTTGACGATGTGATTATGAGTGGTTCTACCGTAGTAGAAGCAGCGAAAATTCTTAAAGCTAATGGCGCTCAACAAGTTCATTTTTTAGCTACTCACGGAGTATTTTGTAATCAAGCTCAAGAAAAAATTGCTCAAAGTGTAGTTGACGAAGTTGTGATTACTAATTCCATTTATCATCCACAATTAAATGATAAAATAAAAACTATTGATATCTCGCCACTTTTTTCCGATGTATTAGCAAGCTGGCAATAGAAAATAAATATGCGTTACTCAAAACTCTTTGGTAAAACTCGTTATGGCAAACAAGCTGGTTCTGCCATGATTAGTCATCAACTCTTAATTAAAGCTGGCTTCATTGAAGAATCAACAGCTGGCCGTTATTATTTTTTGCCTTTAGGCTGGCGCGTGCACGAAAAAATTAAAACCATCATTAAAGAAGAAATGGATAAAGCCGGTGCTCAAGAAATGATCACCCCATTTTTGCATCCTTTAGAATTATGGGCAGAAACTAATCGTAACAATACCACTGGCTTTGAGTTAATGAAAATTACTGACAGACGTGGAGCTGATTTTGCCTTAGGCGGCACCGCCGAAGAAATGTTTGTGGATTTAGTCCGCAAAATGAATCTTAGTTACAAACAATTACCCTTTAACATTTACCAATTTTCTACCAAGTTTCGTGATGAATTGCGCGCTCGCGGCGGCTTGCTAAGAGTCCGCGAATTTATGATGAAAGATGCTTATTCTTTTCATCGTGATGAAACTGATTTTAATCATGAATATGCTGTGATGAAACAAACTTACAGCGTTATTTTTGAACGCTTAGGTTTAAAAACTTACATTGTAGAAGCTGATAATGGATATATCGGCGGTGAATATTGCCATGAATTTCAAGTTGAACATCCTCAAGGAGAAGGTCGCTTTTTTGTCAGTGAAGATGGTAAATACATTGCCCATGAAGACGTAGCCGCTTTTGATCGTGGCCAAATGAATCCTCAAGAGGAAGTCAAAGAATTGCAGGTTATTGATCAACCAGAATGGGTGCAAAGTATGGACGATAATGTAAAACATTATCAACAACCCAAGTGGCGTTTCCTTAAAAATGTAGTTTACAAACATCGCTTAACTAAAGAACTTTTTATTGCTGTCATTAGAGGTGATTTAGAAGTTAATAAAACTAAACTTGAACAAGCCCTTAACGCCGTAGGCATGTTAGAAGAAGCTGCTCCAGAAGATTTAGCCAGATTTAACTCTAAACCAGGCTTTGTGCATTCTTGGGGCCACGATGGCGTTCATTATATTGGCGATTTATCTCTCACCAGCGTCAAAAACTTCATTGGTGGGCAAAAAGAAAACACCAAAGATACCATTAATGTTAATTACGACCGTGATTTTACCTGCGAATTATTAGCTGATTTAGCTATGGCCGAAAATGGCTTTTTGACCGAAGATGGTAAACAAAAATTGATTGAGAAACATGGCATTGAAGTCGGCAACATTTTTCAACTTGGTTTACATTACACTACCAAAATGAAGGGGGCTGAATTTATTGATGAAGACAGCTCCAAAAAACCCTATTACATGGGTTGTTATGGGATTGGACTAGGTCGTACCATGGCTACCATCGTGGAACAATATCATGATGACAAAGGCATGATCTGGCCTAAAAATTTAGCGCCTTTTCAGGTGCATCTGATTTCCCTTAAAGGTGGAGAAGAACAAGCTCAACAACTTCATGACCAACTCACTCAAGCTAAAATTGAAGTGTTGTGGGATGAACGGACTGAATCAGCCGGCGTGAAATTTGCTGATGCTGATTTGCTCGGCATTCCTTTGCGCTTAGTTGTTTCTCAACGCACTGGTCAACAAGTGGAGTGGAAAGAAAGAAGCCAAACTGAAACCAGCCTGGTGGATTTAAATCAGGTCTTGGACAAGATTCAACAATTCTATCAACATGAATAATTATAAAAATTTGATTTTTACTACGCATGCTTTAGAAAGATTAAAAAAACGGAGTATTAGCCTAGAAGCAATTTATCAAACTGTTAATTTTCCGGATAAAAAATTTCAAAAACAGGCTAATATAAAATTCATTAAAAGTGTTAAAGATAGAAATGTCCAAGTGATTGCCCAATTTAAAGATCAAGTACAAAAATGGTTAATTATTTCCGTCTGGGTAAGAGGAGAAGATGATCAAGCCTCATTAGCTTGGCAAATGATTAGTTTACCGTTTAAGCTACTTTATTACTTACTTCGCTTACTTGCAAAAACTGCAAAAAATATATTATCTTATAATAAAAATTTTAGGCGTCATAGGCAATAGTTATAAACTGTCTCATCCACTATTTTTACCTATGGGTTTTTTCTGTAACAGACTATATATTAATGACTAATCCTGGTGAGGAGCCCACGAAGGTTATCCTAACTAACAAGTTAAGGCCACCTTGGTGGGCTAATTTTTTTTAGCCAAAATTTTAGGCTCAGGTTATAATAACTTCATGCAAAAAGATAACTGTATTTTCTGTCAAATTGCTCAGGGTAAAGCGCCTGCTCACAAAATCTGGGAAGATGATAATCATTTAGCCTTTCTTTCTATTTTCCCCAATACCGAAGGTTTTACTGTAGTTATTCCCAAACAACATTATGGTAGTTATGCCTTTGAACAAGATGATCAAGTCATTAAAGATTTACTAATTGCCACCAAAAAAACTGCTCAAATTTTAGACCATTATTTTGCTGATGTAGCCAGATGTGGAATGTTTTTTGAAGGCTTTGGCGTTGATCATTTACACAGTAAACTTTTTCCCATGCACGGTACTGGTGGCTTAAAAGATTGGGCGATGATAGAAAGTGGAAACTTTAAGCGCTACTTTAGCCAATACCCAGGTTATCTCTGTTCTAATAATAGCGAACGAGCTGATGATCAAGCTTTAGGCAACTTAGCCAGCAAGATTAGGCAATCCTATCAAGATGGGGTATAATACAAATTCTTATTAAAATAAAATTTTATAGATTGGAGGTGATTCTTTTGCCAATTATCGTTAAAGCCAAAAAAAATAGTTCTAGTTCAGACTTAATTAAAAAATTTAAGAAATTAGTAGCTGCTAGTAATGTGGTTCAAAATGCTAAAGACAGAAGATATTACAAAAAACCTTCTAGAGTTAAAGCTGACCAAACTGCTGCTCATAACCGTTTACGTAAAAGAATGCATAGCTTAAAGAGAATGAAAAACACTCCAGAGCAAGTCATTGAAAGAATTACACAAAGATTAAATGCTTAATTAATTTGAATCAGAGCCAAGCTTCAAAAGCTTGGTAAAGAAAAGCCCCTCATTTGAGGGGCTTTTTAGTTATTTACGATTCTTGATTCTAGCTCTAATTGAAAAATCCCACTGATCACCATCGCTGGTATCAAAGCTAGTAGAATTAGTTAACTGATGATAATTAACTAAATAATTACTTAAACTTTCTTCAATATCTTTCTTACTATCATTTAATTCACCAATTTCTACTTTGAGCTTAGTTACTTGAGGATCATTTTGTAATTGGCTCCGTCTTTCTTTAACTTGAGTAGAAAAAGTTTCTAATTGTTCGCTTACTTCAGCTAATTTACTGTCATTATCAAATACATTCTTTAACATTTCTCGTTTTTCTTTAACTTGTTTACTCAGCTCAGTCAATTGATTAGCATATTTTTCAATTAAATTTTGTAATGAATTAAGAGTCGTTGCTAACTGGTCAGAAGCTTGAGTTTCATCTAAATCAGCTGTAGCCATATTCTCAGTAGAAGCCTGTGACAAAGCAGCCATGGCTAAATCATCACCTGTTTCTAATTTAGCCGGTTCATCACCTGCCTCTAATTTTTGAGTATCGTCTTCTGGAAGTTGTTTAACATCATTGTCCATAAATCACCTTTCTGATTTGTTTTTACAAGAGATAGTAAACCATACTATAATACACTTGCGCAACCGGGTAATGGCTGCATAAGCAGAGGAAAGTCCGGACAGCAGAACAAAGGGTGCCTGATGAAAGTCAGGGCTTTGGCTTGCCAAAGACAGTTTAGAGCAACAGAAACGAGCAGGGTGGCGCCTGATGAAACGACCAAGCTACTGGGTTGGTTTACGCAAGTAAACCAGGCAATCCTCCCCGCTGCAATTGGCGATCTTTACCTTAATGGATTTGTTCCCTATAGGCTTTGCCGAGGTAATAATGACCAAGCATAGATAGATCATTACTTATTACAGAATCCGGCTTACAGGTTGCGCATTTTTATTAGACTTACTGCGAAATAAGATTTTGTAGTAAGTCTATTGTAAAAAATAACTTGGCAACATAACTTGCCCCAAAGCTAGAAAACTCTTTATGACTTTACTCCAAGCGTTTATTTTAGGCATTGTTCAAGGTATTGCTGAATTTTTACCAATTTCTAGTTCTGGACATCTAGTGTTATTGCAAAATTGGTTTGGCTTAGCTGAAGCTCAAGTTACTTTTGATGTATTGCTTCACTTTGCTACTTTATTGGCAGTGTTAATTTTCTTTTGGAAAAAAATCATCCATCTAGATAAAAAAACCATGGCAATGATTGTGTTAGCCAATATTCCTACTGTTTTAGTTGGCTTTCTTTTAGCTGATTTTTTAGATCAAATCTTTACTAGTATCCCTTTAGTTTCACTAATGCTCTTAGTAACCGCTGGCTTAAATTTTTTCAGCGATAAAAAATTAGCATTAAAAACTCAAACTGACCCTCAACCTTTAACTTTTAAAAATAGCTTTTTGGTTGGTCTCGCTCAAGCCGTAGCCATTACTCCAGGTATTTCTCGCTCTGGTTCTACAGTATTTGCTGGCTTGCAAACTGGTCTAGACAGAGAAACGGCTTTTGAATTTTCTTTTTTGTTAGGCTCACCAGCCATTTTAGGCGCTACTTTACTGGAAGTAAAAGATTTACTAGAAACACCTAATTTAAACCTTAACTGGCCAATTTTAAGTGTCGGTTTTATTACCGCCTTTCTAGTGGGCCTTGCCACTTTAACTATTTTTAAAAAGGTTATCAAATCAGCTAGACTAGAAATCTTTGCTTGGTACTGTCTAGTAATTGGCTTGATTGGTTTAACCAGTAGCTTAATCTAAACTTTGATCTTCTGCCCGATAAAGTAGAGCTTCTAGAATAGCATCCTCATTAATTTTTGCTTGACCTGCTAAATCCGCAATACTACAAGCAATTTTTAGCACCTTACTATAGACTCGATAAGAAAAACCATAATTGCTATATGCCAAATTGAGGGTGCGCTTAGCTTGATCAGTACAACTAAAAAACTTTTTTAAATCATTAAGCTGCACATCTTTATTAGTCTGATAAGGAGTTCCCTTAAAGCGAGCCTGCTGAGCTTTCCTGGCTAATTCCACTCTTTTTTTGATAGTAGCTGAAGATTCTAAAGGAATAGCTGGTGGCGTAAATAGATCCTGCTCTTCTTCAGTTAAAAAAATTTTTAAATCAATCCGTTCAAAAATTGGCCCAGATAATTTCTTTTTAAATTTATTAATTTGCCAAGCTGAACACTTGCAAGCTTTTTTACTAGAACCTAAAAATCCACACTCACAAGCATTACTAGCAGCTAATAAAATGAAATTGGCTGGATAAGTAATTTTTTCTAAACCCTTAGCTAAAATAAGTTGTGCTTCTTCTAAAGGCTGACGCAACGCCTCAATCGCTTCAGTTTTAAGCTGAAAAAATTCATCTAAAAATAGCACACCTTGATTAGCCAAAGTTACTTCTCCTGGTTTAAGTTGATTGCCCCCACCCAATAACCCAACTTTAGTTAAACTACTATTAGGATTACGAAAAGGACGTTGAGCTAATAAATCTTTACCCAATAAACTGGCTAACTGATAAATGGCTAATAACTCTTGTTGAGTCAATGCAGGTAAAATCCCTAAGAAAGCTTTAGCTAAGCTGGTTTTGCCACATCCAGGAGGCCCTAGCATTAAACAATGATGAGCTCCAGCTGCGGCAATTTCTAACACTCGTTTAGCTTCTGTTTGCCCCACAATATCAACCATATCTAACACCGGAGTTTCTTGGATTTGAGGTTTATCTGATTGAGCTAGCAGTTTGGGCCAAGCACTCAAGTTATGACAACAATTAATTAATTGTTGTAAATTAAGGATGGGGCAAAGCTCTAAACCTTCAAGTAAAATGGCTTCTTGATTATTCGCCGCAGGATAAATAAGCCGAGTAAAGCCTTGCTTTTGAGCAGCCAAAGCTAAAGAAAGAAAACCTTTTACCTTTTTAAGCCCACCATCTAAAGCCAACTCACCAAGTAACAGGGTAGTGCTTTTAAAAGCTGGAATAACTTTAGCCTCAACTAATAAACCAGCTGCCATGGCTAAATCTAAACTAGCACCACTCTTAGGCAAATCAGCTGGAGCTAAATTAATGATGGTTCTTTTGTGTTTTAACTTAACCCCAGAGTTAGAGAGAGCAGACAATAATCTTTCTTTAGCTTCTTTAATTTCTTGACTGACTAAACCAATCATGATTAATTGCGGACAACCCATCCTGGCATCAACCTCAACAGTGACAAATTTGGCTTGTAAACCTGATAAAACGGCGGTAGAAATTTTGGCTGACATAAATTTAGTATATGAATGAAAGTGACGAGGAAAGTGACGAAAAAGAAATTGAGGAATTAAGGCTAAACAAGCAAAAAAAATGGCAGGGTGTTAAACCTGCCAAATTGGGGAAAAACTAATTTTGCGGGCTTTTCCCGCTTCCTGTTCCTGGTCGAGATGAAATAGTGTCCTCCCTAGTGTACGTCCCAGTGGCAAAATCCCAGGATGGAGTGGGACAAACCCCCCTGGCTATGTTAAAGCCTCCTCCTAAGAGGAGGGCTCCCAAAATTGTCAATCCTGCGGCTGGGAAAAAACCCATCCCCCAATACTGGGCCAAACTGGCCCCCGCAACACCTCCCACTAACGCAAACACTAAAGCAATCATTTTTTGCCTCCGTCTTTGAATTTTGGCCAGAACCTGGCCAGATTTGAGTAAGAGATAACAACTAAGTTTAACTAAAACTTAGCTTTTATCTCTTACCCATTTTCTAAAACTGTAATTAGTTTTTCTTTTAAGGTACTTAAACTAAATTATTTCTTGCTTTAAGAAAAATTTAATTTATTTATATGTAACCAGTATATCAAAGTATCACTTAAAAAGCAATATTATAGGATTCTAACTAATGGTGCGTTTCGTTTGCGAACTCAGGGTTTTGGAACTCATGGTTTTATAACCTAATTTTGTAAACTCAGAGCTAGAAAAAACATATGAAACTAAAGTAAAACTCAAATAAAATATTAATGAGAAACTATCTCATTTTCATTAACTTTCAACTCTTTCAGATCCACTGATATCACTTTCAGCCAAAAAAAAGCGGCCAGTGTAAAACCGGCCGCTAGAAACAAAGAAACTATTTTTTTGTGGCATAAGCTACACGCTTAAGCCACAAATAAAATAAAGATGCCCCCAAGGGGAATATCCAAACAAAAAAAAGGGACCTATTAGATAGTAAGTCAAACAAAGCCCCTAACGCAAGGAAAAAACTTATTCCTCCAATCCACCGTCCAACTCTCAACCATTGATAAACATTCATCCCAAACCTCTTTTTTCCTAAGCTTCCCAGGCCATTCATGTTTGCCTGGGTCCCATTTTATTTAAAACAAGGGAGATTAATTAAGCTTTTAACTTTAAATCTTGGCTTTAAAAAAATTTAAACCAAAACTAAGCTTAACTAATTTCCCTTGTTTTATTGGGTCAAAAAAATAGACTTACTGCGAAATAAAATTTCGCAGTGAAGAATCGATATTTAAGAGCGAAAAGGTCTGTTTTTGAGCGAAGTAGTAGCCATGCTACTTCGAGCGAGAAAACAAGCTTTACAGCCCTAAAGAGCGATTCTGTAGCCGAAAGGCTTATTTCGCAGTAAGTCTAATAAATAGTTTCTTTTTAAAGAACTCTAACAAGTCAAATTTGAATCCGCTGTTGGAATAAACGTTACTTATTAGATACGTATCTAATTATAACAAAAAAACTTAAAAAAGTAAAATTATGGGCTAAAATTTTTCTACAAAACCAGGCTAAAATAATTCAAAATAAAATTACCACTTGATCCGATAAACATATTTATCTTTATCTTGACTATAATCACGAATTTCGACGATATCACTATGGGGATAATAACGACCTTCAAATCTAGAGCCATCTTCTTCTTCACCTCTAAAATCATAACCTTCTGGTAACAATAATTTAATTTTATTTGAACCTTTTCTCCAGGTAAATTCAATTTTCACTCCAGTAGGATTAGTTAAAAATTCATCATGATTAGCCTGATAATATTTATCATCACGTAAATTAATAGAATTAGGTAAAATTTCGCCATTAAATTCATACATTTTTGCCTCATCAGGCATGCGTTTTACCCCAACTCGATGGCTATTAAAAAATTCCTTATTTTTAAAGGTATAAACTAGGGTGGCAATTAAGGCTCGTTCTCTATCAATCATAAGTTATATTATACCCTAGATTTAACTTTTAAATAAGTTGATCTTGAGAAAAGCAACAATCTCAACTCAAGATTGCAAAATCAGCTTTAGCGCGCCAAAAACCGGGGAGTCATTAGGATAAATTATCTTCACTTGAGGATATTGTTCTGTTAAAAGTTGGCTTAATTGTTCTCTGAAGTTGGCTTGCTTAACTAGACCTCCTACAATAACTAAGTCAAAAATTTGTTGATTTAAGGCTAAATCTTCCACTACTGTTTTCACTAAATTGACTAAATCTAATTGAGCTTGATCAATAATTTCAATGGCTACTGGGTCTTGCTGAGCAATGGCTTGATCGAGTAGGGGAGCTAATTGAGCAATCTGTCTTTTTCTAAGCACGGGTTGATAAATTTTAGCTTTTAATTCTGGCCAACTGAAAATTTGCAAATGCTCCATTAATAAATCTTCTAAATTAGTTTTAGGGCCACTGCCATCATAACTTTGGGCCGCGGCTTTTAAAACTGCTAAGCCTAAGGCATAGCCTGAGCCTTGATCAGAAAGTAAATGCCCCCAGCCGCCAGCTTTTGCCTGAGCACCCAAACTATTCCTCCCTAAACAATTAGAACCGGTGCCGGCAATTAAAACCACCGCGGCTGGGTTATCGGTGCCGCTGGCTAAAGCAATCCAAGCGTCATTAATCACTTGATATTTCAAACAATGAAATTTTTGCAAAACCGGCTTTAATAAAGCTTGGGCTTGCGCCTGTTCTAAATCGGTATCAACTCCAGCCATACCGATTACAGCTTGATCAATTAACCGTAATTCTGGTAATGATGCTTGAGTGACTAAATCAGCTAGAGCTTGTTCAAAATTAGCTACTGCTTCAGCTGGAGTAACAGATCCCAAATTAGCTGGACCGGCTTGTGACCGAGCTAAAATCTGACCAGTTTCATTGGCCAAAAGCATGGCGGTTTTAGTGCCGCCGGC
Organism: uncultured Pseudomonadales bacterium; assembly: GCA_964645645.1. Taxonomy (GTDB): domain Bacteria; phylum Patescibacteriota; class Microgenomatia; order UBA1400; family PJMF01; genus CAZYBC01. The sequence continues at coordinate 15,624 of CAZYBC010000003.1, forward strand.
ATCGACAGCTAAATAGATTGACATAATTTTATAATTGCGCTAATTTTTCTTGATTGGTTTTTAATTTTTCCTTATGGTCTAAATATTCCAAAATCAAATCTACATACACGGCATGGCTCCAAACCAAAGGCGTGGCTGACAAAGATTCTTCACTGTAAGGATCTAATTGCTCAGCTAAAATCCCTGATTCATATTTGTGTTTAACTACCCAATCAATAATTTTTTCTACTTTTTCCAAATCTAAAGCAGTGACGTTGGGCTGGTGTAAAATCCGCATTGCTTCCCACATCGTTGTAATTAGCCAAGGATTAGATTTATCTGCTCGTCTAAAATAAGCGTCATTTTCATAACGAATTATTCCGCCTAAAGGAGTAGGATTAATCAAATTTTTGTTAATCTGCTCCAGAGTAGAGATAAACTTAGGATCATCTTGATTAAGAACATCAAAGTACCACAAACCAAACAAAGAACTGGCATCTAAAGTATTATTTTGCACTAATTGTTCACCCTGATATTCTGAAATTCTAATAAAAGCTTGACGGCGGGCACTAAACAAATGATCAATCATAGCTTGCTTTACATCTTTAGCGGCCTGCTTATACTCTCGCATATGATTACGCTTACCTAGCAGCTCGCTAAAATTAGCTGCTGCCATTAAACCACCATAAACAGCACAGCAAGTATAAGTAGAAACACCGATTTTTTCTTCCCATAAATCATAAGAGGGCAGAGGTAAACCAGTTTCTGGATCACGGAATTTAACCAAAAATTGAGCGATTTTTTCAATTAAAGGTTTATAAAGTTTTTCAATATATTCTAAATCTTTACAGTAAAGATAATGTTTCCATAAAGCAAATAATGCCCCAGCACTTTCATCTTCCTGAATAGGTAACTGTAAAATTTTATCTTTTAACCAAGCAGTTTGGGCGGTAGTAGAATGCCAAGTAGAACCTAAACTTCTATCGCTATTAAAACGGTGATGTAAATAACCATCTGGATGAAGGACATCTTGGCAAAATTCAAAGAATGGTCTAGTAACTGGCGCAAAGCCAGCTTTGTCTAAAACAGTACTAATAAAAGCCGCGTCTCTAGGCCACATATACGTATAATCATCTTTGCCATATTCAATCATTTCACTATCAGCACTGGCAATAATGCTGCCTCGGTTATCCACGTGAGCGCGTAACACAAATAATGACGTATCAAATAAACGTTGTTGGTCTTCGCTTAATTCCTCAAAGTGTAAATTTTTCTTTTCTAACCAAGCATGCCAAAAATCTTCGGTGGAATGAATCATTCCTTCAGGAGTTTTTTCATTAACCATGGTGTTTAAATCATAAGCTTCTGTTAAAGTCTTACCCACACAAATCCAATAATAAATTCTGGTTTTTAGCTTAGCTTCTACTTGAATAGAAAAACGAATCACGCTATCTACACTGCCATGCTCAACCGCATTTTTACCTAATTGTCCGTCTTCAGCATCTTTATAAGTACCTTCTTTACCACCAAATTGATAAGCACCCACACAATAATCATCTAAACCAACCCCGGTTTCAGTTTTACCATTGACCACAAACACCCGTCTGCCTTTATAATGCACAATAGAATTGTGCGTAGGATCATAAAAAGCAGTATTACGTTTACGGCTTTCACTAATCATAAATACTTGATGGAAAAAAACTTTCACTTCCATTTGATTTTCTGAATGGTTATAAACATCAACCTGACGCAAAAAAACATCAGTCTCGTTGTAAATAATATCTTCCATCACTAAACTGACTTGCAGACGGTCATTTTTACAGACTAAATAACCAACCATGGTTTCTTTTTTATAACCAATGTTAATCTTCCAATCAGGATCATCTAGCCAAGAGAAAACTCCATTAACCATTATCCCAATCCGATGTTTATGACCACTAACATGATTTTCTAAACCAACATAATGAAAATGAAAATCACGAACAAACCCATGATTATCGAGAGTAACTAAGGAAGTGCCATTCCCTAGAACCAATGCTCTTGCCATAGATTTTTTCCTTTCAGTTTCAAAGTAAGGCTTGTTTTAAAGACGCCAAAGCAATGCTATAACGCCGATAAGCCTCATAAGGGGAGTGATAAGGATTAAAATAAGCATGCACATCCCCATCAGCACTCCACTTAGTGCACATATAATAAAAATGGTCGCTAGTTTGCAACTTGCGCCAGATTTCGATTAAATTTTCGTCCTTAGTATTAAGAATAGGCTGTTCTAACTCGTAGAGCAAGCGTAAAGTATCGGATTGCAAAGGATTGTCTCGCCAAGCTGTTAAATCTCTGTCCACATCTGCCCAAGAAATAGGCTGAGGAACATCGTAAGTAGGTAATTTTTTTTGACGAGCAGAATTAACCTGCTGAAAAACTTGACTAGGTGTCACAAATTTATTCCAAGATTTTTGTAAAAATTGTTCAACAAATTTTTTGAAAAATTTAAAAATGCCAGTATCAGCCCATTGATGTTCACCAAAAGTTTCAAAATCCATAAATAAGTTGATAATTTCATTTTCTGGATAAACTTCTAACCAATTAAGATAATTAGGCGCATAGAGTGGATAAGCCTCCCAGCTACGATTACTAAAACGAAACGCAATATCATCAGATAACTTGGCATGCTTAAGCAATAATGACAAAGGCTGAGAAGTTTTACTAGCAAAAACTTGAGTAAAATTTTGGCCATTTAAATAACGAGGCACGGCTTCGGTTAAAACTCCAGCAAAATTAAAAGGCGCTAATAATTCAGCAATGTCATTAGAATAAATTAATTCGGTATTTCTAAATACCTTAGGTTTGATGGCAAATAAATCTTCCATTAGGGCAGAATGTTGGACAATTTGTTGACGAAATTCTCCAGGTGAATATAAAAAAGCTAAAGAATGATAATAAGTTTCAGCTAAAATTTCTAATTGACCAGTTGCGGACAATTTTTGTAACCAATCAATAATTTCTGGCTGATAAGCAGCCGCTTGCTCTAAAAAAACTCCGCTCGCAGAAATTGCGAATTTAAAATCTGGGTATTGCTGAGTCAACTTAAATAATAACTGCAACATTGGCAAATAAGATTTAGCTGCTACTTTTTGGAAAATTGATTTATTACCATCTAATTCATCTTGAGAAAAAAATTCTGTCGTATTGCCTAACTCTAAAACATCTAAGTTATTTAAACGGTAAGGCTGATGAAGCTGAAAATATAAACAAACTTGAGGCATATAAAATTCTCAACCTAAAAACACTTGGCGATAAACTTGCTTCATTTTTTGAGCACTATTTTGCCAAGTAGCAGATTTTAATTCTTCCAGTTGTTTTTCAGCAACTTCGGTATAAAAACCTTGATCTTCTAATAAAGCAGCTACTGTATCAGCCATTTTCTCTACATCCCAAAAATCAATGGCAATACTACTAGGCATTACTTCGCTCACACCAGCTGTTTTAGAAACAATTACCGGTGTATGACGTAAAGCCGCTTCTACTGCTACTAAACCAAAAGGCTCCGAAACTGAAGGCATGATAAAAACATCAGTTCTAGCTAAAAGTTTATTTTTCTGTTTATCACGCACAAAACCGCTAAATAAAACGCTAGCAGAAAGCTGACTGCCCGCTGTTCTTAATAAAAGCTCTTGATACATATCACCTGAACCAGCCACAATAAATAAACAATTTGGCACTTGCTTAAGAATAGCTTGTGCTACTTGAAGAAAAAACTCAGGGCCTTTTTGCATGGTTAATCTCCCCATAAATGACACCACTGGCCGTTTTTGAGCAAAACTTTCTGGAGTGGGAGAGATGGGTTGATAAAAAATCCCATTATGCACTACTTCAATTTTAGACGGATTAACCTGATATTTTTCAATTAATAATTTTCTGGTGTAATAACTAACTGCAATAATTTTATCTGCGGCTTGCATGCCTAAATATTCAGTATGAGTAATATAGTGACTGCCCTGACCATTAGGGATGCGGTCAAACTCAGTAGAATGAATCTGCGCAATCATCGGTTTACCAGTTTTTTGCTTTAAGTTAATCGCAGCTGGAAAAGCCATCCAATCATGAGCATGAATTAAATTAAAATTACTTTTTACTTTTTTGGCTTGTTGCTCAACTAATTGACTATAACGCTCTACTTTTTGCTCTAATTCTGAAGTAGGCAAAGCTGATAAAGTTTGAGTATCCAAAAGTTTATCTAACTTATGACTAACTAGCTGATTGTAAGCCTTAAAAGGTGGCTGCTTAGAGTCAGCCCATTGAGGGTCATAACAATCTAAAACCTGCATATGACTCAATTGCTTAGAAAAATGATAGGGTAAAGTAAAATAAATTTGAGTATTAGCGTCAGCTAAAGCCTTAGTTAAACCAGCACAAGCTGTACCTAATCCACCACTATTGTGTGGAGGGTATTCCCATCCAATCATCAGAACTTGATCGCTAGTATTTAGCATGCAATTAAACTAATTTTAGTTTAGCGCTTTTTAATGAGAAAAAACAAGTAGAAGTTTAAAAATAAAAACAGAAATAATTACTGAAAAATCAAATAAATATTTTGACGAAAATAAACTTAAGACTTAAGTTTATTTTCAATGCTTTATAATAGCTTTATGCTTAATGATTTACTCTATTATTTAAAACGTCCTTATCATTTTTTTAAGACTGGACTTTTATCAGCTTTACCAGCCCAATTAAAATATCGATTTCCAGCTCGCAAACTTAAAATTTTAATGATTACTGGAACAGATGGCAAAACTACTTCTTCAACTCTCTTATATTATATACTCAAGACAGCTAATAAAAAGGTCGGTTTAATTTCTACAGTTAACGCTCAAATTGGGGATGAACAACTAGATACTGGTTTACACGTCACTACCCCAGAGCCACCAATGTTAGCCAAAATGATGGCTAAAATGGTTAAAGCTCATTTGGAATATCTAGTATTGGAATTTACTTCTCATGCTGCCTATCAATATCGCAATTGGGGTATCAAAGCTTTTTTAGCTGGTTTAACCAATATTCACTATGAACATTTAGATTACCATCTCAATTATGAAAACTATCTCCAAGCCAAAGCTCTAATTTTAAGTCAACCTAAAACTGTTGTTCTTAACCAAGATGATAGTTCATATAATAAAATGTTAAAATTTTTAAACAAAGAACGGCAAACTATCTTAACTTATAGCCAAAATGATTCATTGCCTAAAATCATTAATCAAGCAATTGAGGCTAGATTCCCCGAAAATTACAATCAGATGAATGCCCGTTTAGTTTATACCATGGCTAAACAACTAGAGATTGCTGACCAAGATATTGCTCAAGCTATTAAAACTTTTCCTGGTGTACCTGGCAGATTACAGAAAGTAACTAATAAACGTGGCTACAAAATATATGTTGATTTTGCTCATACTTCGCAAGGTGTAGAGGCTGTTTTAACTGCTCTACGTCAACAAATAAAAAGAGATAAATCAACGGGCAGGCTGATTGTCTTACTTGGTTGTGCGGGTTTAAGAGACAAAGAAAAACGGCCTGTGATTGGTAAATTGGCTACCCAATTAGCTGATTATGCCGTCTTTACCGCCGATGACCCTCGCGTTGAAGGAGTCTGGTCCATTATTCGTCAGATGAAAGAACAACTAACTGAAGGTCATGATAAAGTAATTTCTATTGCTGATCGTGAACAAGCCATTGATTTTGTTATTAACAACTTAGCTAAAAAAGGTGACGTTTTAGCTTTCTTAGGTAAGGGTCCTGAAAAAAGTTTAGCCTTAGCTAATAAAGAAATGCCTTGGGATGAAATCAATATTATTCAGCAAAAATTAAATAAAACTAAACAATAACTTAACTTATGTCTTATTATTCTTGGCCTCAAGCCCGCACTAATTTATTAACTTTTCAACATTTTTATCTAGTTGGAATCAAGGGCGTCGCCATGACTTCTTTGGCCCAATGCCTCTTAGATGCCAATAAAAAAGTGAGCGGTTGTGATGTGGCTGAAGAATTTGTCACTCAACCATTATTGAATCAATTAGCTTTAAAGATTGAAACAGGCTTTGACCACCCCTTACCTGAACAAACTGATTGTTTAATTTATACTAGCGCCCATCAAGCTGAACTTAATCCCATGGTGCAACAAGCTAAAAAACGCGGTTTGGCAATTTTTTCTCAGGCTGAAGCCTTAGCCAGTTTGTTTAATCAAAAGCAAGGTATTGCTGTATGTGGAGTGGGCGGGAAGTCAACTGTCTCAGCTATGCTCAGTTTTATTTTAGAAAAAACCAATAAAAAACCTTCTTTCAGTGTGGGAGTAGGGGAAATTATTGGTTTAGATAGAACTGGAGTATGGCGCCAAAATAGTGACATTTTTGTAGCTGAAGCTGACGAATATGTGATTAACCCTCAAGCTAGAAATAATGGAGAAGAAATTATTCCACGCTTTGCTTTTTTACAACCCAGTACCATTATTTGTACTAATCTAAAATTTGATCATCCTGATGTTTATGAAAATTTAGAACATACTAAAAAAGTTTTTTATCAATTTTTTACTCAGCTTAAACCCAATGGCAAATTAGTTTTTAATGCTGACAATGCTGATTTATTAGAACTGGCTCAACAATTGCAACAAGAACGCCCTGACTTAAAATTAGTCAGTTTTGCCAGTCAAAATTCTCAAGCTGATTTTTATTTACAAGATTATCAAGTGGCAGAAGCTACTAGCCTAAGCAATTTTCAATTCCAAAATCAAAGTTACCAATTAAAACTGAAAATTCCTGGCCAATTTAATATGCTTAATGCCTTAGCGGCTCTGGCCAGTTTAGATTTTAAAACTGAAAATTTAACTGCTCTAGAAAATTTCGCTTCTACTAAACGACGCTTTGAATTTATCGGCCAAAAAAATGGCATCTATTATTACGACGACTACGCTCACCATCCTAGCGAAGTGGCAGCGGTGATTACAGCTTTACAACAATGGCATCCTCAACAAAGAATTGTAGTAGCTTTTCAATCACACACCTTTTCACGCACCAAACAACTCTTTGATCAATTTGTGGAAGCTTTTAAAAATGCTCCAGAAGTAGTAATGATTGATATCTTTCCTAGTGCCAGAGAAGCTTTTGATGCCAGTGTTAGCAGTGATTTGCTGTGCGAAAAAATTAGTCAAACTTATCCACAGATTAAGTGCCAAAATTTAAAAAACACAGAAAATTTGGCCAAGTTTTGTAAAACTGAGCTAAAACAAGGTGATGTCTTTATCACAATTGGGGCTGGAGATATTTATTTAGTTCATGATTTAATATAAAATAATGTTATAATTTGCTTTGTTAAAAAAGCTGTTTAAAATTAAAATAAAACTTTTGCCTCTGTGGCGGAATTGGCAGACGCGCGAGACTTAAAATCTCGTGATCGCAAGATCGTGTGGGTTCGACCCCCTCCGGAGGCACTTGATCATCATTATGGTAAAAAAAGTAATTTTGATTTTTGGGATAATCATTGTTTTATTTATCACTATTTTAAAATTAAATTTATTGAGAGTAGAAATTTCACCTGGAGCTTATTTTTTTAAAATTCCACTCATAAAATTATTTCTTTTAATCAAAACTTCAGATAAAGCAAATCAAAAAAATGAATTTGGATATCTAACTGATTATTTAAAAGCTGATGGTTTTGAACCATATGACCAATTGGGTTGTTTAATTAAATATAAAAAAGCAGCCAAAACTAAAAATTATAACTGTACCGACATTAAAACTATTAGGTTATACTAGACTTATTGAAAATTAAAATCGGGGAATAGCTCAGATGGCTAGAGCGCACGGTTTGGGACCGTGAGGCCGCAGGTTCGAGTCCTGTTTCCCCGACAACTTCAGCTAGCGTAACGTTTACAAAGATTTAGAGGCTATTAAAAAATCTTCATAGCCTCTTTTTCTCAAAAAATCAGTATATCCGTTGTAATCTTTGACGATGATATTTGTTTTAACCTGAGGTATATCCTGGAACCGTGGAATCAACTTAGTCGCCTCCTCCTTATTACTGGAAATAATTTCTAATGTAAGCAGTCCTTGCAAATTTTCCTTCATGAGATCAAGTAAATACTTATCTTGTGCTCTCCAACCAACAACAAGAATTCTATCCACCTTTTTAATTTCATTGATGAGCACTTTAATATGTGCTGGCGGGCAGACACTTTTTGCTTTTGAAGCGATAGGAACCGCTATAGCAGGCAAATAATACAACCAAGAATCACCATCAAACTGATTATTTTTACGCTCTCTGTAAGCTTCAAGGCTAAATTTTTCTTTAAAATAATCAAAGTCTCTGATAATATTGGGATATACTTCTTGGCTATTATATTTCTGATACAGTTTTTGCCCACCAGATACAAAGAATTCATACACATCTTTTTTTTGAAAATCTATTTCTGGCTTGTATCTCCAATTATGAGCTCCATGGATTTTTATTACTTTAATATTGCCAGAAACGTAGCTATTTATATCTTTACTTGAATTTATCTCTTTGATGTTTTTTTCTAAAAGAGTATCGTAGTTAAAATTTACAAATAAGGCTTTTCCGACTCTATTGTTGATTTCATTGAGTAAATGGTTATGGTTATTAGTATGTCGATAAAATCTGTTGGAAACATTACTAAAAAGTTCTGCTAGATAAAAACGCAGTGCAATTATTTGTGGATAACTCCTTTCTGGGAATTGTATTTCTAATTCAGATAAGTACTTTTCAAAATCAAAAGGGTCGTCACTATCTGTGATATTAATGATAGCTGAAGCTAGTGGTTTAACATGTTCATAATTTCCTATAATTTCCAAAAATCTTGCAACGTCAAAAATATTGTTGGTTAATGGCGGTCTCCAATTATTTAAGTCGTATTGATTAGCCCCACTGAAACGTCCTATCTTTTGGAAATCATAAGACGCTCCAGCCCCGAGGATAATTAATGGATATGCCATAGATTTTAACTCCAATTACCATATAATACGCTAAGAATATATCATTTACACTAGTATCCACATATCTAATGCTAACAATGACTTTTTTGAGTGCCTAGAAAAAATTTGAAGAGATATAACTACCTTTGAATTTTTAATGCGTTGTGCAATTGCCAAAAAAAACAAAAATAGGGATACATAATGAAAAAAGTTGATGATAATAAAGCATAAAAAAAGTTTAGATTGACCTAATCTAAGCTTGTTTTACATTTCTAGTAAAAACGCTACAAGTTATGGGATTATTAATCTGGAAACAAGTTTTCATTCCATAGATCAGACACGAATTTTTTTCCTAACTTAACTTCCATTAACTCTTAACTATTTCAAATTAACGAGATCCACTAATTTGTCATCTTTTTGTCATAATTTATTGGTATTATTATATAAATACCACTAAACTATTTTGATCTATTTATAAACACTCAAATTGTGGTTATATTTGGTGTTTATTCGTTTCACAGATCAGGATAAAATAGACTAATATATATGAACCTCTTCAACAAAAAACTTTTAGCCCAACATCTAGTTAAATATAATTTTCCTAACGGTCAACAATTAGAAGATATCCAAAAAATCCTATCCGGTTGGCAAAAAGCTCTAAAAGACAGCAATCTTGATCGTACTAAAGAAACTAGTATTCAAGGTCAATTCTTAACTAAATTTTTTGAAACTATTCTTGGATACGACACGCAAACATCTGGCAAAGAACTTTGGCATTTAAACCAAGAACCTAAAACCGAAGTTGATGCACAAGAGGCTGATGGAGCATTAGGCTTTTTTACCAAAAATTCAAGTAAAGTTTTAGCAGTCATTGAACTTAAAGATGCAAAAACTTCTCTAGACAAAAAACAATCTGGCAGAATCGGTAAACTCACGCCAGTTGAACAAGCTTTTCAATATCTTAATAAATTTGATGGCTGTAAGTGGGCAATTGTTGCAAACTTTAGAGAGATTAGAATTTACAGCAAACTTCGAGGCCAAGGTTTCTATGAAAAATTTGATATTATTAGCCTGACAGAAGAACCTGAATTTAAACGTTTTTATTACATTTTTAATAAAAATAATCTTATTAATGAAGGTAAAATATCAGTTACTGAATCTTTAGCTGCTGATACTACTGTCCAAGAAGAAAATATCACCAAAAAATTCTATGAGCAGTACAAAGAAATTAGACTTAAAGTTCTTAATCATTTATTTGAATACAATCCACAGGTTGATCGCTTAGTGCTAGTAGAAAAAACTCAAAAATTATTAGATAGATTATTGTTTACTTTAGTCTGTGAAGACTCAACCACCCTTTTACCAACACACATTGTTAAAACCACCTATGATAGAAGTTTTCAATCCTTTGCTCTATCTGGCAACAATCAGCGAGTCTGGCTAAACTTTAAAGGCTTGTTTAAAGCTATTGATGAAGGTGTTAAGGATATCGATCCGCCAATCAATAAATATAACGGTGGTTTATTCAAAAATGATGAAATTTTAGATAATTTGATTATTAAAGATGACATCTGGAAAGAAATTATCAAGCTTACTCAATATGATTTTGAAAGCGATCTAAACGTCAATGTTCTGGGTCATATCTTTGAACAAAGTATTAGTGACCTAGAAGAAATCAAAGCTCAAGTTGAGGGTGAAGCGGTTGATAAGAAAAAATCATTACGAAAAAAACAAGGTATTTTTTATACTCCAGAATACATTACCAAATTTATTGTTGAAAATACTGTGGGTAAATACCTAGAAAAAAATCCTGATAAACTCAAAACTATCAAAATTCTTGATCCTGCTTGCGGTAGTGGAGCATTTTTAAATCAAGCTCATTCATTCTTGCTCAATCAATACAAGGTTAGAGATGAAGAAAAGCAACTAGAATTACAAAAGCAAGGGAAAGCCACTAGTTTATTTGATCTAAGTTGGGTAGAAAATGATAAAACTATTTTACTTAATAATTTATATGGAGTTGACTTAAGCCCTGAGAGTGTCGAAATTACCAAGCTTGCTCTGTGGCTGAAAACTGCCAAGGCTACTGAACCACTGCAAAATCTAGACAATAATATTAAGTGTGGTAACTCACTGATTGATGATCCAGAAATTGCTGGTGATAAAGCATTTAATTGGAATACTGAATTTAAAGACATTATGGATGAAGGCGGATTTGATGTGATTATTGGGAATCCACCGTATGTGTACGCTAGGGAAAAAATTTCTTTTAACGAAAAGGAATATTTCAACTCTGAATATTTATCAGCTGAATATCAGCTCAACACTTTTGTTTTATTTATAGAAAAATCAATTAAACTCTTGAAAGATAAAGGATTGCTTGGTTTTATTATTCCCAATAGTTTACTAAAAATTGGTTCAATTTCAAAATTAAGAAAATACATTTTAGACAATACATCTGTCAATATTATAGTAAGTTTGTCTGGGTATTCATTTGAGAGTGTTAATGTGGAAACCGTAATACTTGTGGTCCAAAAAAACTCAAAAAATTCATATGTAGATGTAAAGAAAATTGAATCAGATACTGATATATATTCACAAGAATCATTTTCTGTTAATAGCTCAAGATGGAAAACGAATCAAAACTATGAATTTGATATTTTCTCATCAGATTCCGACTTAAAGCTGATCAGTAAAATTCAAACAAGCTCTCAAACTCTTGAGAGCTTGTTTAACGTAAAGGCTGGACTTCAAGCATACGAAAAAGGCAAAGGAAATCCAGTTCAAAATGAAGAAGATGTTAGGAATAGACCATATGACTTCCAAACTAAGGTTGATGAAAATACCCATAAATATTTAGAAGGAAAAAATATATCAAGATATCTTATCCAAGGATTTAGTTACTGGCTTAAATACGGTGATAACTTAGCTGCACCAAGATCATTCGATATTTTTTGTAGACCAAGAATATTGATCAGGGAAATAACAAATAACCAACCATACTGCTTTCATGCATCCTATGTTGAAGAAACTTTTTTAAATAATAGAAGCATCATCAATGTGTTGGATCCCCAAAATGATAGGCAGAAATTGCTGAATTTATTGGCAATAATCAATAGCAAACTAGCATCATGGTATTTCGTTAAAACTAATCCAAAAGCCAATAGATCAATGTTTCCAAAGCTGATTCTTAGAGATCTAGCAAATTTTCCCATTACTTTACCCAAAAACAAGATAAATCTGGATAAAGTAGAAAAATTAATAATCAAAATTTCAAAATTAAATACAAAACTGTTCACTGAAAAAGGTAGATTGAATGAAATTATTGTTTCAAAATTTAAGTTAAAAAATAAAACAAACTTAATCAATTTTTACCAACTCGGTTGGAACGGATTCATTGCAGAACTTGAAAAACAAAAAGTTAAACTTGATGTCAGTGAACAAGATAAACTTAATAAGTGGTTCAACAAAGTTGGAAAGTCTTTATTGGATCTTGAACAAGAAATTAGTGATCTAGACAGACAAATTGATCAATTTGTCTATGAGCTTTATGACTTAACCAAAGAAGAAATAAAATTAATAGAAAAAGAATAATAATAACTTAAAATGACACAAACAAAAATAGCAGAGCTACAAGAAGAATTAAAAAACATCAAAAGTTATTTTATTGCTGATGGAAGATATTCTTTAGATGGATTAGTAAAGTGGTCAGCAAAAACAGCTGCTTTTTTTGAAACCGTTGGAGTTCCTCAAAATGTTATTGATCATTTTTTAATAATTTTTAACATAAATTATCTTAAAGAAAAAGAAATATCACCTCTAGAAAGAGATCCAAGAGATGGAGCTTTCGTTTACTTTAAAAAATTTTCAGAAGATCGATTAATGCCTCTTTGGATAGCCATTGAATATGCAGAAATCAAAATAAAGTATATGCAGTTTGAGGAATCATTGGTTCCAAGATGGTTGCTATCAACACTTTCAAATAAAAAAGGGGTTGAACACATTTCTTCTGCACTACAGGCTTTGGATCAAGCATTTGAAAATAGATCAGCAAAAGACATTTTGAATCACTCCAATTCATTGTTGGAGAGCATACTTAACCTAGATAGTAGACTTACTACTAAAGATCTAGGTCCAAAACTACAAACTTTATCAGAAGATAGAGATGGAAAAATTCGTTATAAGTTTGGTGGTCTTAGTTGTGATTTTTTTAGAGGTATTAATGCCTCAAGACTGATAAGAAATGAAAGAGTAGTGCATTCAAATATAGGAATGAATCATAACATCCCATTTATTGTTGGAGCATCATCAGCTTATCTAGTTGTTACCCTGCTTGAAGCAACGTTGTCTGCTGGAAAACTAGTTAAGTTAACATAACTCTCACCTTGCTTGCTTAACACTAGCTAGGTTATATTTTTGTGATTTTGGTCTTGAATCTGTATTAAAAACGAAGAATTCTATAGGTTTTTCTATCTGAAAGAATGTTATAATTTCATTCCAAAGGTCCGACAAAAGTTTATAAAAAAATCCCCAGATTTCATACTGGGGATTTTTTAAATCTTACTTACTCATTTACCGATTTAATAAGAAATAAAGTTTTCCAGTCGCTAAAGGTGTAGCCCAATTAGTATAGTTACCAACAATATAAGAGGCTTTAACTTTAGGATTATTATCTCTAGTAAGCATAAAACGATTAATGTTAGCATCTGCTTTAATAATTGATTCTGTATAATCAATATTATTAGTATAAGGATTGTAAATTATCTCTTTAATTTCATGTCTAAAAGAGGAGTAAAGAGCAATTTTACCGTCAGCTAAAGTTTCTGAATCCCATAAAACAATCCTATCAGCTTTAGCTTCTCGATAATTTAAGACTGTTTTTTTCCATTCTCCATTAAGATATCGTAAATTATAAAGTTGATAAAATTGTTGACCATTAGCATCAGTGATTAAATCAGTTGCAAAAATTATGGGAGCTCCTTCAGCGGTAAATCCTAAACATAGAGTAAGATTAGAGCCAGCTGTACTCATAGTTGGTTTTTTTTCAACCAGGGTAAGAGCCATCTTAGGCCCAACTTTTTTACCATCAATCGTCTCTAATTTATCTGTTTTAGTATTAAAAATTCCAAAAAAATTATGGCCGTAATAAGCACCATAATTACCCCTTAAACTCCACAAAATAGCTAATTTATGCCTTTCTTTAGGCATGGGTAAAATAGAAGCCACAGAAGTGTTATTCCAATTAATAGTTTCATTATTGAATTGTTCTTCTCTCCTTTGATAAGTAATGTACTGAATAGGTTTACTCCAAGCCTTAGTGTCATAATCATATTTGACATAATATTGAGTCCCTTTTACATAATAAGCTTGATCTTTTTTACCTTCTGGATAAAGAGTATCGCGATAAAAGTAATACAACGCATTATTTCCTGGCATAGCTACTCCATAAGTAGCTCTAAAAGTATCTGGAATTTCCACTAAATTAGAACCGTCAAAACTACTGAAATGTAAATTGTGATTAGCATGGTAAGATTCCATGACTGCGAATTCATCTTGATCTAATCTGAAAAGCTGAGGATAATTATGTGAATCACTTTTTACAGCTGGTTCAAAAATTCGTCTTTCTGTAACTTTTTCAGTTTTATGGTCAAAAGAGGCTAAATAAGGAGCTGTTTCTGAAAGGCCATTAGGCATTTTACCAGCAGGGTAAACAATGTAAGTTCTATTGGTATTATTGTCATATATCATTGTTCCCCAACCCATATTTCTACCAGGGGCACCAACTACTTCAGTGATATTAGAAGCAATTAAAACTGAACGATATCTATCTACTGCTGCTGAAGCATCTTCTGGATTGACGTTTTTTTTGCTGTTTAACATGGCCACACTGGCCAACAAACTCACTCCAGCAATTAAGATAAAACAAATGCTAATTATGGTGATTAAAAATTTTCTGTTTTTGTACATAAACTAAAACTAATTTATAGATATTTTCATAATACACTATTTATACTAATAATTGCTAATGCAAAGTAAAACTGGCTGATATAATCACTGATTATGTCCTTAAAATATCCATTCCCCTTTAAAACTAGTTCAGCTCATTCTGAAAAAATTTCTAAAAAAATTGATCTAAATCAATTTCAAAAAGAAAACTTACAAAATCAGCTTGATGATCTAACTAAACAACAACAACGACTTAAAGCAGCAGTTAATATTGGTGCTAAATCATTTGAAAGTTTTATTAAAGCACGTAGTGAAATCGTAAAAAATAGAATTGCTGATTTACAAGCTAGATTAAAAGATTAACTGTCAGTTGTTTGTTAAGATTAGCGCTTAAGCTAAAATTAATGTCAACTTTTTCCAATCTGCTTTTAGCTAAACAAACCTTACAAAAATACTTTCATTATCAAGACTTTAGACCAAAGCAAACAGCCATTGTTCAAAGCATTCTCAATCAGCATGATACTTTAGCTATCTTAGCAACCGGAGGAGGAAAATCAATTTGTTTTCAGATCCCTGGCTTAATTTTTGCCGGAACAACTTTAGTGATTTCTCCTTTAATTTCTTTAATGAAAGATCAAGTAGCTCATTTAGCCGCTAAAAAAATTCCCGCTAGTTTCTTAAATAGTAGCCTTGATAAAGCAGAACAACAGCAGCGCTTAAAAAATTTAGCCAAACAAAAATACAAATTTTTTTATCTCGCTCCAGAAAGATTAGACAATCCTCAGTTAATTAAAATTTGCCAAGCCATCAAGATTCCTTTATTGGTCATTGATGAGGCTCACTGTATCTCTTTATGGGGGCACAATTTTAGACCAAATTATCTTAAAATTAATCATTTTATTAAACAGCTTCAACCAAGACCCACTGTAGCTAGCTTTACAGCTACCGCCACACCATTAGTAATTAAAGACATTAAGCAATCTTTAAAACTCAATCATCCTCAGCTATTCATTAATTCTTTTGTACGACCTAATTTGCAATTAATTATTTATCATTGTCAAGAAAATTTTTTAAAAGAAATTTTATTATTTTGTTTGCTAAAAAAACACTTAAATCAAGCTGGCATTATTTACACCGCTACTCGCAAAGAAGCAGAACGGCTTTATCAATTAATTAAAAATTATGATTTTAAACAACAATTTAAATTAGCTTTTTATCATGGTGGCCTAGATCACCGACAACGTGACCAAATTCAAGAAGATTTTTTAACTGATAAAATTAAAATTATCATTGCTACCAACGCTTTTGGCATGGGAGTTGATAAAAGTAATATCAGATTTGTAATTCACTACCAAATTCCTGGTTGTTTGGAAAATTACAGCCAAGAAATTGGACGAGCGGGGAGAGATCAACAAGCGGCAGTTTGCTATTTGTTGTTTTATCAACCTGACATATTAATTCAACAACAATTTATAGCAAATAAAAAAAATTTAGTTGACCAACAACAGATTGAGCAAACTAAACTAAAAAAAATGTTAGCCTTTGTCACTGAGCCAGGTTGTTTACAACAAAAAATTGCTCAATATTTTCAACAAAAACCAATATCTACTTGTAACCAATGTAGTAACTGTGTTAAGCCTCAGCTTCCAATTGACCCAATTTTTAAACAACGGTATATTCAGCTTCATCAAACTTTATCGCAATTAGCAATTGAAGATTTCCCGATTATTGAAAAAACTCAACTTTTACTTGCTTTACACCAGCCTCAAAACAAAGACCAATTATTAAAAATTGCTGGAGTAGGGCGGGGGCTTTGCCAATATTTAAATTTTTAAGTCAGGGCTACGCTCAAAGGGCGTGGCTTGACTTAGCCATAGTGGAAAAAAAACTCCCCCCGCAGGGGGAGTTAAATCATTTTGGTTTTTAACCAACGGTGAGGTTTTTAAAAATTTACTCAGTAGCTTGATGAAGCATCATGCCTCTACCTTTGCCTTGAGGACCATTTTCAAACTCACCTCTGCCCAGATTAAAATATTTCATATCAATCCCATTTGCTTCTGCCCAAGCTTTTAATTCAGCTTGTCTGTTTTCTCGTTCAGTTTTTTCGGCTTGCATTTGAGTTTGACGTTCTTCTGCGCTTAAATTTTTCCAATCTTCACCTTTAGGGCCTCGATTTTGATTTTGTTGTTGTAACTCTTGATGTTTGGCTAAAATTAAAGCTTTTTGTTCAGCAGTAAGTTCTCCAGCTGTGACAGCTTCTTCTAATTTAGCTTCAAACCTAGCTTGATTTTCTTGCTGTCTAGCTTGTTGATCTTCTTGAAAAACAGTTTCTACTTCTTCTTTTTTAAGACCAAATTTAGCTACTAAACGATCAACAATCGATTGATGATTGTTTTGACCTTCTTGAGCGTTGACTGGTCTCGTAAGAAAAATCCCAGTGCCAACTGCTGTCATTAATAAGGCAGCTGGAATAATCAATTTTTTATTCATTGATCCCTTTCTTTTAAGATTAATTAATACTAAAGTTAATATACAAAACTAAGTTGAAAAGAAGTTGAAAAATAACAAGGAGTCTATCCTAGGCTTTATTTAAACTAAGTGTAAAAACACTACCTTTACCTAATTGGCTAGCTACTTTTAATGAGCCTTGATGTTTATCAACAATAGCCTTAGCAATTGCTAAACCCAAACCTACTCCTTGCTTAGCAGTTCTAGCTGTATCAACTTGATAAAAACGTTCAAAAATTTTATTAAGATGCTCTTTAGCAATTCCATCACCAAAGTCTTGAACAGCAAAATTAACCTGATTCTTCTGACTCAATATCAATTTAATTGAAGCTCCTTTTTTAGAATGCTTAATTGCATTATCCAACAAAATTGTTATTACCTGAGTAAAGGCGGCTGGCTCAACTCTTACAAAATGATCTTTTTTATCTGATTCCACTAAAATTTTAATTTTCTTATTTTTAATTAAAGCCCGTAAATTTAATAAGGCTTGATCTAATAAAGAATCTAAAGCTAAAACTTGAAATTGATAAATAGCCGTTTCATTTTTGGCCAAATCTAATAAACTTTGAGTTAATAGTTCTAATCTTTTAACATCTTCTAAATAGCTAATTAAAAGTTGTTGAGTTTTTGCTGGCAACTTTTGATCTAATAAATCTGCCTCAATCCCTGTTTTTAAGGCTGTTAGAGGTGTTCTTAATTCATGGGCTGCATCGCTAACAAAGCGCTGTTGTTGTTCTAACGACTCTTGCAATGGCGCTAAAGTTTTCCCTGAAACATAAAAACTCGCTAATAAAATAATAGCGCCAATATAAAGATTAATTAATAAAATTTGTTCTAATAAATCTTGACGAATTTTTAAATAATCTTCTGGGGCTACTCGCCAATTTCTTAACAAACCGGCTGGAGGAGGATTTAAAGGCTGGTTAAACTGATTCTGTAAGCGATCTTGCCAATGTTCAAATTGAGTTTTTAAAATTCCATTCACACGCCAATAAAGTAAGGCAGAAATTGTGCCAGTAATTGTTAAAGTAATTAATGTATAAAGTAAACTTAATTTTAACCTAGCTAAAAAAAAGGTTTTTTTATTTTGTGTATTCATCTGGTACTTTCAAAGCATAACCAAAACCACGCTTGGTTAAGATTAATGCTGGTAAGTGTTGAAAGGCTTGATCAATTTTTTTTCTTAAATAACCCAAATAAACTTGAGCGGTATTAGCTAAAACATTGTCTTCATAAGCCCAAACTTTTTCTACCAATTCATCCGCACTAAAAAAACGATTGGGATTACGCATTAAAAATTCTAATAATAAATATTCTTTTCGACTTAAATCAATTTTTTGCTTAGCTCTTTTAACTTCTTGAGTGTCAAAATTCAACTCTAAATCAACTATTTTGAGCATCTCTTGTTTATTGATTTTTGGTCTTCTAGTTAAAGCTTTAAGTCTAGCCAGTAATTCAGCAAAGGCAAATGGTTTTGCTAAATAATCATCTGCTCCAGCTTCTAAACCTTCTACTTTATCATTAATCATGGTTTTAGCAGTTAACATTAAAATGGGAGTAAAATTTTGTTTTTCTCGTAACTTTTGACAAACACTTAAACCATCTAAACTTGGCAACATTCGATCTAAAATAATCACTTGATAATAATCATCTAAGGCCATTTCCAGACCAGTTATTCCATCTTCAGCCACATCAACGACATAGTTTTTAAACTCTAAACCTTTTTTAAGGTTGCTGGCAATTTTAGCATCATCCTCAATAATTAAAATTTTCATAATAATTTCTTAATCTATACTCTTTCTAAACGCACCGCAGGCGGAATGGTTTAGAAAGAGTATAGATTAAGTTCATATTTTCATATCTTTTCTAAACACATCGCGAGCAGAATGGTTTAAAAAAAAATATAGATTAAGTTTATATTTTAGTAGATTAACTTAAAATTATCTTGAGAATCAGTCTTTTTTCTCAGCTTCTACTAAGTCACAAATTTGATATAAGCTAACTTGATTAAAACCTCTATCTTGGTAATATTCTTTGGTGCCAATGGCAGAAATAACCGCTAACTTTTGATAACCAGCTGCTTGAGCTAATTTTTTAGCTTCAATAATTAATTTGCTACCAAATCCACCATGTTGAGCCAAATGTTGATCTTTTTTACCTAAAGCCGCTGTAACTCCATAAACGTGAACTTCACGGATCATCGCTGATTGATTCAATTCTGGCAAAAGAATAGGCTGATTCTTTTTGGGTAAACTTAAACGCAAAAAAGCTAAAATCTTTTGATTGTTTTTTAAGATGAATTGCAAAAAAATCTCCTGACTAACAGCTGTTTCATAAACAATTTGATCTAAAACCACATCATCTAAATTAAATTGCTCACGCCGAATTTCTCTTGCTCTAATATTCTGCGATTCTTGATGAAGTTTAGCTAAATAATCTTGGGCAATCTGTCGGAAATTAGTTTTTTTATTTCCCACAACGATATTTTGCGAAGGAATATCCCTAATTACTCTCGTAATTCGGCAATAAGCCGGTGTATTTTGTAACGCAAAACTAACTACCGCCAATAATTCTTCTTCAGTATATGGTTGCCATAAACCTTGCTGATATTTTTCCACTAAAGGAGCGCTGGCTAATAAAGAGCAAGGATAAATCTTAATTTCATCTGGTCTAAAAGCTGGATCAGCAAAAATTTTTAAATAATCTTGCTGATCTTTTTGAGGGTCGCTGCCATATAAATTAGCCATCCAATGAATATGAATTTTAAAACCGGCCAAACGCAATAAAGCAAAAGCCTGTTTAGTCTGAGCCACAGTATGACCACGTTGATTTTTAGCTAAAACCTCATCATCCAAACTTTGCACGCCGATTTGCACTTTAGTACAGCCCAAACGGCGTAATTGTAAAACTCGCTGGGGAGTAATTCTATCTGGACGAGTTTCTAAAACTAAACCAACACAGCGCTTTTGCGCCTTTTGGTTAGTGGCTTGTTCAACTTCCAAGTCTGCCCAATCAGCTTGTTGATAAATATCTAAGCCCACCGCTTTTTCTGGACCAAGATATAATTCTTCCACAATTTGATTAAAACGTTGCGTTTTATTTTTGGCTGATAAATTCTTTTCTAACTGAATTTGATTTTTTTCTGGATTACTACTGCGAGCAAAAAAACCTAACTGCTCAGATTTTTTAGAAAAATTTTCATATAACTGTTCAATTTTTTGACAATCATTATTAACCCCAAATTCATTCATCGCCCGAAAACATTCTTTAATAAACCAAATTTGATAAGCGAGCGGATAATAATCCCATGTTCCACCCAAAACAATTAACTCTACTTTATCAATAGTATGACCCATTGCTTGTAGAGATTCCAAACGGCGATAGACTTGCAAATAAGGATCAAAAAAATTCCGCTCAGCCCGTTGCGCACCTGGCTCATCAGCTAAATAACTTTTAGGCATGCGTAAATCATTAGGACAAAATAGACAATTGCCAGGACAAGGATAAGGTTTAGTGAGCACTGTTACAGGCGCTACTCCAGAGCTAGTGCGAATTGGTTTCATCTGCAATTGCGCCACAAATTGTGGATTAAAAGCTTGAAGGCCATGACTACCAGCCAACGCTCGATAAGCGGTAATTAAATCAGTTTGCGAAAATAAATGCCCATTTACTTGAGGATATTTTTTCTTTAAGCGTTGTAATTCATCACCACTAAGCGGCAAATTTTTTTCTAGTTGCTTTAACAAGTCCAGAATCACTGGTAAATGTTTAGTATAATCAAAATTATGAGCCATGATCTAATTATACCTGGCTAGTAAAGCAAAATGGACTTACAAACAATTTCAACCCTCAATCAGCTTAATCAAACTTTCTACCAAACAGTGGCTCAAGACTTTAGTAACACCCGTAATTATTCTTGGCCTGGCTGGGAAAAACTATTACCAAGCATTACCGAATTGCTAAAAAACAAAAAAACTATTCGCGTCTTAGACCTTGGTTGCGGGAATGGTCGCTTTGCGTTATTTTTAGCCCAACACTTTGCTGGACAAATTGATTATTTAGGTTTAGATAGTGACGAACAATTATTATCAATTGCTCAAAAAAAATTAAGCGATCAAAACATCAAGACAAAATTTGAACAATTTGATTTAGTGGAAAATTTACTAAATCAGCAATTAACTGATAAGCTCACAGAAAAATTTGATCTGATTGTAATGTTTGGGGTCATTCATCATTTACCAGCTTTACAACTTCGCCAACAGTTAATGAGTAGTTTAAATAGTTTATTAAATCATGATGGATTATTAATTTTTAGCTGTTGGCAATTTGCCAAAGACGAAAGATTTAAAGATAGAGTAGTGGATCCTAAAAACTTAAAAATTGATCCCCAAAATTTAGAACATAACGACTATATTTTAGATTGGAAGCAAGGCCAAACCGCTTATCGCTACTGTCATTTTGTTGATGAACAAGAATTGGCTAATTTAACTAACTCTGCCAATTGGCAAACTCAACAAACTTTTTTAGCCGACGGGAAAAGCGGTCAGCTAAATTTATATTGGGTAGGGGAATTGGGGAAATAATCTTTGCTTGATTTGCTTGGCTTCGCCAAGAGATCTGCGCAAAGATTATTTCCCCAATTTATCATTCTGCCCTCGGTGTGTTTAATTAGAATAGCTAATATTAGATCTTGTAAATCGTTCCACTCGCGGTGCGTTTAACTAGGAAACTAATACTATACTTTTCAAATCATTCCGCTTCTTGCGGGGCATTTAATTAGAATAGCTAATATTAGATCTTGTAAATCGTTCCGCCTGCGGCGTATTTACAAGATCTAATATTAGAGAATCATTCATATCTCAGCGCATCAATTGGTTGTAAGTTAGCTGCTTTATTAGCTGGATAAATTCCAAACACTAAACCAATTAAGGCTGACACTCCAAAAGCCAAACCGATTGATGAACCATTGACACTAAAAGGTAAACTCATACTTTTAGCTAAAAAGTAAGAAACACCAACTCCCATTAAAATGCCAATAATTCCTCCAATGGCAGTAATTAAAATTGTTTCAATTAAAAATTGATAAACAATAATTTTTTTCTTAGCCCCCAAGGCTTTGCGTAAACCAATTTCTCTGGTTCTTTCTGTCACCGTTACCAACATAATATTCATAATCCCAATTCCACCAACCACCAAAGAAATAGCCGCAATGCCAGATAATAAAGTAACAAAAGTAGAAGTCACTTCAGTCATGGTTGATAAGATTTCTTCCTGAGACATAATATTAAAATCAGCTGAAGCTTCATCAACAATCTGGTGTCGCTGCATTAAAAGTTGAGTAATATCTGCTTGTAATTGAGTCATCACTTCTTCATTGCTTGCACTCACAGATAAACTACTTAAATAATCCTGACCAAATAAAACTTTTTGTGCCACTGTAATTGGCACAAAAACTGTTTCGTCTGCGCTTCCGACCATATTTCCGCCCTTACTTTTGCTTACGCCAATAATAGTAAATGATTGATTATTAATTCTAATTTTTTCCCCAATAGCATTGGCTCCTTCGCCAAATAAATCTTCAACCACAGTTGGTCCTACCACTGCTACTTTTTTAAGCCCGATAATTTGACTGGTTGAAAAAAAGCTACCACTCGCAATTTCTAAATTATTAACCGTTGGATAATCAATCGTAACTCCATAAACACTATTATTACTATTATTTCTGCCAGCCACTAATTGAGCATTTCCAGAAATCAATGGGGCAATAGCTTGAACATTATCTAATTGAGCAACTGCTTCAGCATCATCCATAGTTAATGTGGTAGAGCTACCAAAGCTACTTCTTACCCCGCCACTTCTGGCTGCACCAGGACGAATAGTTAATAAATTAGCTCCCAAAGATTGAATATTATTAGTAATACTTTTTTGTGAAGATTGACCTAAAGACATTAAAGCAATCACACTGCCAATGCCAATAATTACTCCCAACATAGCTAAACCGGTGCGAATTTTATTAACTGTTAAAGTAGTAGTGCTTTCACTAACAAGTTCAAAAATGTCCATATTATTTTTTATTCTGATAATCTTTTACTAAATGACCAGCTCGGATTAATAAAATTCGTTTAGCATAAGCAGCGATTTCTTCATCGTGAGTAATTAAAATAATGGTATGACCTTGCTTATTAAGTTGCTGCAAAGTTCTCATAATTTCATCTACATTTTTTCCAGAAATATTGCCGGTTGGTTCATCAGCTAAAATAATGCTAGGGTTCATTGCTAAAGCCCGAGCAATAGCAACACGTTGTTTTTGTCCACCGGATAACTGATTAGATTTGTGATACATTCTGTCTTCTAAACCAACCAAAGCTAAGTATTTTTTAGCTAAATTTTCTCTTTTATCTTTAGCAATATCACCATACATCATCGGAATTATTACATTGCGTAAAGAAGTAGTACGAGGTAATAAATTAAATGACTGAAAAACAAAACCAATTTTTTTGTTACGGATTTCTGCCAACTGGTCATCTTTTAATTCACTCACTTTTTCGCCATCTAAATAATATTCACCACTGGTGGGAATGTCTAATGCTCCAAGAATATGCATTAATGTAGATTTACCAGAACCAGAAGGACCCATGATGGCCACAAATTCACCTTTTTTAATCTCGAAATTAATCTCTTTTAAAGCATGAGTTTCAATATCATCTACTTTATAAACTTTAGATAGATTTTTAATTTTAATTAATGACATAACTTTATTTGGATTTAATCACGATGATTAGTCATCAGCCCTCTAACCTGACCACCGCCCATTCCACCTCCAACAGGAATTAAACTAGAAGGTCTTTGCTCATTATTATTTGGGGTTTTGGTAGAAGTAGCTGAAGTTGATCCATTTTGTAAAATCACAATATCACCTTCTGACAAACCATTCGTAATTTCTACTTGCGTATCATTTTCTAAACCTGTTTCTACTGCGCGTATTTCTTCGTTACCATTTACTTGTACTTTTACAAATTTTTTATCTCTAAGAGTTGTCACAGCAGACAGAGGGATAACAACTACATCTTTACGGCTATCTAAAACAATTTGCGCATTAACAGCCATATTGGTTAAAATTTTGTCCAAATTTTCCTGGCTGTCAAATTTAATTAAAACTGGATATTGAGTCACATTGCTAGTGACACTGCCAACTCTATCCACCGCTACCACTGTACCAATGTAAGTTAAATCTTCTAAACTATCTAAAGTTAAAGTGACTTGCTGACCAACTTTTATCTGCCCAATATCAACTTCACTAACATTAAATAAGGCAATGGGAGTACCTTGGGTTTGAATTTTTGCTACAGTTTGGCTAGAAGCATTACCGCTACTACCTTCACTATATGAAATAGTTAAACCTTCGGCTAAATTCATCCCCACAATTTTGCCATCAACTGGAGCTGTGACAGTAGCTTGATAAAGCTGATAATTATACCAAGCATTAGAAACCGAAGCTTGAGATTGAGCAACAGCTTGTTGCTGACTAAGATAAGTTTGTTCAGCAGCTAGCCAATCACGATTAGTTTGAATATAAATAGGATCATCAACTGACAATTCAGTGTCTAAAGCTTTAGATTCAAAAGTTTCATGAGCTGCCCACATGCTTGATTCTAAAGATAATTTTTTAGTTTTTGAGCTATCTAATGAATTTTTAGCTGACAAATAACTCGCCCAAGCTGAAGACTGGCTAGTAATACCTTCACTATCTAAAGTAATTTCTGCTAATTTATCTCCAGCTTTAACTTGCTGCCCATCAGTGACATAAACTTTGCTAACTACACCGCTTGCTTTAGTTAAAACGGAAATTAAATTAGATTGTTCAATTTGCCCAGATAAATCTAAAGCTTGAAAAATATCTGATTTTTGAACTGAAAGAGTCTGGATTTTAACAGTCTGATCATTGCTCTGTTTTTTAGCTATTTGCCAAATACCTACGCCAACTCCAGCCACAATTATTAAGGCCAAAATTTTAAATTTCCAATTCCATTTAAAAGGATTTGACCAATGTGATTTAAAAAAATTAAAAACTTTTTTCATGATTGATTTCTAAAAAATAATATTTCGAGATTTAGCCATAATCATAAAAAAAATTTTTGAGAATAAATTGAGAAACTAGGTATAATTAAAAAAAGCCTGTGGTTTTAAGGTCACAGGCTTTAATTTATTTCTTTTAAAATGAAAATTATTCAGCTTTTTCTGCTTCTAAAGCATCTGCTTTAGTGGGATGCACAGTGCCATCTGGATGATGGGCTGGAGAATAAATTGTATACATTTTAAGCATTTCGCTCACTGATAAATTAATGACATTGTGTTTAGCCCCAGCAGGAATAACCACCGCATCGCCAGCTTCAACCATAAATTCTTCGCCATCAATCACTACTTTACCAGTTCCTTCCTCAAAACGGAAAAACTGATCATTTTCTGGATGAACTTCCATGCCAATTTCTTCTAATGGTTGCAGCGCCATCAGCACTAACTGGCTATGAGGCCCGGTATGAAGAACTTTCCTAAAAAAAGTATTATTAACAGTTTGTTCTTCAAGTTTAACAAAATATCCTGACATATAAGTCTCCTTTTCTACAACGGCCTTAAGCCGCTAGTTAATTTAACTATACACTTTTTTTAATGTTTAGACAGCTGTCCAGCCACCATCAACACAAATTATCTGGCCAGTAAGATAACTGGATTCTTTGGCAGCCAATAATAATAAGGTTGTATCTAATTCTCCAGCTTTACCAATTCTTCTTTTAGGACAGCCACCTTCTACATAAGCTTTAAAATTAGGATCAGCAATTGAAGCAGCGGTCATCTCTGATTCAAAAAAACCAGGCCCAATGGCATTAACGCAGATATCACCTTTATTTGCCCATTCACCAGCTAAAGCTTTAGTTAAGCCAACCACGCCACTTTTAGCGGCATGATAATTAACTACCCCAAAAGCAGTATTTCCTACAACGCCATAAATAGAGGCAATATTTACTAATCGGCCATAACCTTTGGCTAAAAAATGTTGCCCAATGTGTTTCGCCACCAAAAACACTCCTTTTAAATTAACATTTAACACTTTATCCCAATCTTCTTGGCTCATTTGCTCGGCAGGGGAAATAGCGGAAACGCCAGCATTATTAACTAAAATATGCACTTGGCCAAATTTAGCCACCGCTTGATCAACTAAGTTTTTTACTTGAGTTTCATCGGTAACATCGGTGGGAACAGTTAAAACTTCAACGCCCAGCTGACGAAGAGTAGTCGCTACTTGATCTAGTTTATCTTGCCGTCTAGCGGCCAAAACCAAATTAGCCCCCTGTTTAGCTAAAGCCGTGGCAAATTGCACCCCCAAACCACTCGAGGCGCCAGTAACAATGGCAGTTTGACCAGAAAAATTGAAAAGTGGAGATGCTGAGGCAAGATTAGACATTGGATTCCTTAGTTATTAGCTTTATAGCGAAATAAAAGCTTAGTTCGCGATAAATTTAGATAAATTTATAAAGGTAAATCCAGCATAACGAAAAAACAGGAGTGTGTCAAACTAAAGGGGGAGTTTTTTGATATCTAGAAAATGCACTTAACAAAAGTGCTATCGAAAATTTAATAAGGAAAAAAGTCAAAAAAAATCCCCGACAAAAAAAAGTCGGGGATGGTAAGTGGGATTAGTGGAACAAAACATAAGCGTAAGTGCCAAGAAAAATGGCAATGGCTATGTGTAAAACAACCGGAATTGGCCATATTGCAATCGCAATGCAGCCGCCTAAAAGAACTATTAACATTACTAAAACTTTAGTTTTATATTTCATCATATCCTCCAAAAAAAACCACTAAATTTACAGACTTTCAGGCTCCTTTGTAGAGCCGACATTTAAGTCTGTAGATAAAATTACCAGCTGGATAGTAACTTTATTTACAGACCTAAATTCATCTGTTTTTATTAAAGAGCTTTTAGTTTAATTATTTTGCAATAAAATAACAAACTAAAATATTTAATACTCAATATTATAAGACATTAAACCATTTTTGTCAATAGTTATAGGACGTAAACAAAAAAAATTCTATACAAACTAAACACCAATTCAAACTTATTGTTTCCCCAAAATTCCAACTTGAGTATTCTCTAAATCTCTAACTAGCAACCATCTGGGCGCAACTTGCTGATCTTCCACTTGAGCATAAAGATTTTTACCATGAGCTAAATAATATGGTAGTTCTGGAAAAAGCTTAATAGCCTGAGCATCCTGATAAATCATCTTAAAAACACTTTCTGGTGGATGCAAAACCAGCCTTGTTCCTAAACCCATCACTGCCAATTTTCTTATAGCTATATTAGAATCTTCATCTTTTTCTAATTGCGTACAATCAAAAATACGATCACTGGCAATTTTTACTTTCAACATATAAACATGCAAATTGGGATTTTCACCAATTTTATAAGCATTAGGCATATTTGCTGTATATAAACCTTCCCCTAAAGTTGAACGTAAATAAGTGGTAATTGGTGAATTCTTATCAGAATTAAACAAATCATTTATCTGTGTTTGAGCCAACGGCTGATCAGCAGTTAAACCAGTACGGAAAATAATCAAATTTCCCTGATCATCTTCAAAAAATCCATCTTTTCTAAGTCTGAAATTAGGGATTTCACCAGTCCATTGAAAATCTTTTAATAAAGGAATTTCATTAGCTGGCGTAAAATTTTTTTCTTGATTTGACTCTATTTGACTACTTAAATTTTTCGCAACACTAGATGAATTATCTGCTCCTCCCAAAGTAACCCTAGAAGAAAAATCAGGTTGAAGATAAGATTCTGTTGATGTCATAGATCGAGATTTTAATTAATTAACTCATTTTTACTCTTTATATCTAACTTTAGCAAGACTTCAATAAAATATACTTAATCAATTCATCACGCTACCCAAAAATATAAAGTTCTTCCTGCGCCCTCGTTACCGCCGTATACAACCACCGCCGCCATTGTTGCTCATCAATCTGTTTAAAACGCTCTTCCAACAAAATCACGCGCTTAGCTTGACTGCCTTGAGCCTTGTGGACAGTGAGAGCATAACCAAAATCAAACAAATCACCTTTAACAGTTAAAGCTCGTTGCTGAGTAAAGTTAAGAGGTGAGGTGCTATTAAATTGCTGACGAGCAATTAAACCAGTATAGTTTTGCTGTTCATCATCCATAGCAATTTCTGCTTCATACCAATTTTCATCCTTAGGTTTAATAGCAACCAGCGTACCCAGCATACCATTAAAAATGTGTTTAATATGATTGTTACGTAAACAAATAACTCGGTCATTTACTTGAGGAGATAGAGAAGTAAAACCTAAGGCTGTTCTGATAAAACTATTTAATTGCCGACGAGTATTGTTATAAGCACATAAGACCAAAGTATCTTGATTAAAACTACTCAATAGTGATTCTAAAATCTCTTGATTATCAGATTCTTTACGAGAATATTTTTTAACGCCTTCACCATAATTATCAATTGGGATTAAGCCCTTCATTCTAGCTTCTATAGACAAAGCAATAATAGGGTTCTCTTGAGCTTGGCGATGAATTTTATCTAAAATTAAATCTGGTTTCTTCATTAAACTAAATTCACCATTAATTGGAGGAAGCTGGCCATGATCACCAACAGCAATAATTGGTTTTTGATAAGCTAAAAGATGCTGCCAAATAGTTTGATCAACCATTGAGGCTTCATCAATAATAATCAAATCCTGATCTATTTTTTCTTTGGCTTGCCAACCCACAATTTCTTGTTGATTATTTAAAAGCGGCGAATAAATTAAAGCATGGATGGTACTGACACTGTCTTTAGCTTGAATAGCTTTAGCTTCATTTAAACGTTGATATAAAACTCGGCTAGCTTTACCGGTATAACTAACAAAAGCTACTTTAAGTTTAGGAAATTTGTCAGCCAATTGCTGACGCAGAATAGCTAAAAGCGTAGTTTTTCCTGTCCCAGCATAACCACCTAAGGTAACGTAAGGCATGGAAACTTTGTCTTTAACATACCATTCTAAAAGATGATCTAAGGCTTGTTGTTGATCAGCAGAAATTTCAAACATAAACTGCATTATAAAGGATAATTAATCATCTCATTCATTGACTAATTTTATAACAGCTTATTGATGGCAAATATCCTTTATTTATCAATTCATTAAGTTTTTTGATATTTATTTCTTGATTTTTCCAGGTAGTGCCTTGTCCAATTAAATCAATAAAAATCCTAAAAATATTTTTTCCTTCTGCTTCTGCCATCTTAATCATAGCTGTCATTAAATCAGATACCTTAATAACTCTTAAAGTAGGCCTCTTCCTAATTTCTCCACTATAACCTGAATAAACAAAATTTAAAGCAGTATCAATATCAAAAGTCCAATGACTCCCCACATAACTAAGATCTCCACCATGATAAATCATGGTTTCTGACGGTAATTTAACAAATAAATCAAATAATTGTCCATTAGTAAAACCACCTGGATCTTTTTCTCCTGTAACGCTTTCTACAATCTTTGATATCAGCTCTAATGTCCTACTTTGTTCTTTTTCTGGAATCTGCAATGCTAATTTTAATAAATCTGGATTAATTAAAGGAATAGAAGCATACTCTCTATCTAGTTGCTCATTTTTTAATCTTACTTGTTCCATTATCTTACTTAAATCAATACCAACAGATTCAGTAGAACTATTTTTTTGAATGTTTAAAGTTTCACCCATACATTGTTTCTAACATACTAAATATTAAATAACAATAAACTGCTAACAAAATTTAGATCTTAAGATAGTAATTAGTAAGATTATTGCATTGACAATTCAAACGGGTATACAATAAAAAAAGAGGGATCTATATGCAAAAAATTCTTTTTATTGAAGACGATTTAATCTTTTTAAAAGCTTATGCTACTAAATTAAAAATGGAAGGTTTAGAAGTAACTGCTGTAGATAATTGTGATGAAGCTTTAGAGTTAATTAAAAAAGATTGCCCTGATCTTATTATTTTAGACATTATGCTAAAAGGCAAAAAAAATGGCTTTGATTTTTTAGAGCTAGTTAAAGCTGATCCATGTTTATCTAAAATTCCAGTTATAGTTCTAACTAATTTAGATTCAGAAGAAAAAGTGGCAAAAGAAATTGGTGCAGTAGCTTACTTAACTAAAACCAAGACTGATCCTAAGTCTGTAAGCAATTATATCAAAAAAATATTATCTAAAAATTAATATTATTTTTAATGCCAAACATTAAAAAACAAAGGCTAGTAATATGAATTGGCAAAGATGGTTTAAATCAATTTTAATTTCTTTAATTATTTTTACTTTTATTTGCCAAATACCACTAAACTTATTTAAAACTTATGCCAGCGAAAACAAGATTATCAAAGTGGGTGTTTATGAAAACAAACCCAAAGTTTATCGTGCTAACGATGGTAAAATTACCGGATTTTTTCCAGATGTTCTAAATTACATTGCTCAACAAGAAAATTGGCAATTGGAATATGTACATGGCACTTGGGAAGAAGGTTTAAATCAATTAAAAAATGGTGAAATTGATCTAATGGTTGATGTTGCTATCTCTCCAGAAAGACAAGTGGAATTTGATTTTACTAACGAGACTGTGTTAAATAGCTGGGCAGTTATTTGTGTTAAAAATAATTCTAAAATAAAATCATTTTCTGATTTGGAAGGTAAAAAAATTGGTATTTTAAAATCAAGTGTCTATTTACAAGGTCCTCAATCAATTACTTACTACTTAAAATCATTTGGCATCAATGCTGAATTTATTTACGTTGATGAATATTCTCAACTTTGCAAATTATTAGAAGAAGATAAAATTGATGCAGCAGTGGTTAGCAGAATTTTTGCTCTATATAATGCTAAAAATTATCAAAATATCAAACAAACAGATCTTGTTTTTAATCCAACAGAATTACGCTTTGCCCTTAATAAAAATAATCCCGATAACCCTTATTTAATTGAACGACTCGATTATTGGGTAAAAAAAATTAAGAATAAAGAAACTTATTATCAATTATTAAAAAAATATAATTTAGAAGAAGTAGAGATCATTAAAAAAATTCCACCTGTTTGGTTATTTTATGTCTTGCCAATCTTAATAGTTATTTTAACTGGCCTAATCATTACTATCATTTTGATTAGACGTTCTAAAAATATTGCTTTAAAAAAATGGAAATCTAGTGAAAAAAAGTTTCAATCTTTGTATGAATCAATGGATGAACTGATTGCAATTCATGAAATTATCAACGATAAACATGGTCAAGCCATTGATTACAAAATTATTGAATGTAATAAGGCTTACAATCAATTAACCCATTTATCACGTGCCAAAGTAATTGGCCAATTAGCCTCAAAGCTTTATAAAATTAACCCACCGCCTTTTTTATCTTTTTTTGCTAATGTAGCTAAAACTGGCAAACCAGGACATTTTGAATATTATTCTCCAGATTTGAATCAACACTTATATGTCTCTGTTTTTTCGCCAGCCCCAGGGATATTCGGAACAATTATAAGTAACATGTCAGAACTCAAACAAATGGAACAGTCTTTAAAAATAGAACGTGACCGTGCTGAACTTTATTTAAATACCGTTGAAACTATTATCGTAGCCTTAGACAAAGATGGAAAGATTATTTCGATTAATCGTAAAGGCTACGAGCTATTAGGCTATAAAAAGGATGAATTAATTGGTCAATCCTGGTTTGAAACTTGTTTACTACAACCTGAAGGAAAAGAGAAAGTTTATCCTGTTTTTAAAAAATTAGTCACTGGTAAAGGCAAAAATGTTGAATTTTTTGAAAATAAAATAATTACCAAAAATGGAGAAATTAAACTAATTTCTTGGCATAACGCACTATTGCGTGATAAAAACAAAAAAATTATTGGCACATTAAGTTCTGGCAACAACATTACTGTCCAAAAACAAGTTCAAGAAAAACTGATTCAAAGTGAACAGAAATTTGCTACTATTTTTGCCACTTCAACATATGCTATTACGATTACTCAATTAGCAGATGGTAGTTTTATTGATGTTAATGATGCTTATGTAAAACTAACTGGCTTTACTAAAAAAGAAACTCTGTTTAATTCATCAATCAGCCTAAAACTTTGGGCAAATCCAAAAGATAGAAAAACAGTAGTCAGTGACCTCCAAAAAGGTAAACCTGTTATTAACCGAGAATTTCTTTTTAAAATCAAAGATGGCTCTTTAATAAATGGTTTATTTTCTGCTCGAATTATTAGTATTAATAACCAGCCATTCATCATGTCCAGCATTGCAGATATTACCGAACTAAAACAAGCAGAACAAAAAATCATAGAAACTAAAGACAGAGAGCATGCTATTTTAACAAGCATAGGCGACGCGGTTTTTGCAATAGACACCAAAGGGATAATTTTATTATTTAATAAAATGGCTGAAAAACTTAGTGGCATTAGTACTGATCAAGCTATTGGGAACCATTATTCTAAAATTGTAAAATTTATAAAAAAGAACAGTAATATTGTTGGGGATAATTTTATCAATCAAGCATTAGAAGAAGATAAAATTACGGCCATGGCTAATGATACTATGCTACTAAAATCAGATGGCAGTGAAATTCCCGTAGCAGATTCAGCTGCCCCAATCAAAGATATCAATGGCAAAATAATTGGCTGTGTTGTAGTTTTTCGTGATGTAAGCAAAGATTATGAGCTTAACAAAACCAAATCAGAGTTTGTGTCAATTGTTTCTCATGAATTACGTGCTCCATTAGGTATTATTAAAGCCTTTAATTCAATGATTTTTGATGGTGATTATGGACCAATTAATCCTCAACTTAAAGAACCATTATCCGAAATTAAAAATTCAACCGACCACTTAGCTTCCTTAGTTAATGATATTTTAAATGTTTCTAGACTTGAATCTGGTAAACTATCACTAAAACTCTCTAAGTTTGATCCTCAAAAATTAATTAATGAAGCCGTAAAAAATTTTACCACTGTGGTAAATAAAAAAGTAAATTTAAAAACAGGCAAATTAAACCAATCAATGATTGAAGCAGATCAAGATAAATTTTTGATTATTTTAAATAACTTACTAAGCAACGCTGTTAAATTTACTAATAAAGGAAGTATTACTGTCAAATCAGAAGCCGTTGGTAAATTTGTTAACTTTATAATTACTGATACAGGCATTGGCATTAAATCCATTAATCAAAAAAATATTTTTGGGAAATTCCAACAAATTATTGAAAGTGAATCTGGCAAACCTCCAGGGACTGGTTTGGGTTTGTATATTAGCAAACAGTTGGTTGAAAAAATGGGAGGTAAAATTTGGCTGGAATCATCAATCCCTGGAAAAGGCAGTACTTTTATCTTCTCTCTTCCAAAAGCATAAATAAATATGTCATAATAAATTTAATGTCAAAAATTCTTATTGTTGATGACGATTTAGTTTATATTAGAATCTATCAATTAAAACTAAAAAATGATGGTTATGATGTGGAAATTGCTAATGATGGGGAAGAAGCCTTACTCAAAGTTGAGACTTTTAAACCAGATCTGATTTTATTAGATATTATGATGCCTAAAATTGATGGCTTTGAAGTTTTAAAACAACTTAAAAAAAATTCTGCAACCAAAAATATTCCCGTTATTATGCTCACTAACTTGGGCGGAGATGAAGCTAACATTCTAAAAGGTATTGATTTGGGAGCAGTTTCTTATTTAATTAAATCTGCTTATACACCAAAAGAAGTTGTCCAAAAAATCAAAGAAATCTTAGCTGCTTATGCTCCAGAAATACCTAAAGTTAAAACGGTGATGAAAAAATTAGAATTTTAAATAATTATCATTTTCCTGGCAAAAACCCATATATCTGTTATAATGTTAATATTGTACGACATAAATATACAGTTACCCATGGGGTAAAATTTTAATAACTTCAAGAAAATTTTCTTCTAGACATAAAAATATAACTGTACTACACAGTTTTTTAGCATATTTATCACGCATAATAAATTTAATCTCAACTTTTTTTATTAAGTTATTTTAGGAAAAATTAACATGCAAGCTTTCATCTATTCTAGATTTACCCCCAATGGCCTTATAAAAGGTCAAAATATTAGTAGCAGTACTAAAATCGCTTTACAAGAAGCTGAAAAACTTGGTGTAACTTGGGAAACTATTCCCAATACAAAAATTATTAAACTTCAATTAGCAGATAAAATTCATTTTTTTCATCATCAAATTCCAACTAATACCAAAGCTATTAGTTTATTTGCTTGTAGCAAAACTAATACTAAAAGTTTTTTACAACTAAATAATATCTCTACCGCCAAAGGTTTTACGATTTATAAAAATGATCCCCAAGAATATTGGCAAGAAATTTTTGACTGCTTAACTAAACCTTTAGTTATTAAACCCACCCATGGAAGTCATGGCGATGGCGTTATTATTGGCATTAACAAATTTGAAAGATATCAAAAAATTATTAGTAAAATGTTAGAAAAAATTATTGATGAACAAACTGGTGTTTTAGTAGAAGAAATGTTTCAAAATGCCAAAGAGTTTAGAATTTTAACAACCAAAAAACAAGTAATTGGCATTACCCATAGAATGCCGGCTAATGTCATTGGCGATGGTTTAGCCACTATTGAAGAACTTATTAAAGAAAAAAACAATGATCCTAGAAGAGGTGATAAATGGTCTGATGGGACAACTTTATTAAAAATTAAAATTAATAAAACTTTATTGAAATATTTAGAAAAACAACATAAATCTCTAACTTATATTCCTCAAAAAAATGAACAAATTTTTTTAAGAAAAGTGTCTAATTTATCCCAAGGAGGGGATAGCTTTGATTTTACAGATCAAGCTCATCCCAGTGTTAAAGAAATTGCCCTTAAAGCAATCAATGCCCTTCCTGAATTAAATTTTGCAGGCATTGATTTTATGACCCGTGATATTACAAAAGAACAAAATCCAGAAGATTATATTATTGCTGAAATAAATGATTCTCCAGGTTTTGATATGCATGATTATCCTTATGAAGGCATCAATCGCCATGCAGCTAGAGCATTTATCAATTTAATTTTTCCGGAATTAGTTAATGTTAATTATGTTTAATTAGGCCTAGTTAGGTTTAATCACAAAGGGATAAGTAAAACTTTCGCCTGGCAAAAGATAAACTTTTTCTATTGCTTGTAAATCTTTTTCATATTCGTGATGAGTTTGTAAAACTTTTTCGATTGTGCTTTCTTGATACAAATCAAAATCATGCATGAACTTAAACAAATGCAAAGACACTAAAACTTTAGGATGAAGATCGCGAAGATTATAAGGATGAAGCATAATATTACCCAACAAAATATCAAAATCTTTCATTGCATAAACTTGCGCTTGTTCAGCTTTATTTTTAAAATCTCGGCCATCGCCGGTATGTAATAATTTAAACCCATCTACTTCAATTAAATACCAAGCTCCTTCTGCAAAATTACCATCACCACGATGATCGGTATGATAAGCAGTAATTTTCACTGAATTAATTGTTTTTGTTTCTCCGCTAGCTAGTTTAATAATATTATCTGGTTTTTTACCATTGAAAAAAAACTGATCAGAAAAAACCACTTTTTTATTTTGTGCCAAAGCTTTATTAAGCAACACGGCATCAAAATGGTCGCCATCAGCATGAGTAACAATAAAAATATCAGCTAAATCAGCTAACTGATTATGAGCCATAGAAAAAGGCAAGTTAGCAGTATCAATGGCAATCGTTTGACCGGATGTTTTAATTACTACTCCCATATTTAACAAACTCCAAATCTTAATCTTGCCTGGCTCTATAGTAGTATTTTTAATTTCTTCAATCGCTTTCTTAACTCTTAAATCTGCTAATTTTCTTTGTTTAGCATACCAATAAAAATATAATTTTGGAGTTGTGGCAGGTAAACCATCAGCCACAAAATTAGCATATTCTTTAACCAAATTTAAGCGAACTTCATCCAAAATTAAAGGCTGAGATTGATTAACTTTTTGATGAAACTTCTTAACTTGGGGAGGATTATAAAAATAAAAGATCAAAAGCAAAAGCGCAAGAAATATAACAATAATGACATCATTAAGATATTTTTTCACTAATAAAAGTATAGCATTTTGATCAGCTTTTGTGAGGCTTTATCCTTAATTAATTTTTTTCAAACTCATCCCAGCTAAAAGGATTAAAAAATGAAGGACACTTTTCAGTGCGTTTTATTTGACTTGGATTAATTATCCCAATCTGAAGAACTATACAATTTGCATGCCATCTTAAATAATAAAAATAAGTAAAAATTAAACTAACAGTCATCAAAAAAATAATTTTAGTTAAAATAACTAATTTTCGTTCTTGATGATATTTTTTAGTTACCTCAAATATTAAAGAAGCAAAACCATAAAAAACTAAAACAAGTAACAAGGAAAAGTAATTAATATTATGAGGAAATTTCCAAACTACACACATCTCACAACCTGGACAACCAGGATTAGGCGCACAACCATTTTTAAAAAAAATACGATTATTAAAACTAGATACTCCAATTAAATAAACCAAAAAACAAAAAAATATTGTTAATAAAATTTTAGTTAAATTGGGTTTTAAAAATTCTATAATTTTCATTATTTTTATTGTAACATGGCTTATTTTTTAAAATATTAACGATAAAAATTTATTTCAATTAATCGTTAATATGCCCATAGTAATTTTTTGTAGCGGCTCTCACAATTTTTTCTTTGGTCAGTTTCTCAATTACAGCATCTTCCTCACCGCTAGTAACCTTTATAAAAAATAAGTTAATTGTTTTTAACACAGTTTGCTGTTCAGGAGTATATTTTTCAGCTTTCCAGTATCCATTAGTTCCTTCAATTTCTAGTCCTAAACTTGAAAATTGGCTAAACTTGCGCTTGACAAATGTGTCTTATTTGACACAATATAATTATTGAAAAAAGAAATCATCCTACATTTTTTAGCTATAAAAGAGCTTGATACTTTTTCTGTAGAAGTTAGAGCTAGATTCAATGATCTCTTTGAAATTTTAGGTGAAAAAGGCAAGTTAGAAATGCCTTTTTCAAAGAAAATAAACAATAAATTATTTGAAATTAGAATTAAACAAAAAGGTCAATGGAGAGCTATCTATGCTTACATCTCTAAAAAACAAATAATAATTTTGTCTGCTTTTGCAAAAAAAACTCAAAAAACACCAAAGAAAGAATTAACAAAAGCATTAAAGAGGCTTAGAGAATATTAAAAAATATATGAAAAATAAAACCACAATTCCACTCCATCAATGGAGTCAACAATTTACTCCCGCGCAGAAAAAAAATGCACAAAAAGCTAATAATTACTATGCTGTTGTTGAAGAATTTAAAAAAACTAGAAAAAAGCTTGGGCTTACTCAACAGCAATTAGCAGATAAAGCTAAAATTGATCGCACCGTTGTAACTAAAATAGAAACTGGAGCCAGAAATACTACTATCAATAGTTTAATGATCTTTGCGGAAGCAATGGGTAAAAAACTTAAAATAAGTTTTGTTTAAGCTGTAAAAACGCGCCCGTTTTGGAACGGTGTCGTGTCACGGTGTCAATGTTGATGCCCGACCTGGATTCGAACCAGGATTGAAGGCTTCAAAGGCCTCTGTCCTGCCATTAGACGATCGGGCAATTACATTAAGTTAATTTAACTTTATTTTAACTCACTGATTATATCAAAACTTGAGCAAATTCCCAAAAGCTATTTTAATCCTGGATTCATTTATCCGCAACCAAAGCTTACAGTATAATAGACTTATGATTTTTAGCTTTATTCAACTGATTTTTTTAATTTTATTTATCCGTCAAATTATTATTTTTCTTTTAGCTTGGTATACTGGTACTCAAACTGAAGTACCTTTTAAACCAACTTCACTGACTCATATTTGGCGCTTAACTAAATATTTACAAGGGCAACTAAATAAAAATCAAAGCTACACTGTTTTGGAAATTGGCAGTGGCAGTGGACGAGTTAGCCTAGAGTTAGCAAAAAAATTTCCTTTTAAAATTACAGCCATTGAAAAAAATCCTATTTTGCATGTTTTATCAAAAGTTAAAAGCTATTTAAATTTTAAAAAGGGAACAATTAATTGGCAACAGGCTGATTTATTTAAAACCAGTTTTGCTGGCTATGAAATTATCTACTTTTATTTACTCCCCAATATCATTGCTGACATTGCTGATCGCTTAGTTAAAGAAACTCCCAGTAAATTCCTAATCATTAGCTATTGTTTTCCGGTTAAGCATCCTCGCTTAAATTTGCAAACTAAACTTGGTGGCAATAAAAATCCACTTTATATTTATCAAAAAAAAGCTTAATTTTTGCTGGCTGTACTTTTAAAATTATTTTTTAAACACTGATTTGGCTTTTTTGTAGATTCTTTCCCAATTCTTACGTAAAAATAAGAAAGCCCAACCACAAG
Source organism: uncultured Pseudomonadales bacterium (assembly GCA_964645645.1). GTDB lineage: Bacteria > Patescibacteriota > Microgenomatia > UBA1400 > PJMF01 > CAZYBC01. The sequence goes on from CAZYBC010000003.1 coordinate 54,557, forward strand.
CACTCATCACAATTAAGATTTCAAAAATACTATTGGTGGCATCAACGGTATTAAGCATGCCTTCATATTTTTTCACTCCCTGATAAGCGAGGATTAAATAAAACATAAAACGAATGTACGTACCAATAAAAGTTGTTACCATAAAAGAAACAATGTTTAGTTTAACTAAACCGGCAATCACAGACACTGGTAAAGTTGGTACAAATGGCAGAGCCCGCAAAATTATCATTACCACTTCATCTTTGCGAGTGCCGTTAAAAAACTTACCCATTTGTTCAATTTCGTGCTTATCTATGCCCAAAATTTTACCGATTTTACTGCCAGTTAAAAAATCTTCTAATTTATCTGCAATCCAATAAGTTAAAAGAGTTGCCAAGGTTTTACCAAGCGTACCAAAAAAAGCAATTACAAATAAAAACCAAAAAGCTTTATTTTGCGTAAAGGCTAAAGTACCGCTCGTAATGGGAACTAAAGGAGAGGGCACAATGGCCACAATTTCATCTACTAAAGACCCGACAAAAGCAAACACAGTTAAAGGTACTTGATGTGCAAAAGCTTGAAGCCAATTTATCACTGGTTGAATAAGTTGCTGCATAATTTCTTTCTATAATTAGGATTATTTCCTATGGGAAAATTCCGCGCTAAACTATTTTTCAATAGCTTTGATTAGCCTTACTGCTAAATAAAATTTCGTAGTAAGGCTATTATATCTATAGATCATAATTTTACACAAGCCTAACTCATTAGAGGCAAGACTGCGGCCAAGTCTCTAGTTTGTGTTGCTCTAGAAATTAAAGTTTGATCTTTAAGACAAATTTGCTGTTGATGATAAGCTGGCCGATGATCTTGGTAAAAAATACCTAAAGGAATCCTCTGATCTGGCTGCATTTTTTGCCAAGCTTGAGTTTTATCACCAGCTTGATAGCCTTCTTTAGCCATGTCATAAACTCGGCTAGCAAACCATTGGTAAGTATTATGCTTATTAAACGTTGGACAAGGTTGCAAAATATCCACCAAAGAAAAACCAACGTGATTAATAGCTGCTTTCAAAATTTCTACAAACTGCATTACTTGGCCAACATAAGCCCGAGCCACAAAACTAGCTCCAGTGTCTAAAGCAGTCACCAATGGATTTAAAGGTTGTTCGATCAAACCTTGTGGTGTTGATTTAGTCTTGGTGCCTTGTTCAGTAGTGGGAGAACTTTGCCCAGTGGTCAAACTATACATTTGGTTATTATGCACTAAGACAGTAATATCATGATTACCTCTGGCTGCTCCAATTAAATGATTAAGCCCTTCACCATAAAGATCGCCATCACCACCCACCACAATAATTTTTAAATCATGGTTGGCTAATTTGGCTCCAATCGCACTGGCTACCGCTCTACCATGAAGGCCATGAAAACCATAAACATTATTGAAATCTGCCATGTTGCCACTACAACCAATACCATAAAAGATAGCTAATTTTTCTTGAGGAATAGCAAGCTGTTCAATTGCTTGTCTTAAGGCAGCTAAGATAGCAAAATTACCGCAACCTGGACACCAAGTTGGTTTAATAGGTGAAGCAATGGTTTGTTGAGTAAAATTTTCCATAATAAGTTTTCTTTTTACAGTTTTGTTATTTAAGTTGCTAGCTGATTTTTTAGCCAAATTAGTAAATCTTCGGCATAAAATGGTCGGCCATCATAACGCAAAATTTTATCTTTGATGTCAATGCCGGTTTCCTGACGAATTAACTTAGCCCCTTGGCCGGTTACATTTGCTTCCACCATTACCAAATGCTTAGCTTGGCTAGCTAATTGTTGGAACTGTTCAGTGGGGAAGGGCCACATACAAGGCAAATGAATCATATTCACTAAAGTCTGACCTGGTTGATCAAGTTCAAACCAAGCTAAAAGCTGTTTAAAAACATTAACCGTAGATCCCCAACCCACCATCGTAAATTGAGCTTGAGCTGGCCCCAATAAAACTGGTTGAGGAACTTCTTTACTCAAAGCTGACATTTTTTTCTGCCGTTTATTTACTTGAGCAATAATTGGTTCAGCTAATTCTGTTGCAAACCCAAATTCATCATGTTCATAAGAATTAGTAATCCCCAAACCAAAATCTTGACCAGGAATAGAACGAGGCGAAATACCGTTATCAGTAACACGATAACGACGATAGGAATTATCTGGTTTTAATTCTGCTGCACCAGCAATACTATAGCGTTCTACAGTATATTGAGTAGCTGGCATCGGCATAGTTTGATGAGATTCCAAAATGAGTTTGTCAGATAAAATTAGAACTGGAATTTGGTACCTTTCCGCCAATTCTAAAGCTAGCTTACCAGCCTGAAAATGTTCTTCAACGGTACCAGGAGTTAAAACTACGCGCACAAAATCACCATGACCAGCTGTTAAGACAAATTCTAAATCAGCTTGAGAAGTCCAAGTTGGTAAACCTGTGCCTGGAGCACCCCGTTGAGCAACTAAAATAGCTAAAGGCACTTCGGCCACCCCAATCAAAGATAAAGCTTCTACCATCAACGCAAAACCGCCACCCGCACTGCCAGTCATTGCTCTTACGCCAGCATACGCTGCGCCGATAGCTTGATTAATAGCAGCAATTTCATCCTCAACATGTTTAACTACTAAAGGATAATTATTTTGCTGTTCAGCTAAAAAGTGGAGTAAACCAGAAGCAGGTGTCATCGGATAGGCGCTGTAATATTGAATACCACCAGCTAATGCCCCCAAACCAATCGCTTCACTACCAGTCATTAATAAAGTTTGAGTTTGAGCTTGATTAAATTTAACTTCCTTTGAACTAGTGGCTTGAGCCACTTGATAACCTGCCACAAAAGCGGCTAGAATTTTGGCAATTACTTCTGTTGGCTTATCCGCAAATTCTTGATTTAAAACGGTCTGAATAATTTCTTGTTTAAATTCCACACCAGCCAAATAAAAAGCTGCCCCCGTAGCCACAGCATTAATGGAAATTTTAGACCCAGAAGCTTGCACGGCTAATTGTTCTAAAGGAAAATTATAAAAACTAGCCTTAACACCTTGATAGTCAGTAAAAGTAGCTGGCTGATCAGCAAATTCACCAACAATTATCGTGTTTGGAGTAAGTTCTCCTTGATAAAGAGGCAATGACGTTGGATCTAAAGTGATGAGTAAATCTAAAGCTCTTTTTTGGCAGAAAGCTTGTTCAGCCGCATAAACCTGACCAGTTTGTTGACCGCCTTTAATTAGCGACGGATACTCGTAGTAATTAAAAATTTGGTAGCCTAATTTTTGTAAAACTCTGGCTACAATTTTAGAGCTGGTCATAATTCCGGCCCCAGCTGGACCGGTAATTTTAAGGTTTAGGGAAAGAGTTTGAGTTGACATGATGCGTTTTTATTGTAAACCAAAATTAGCAATGAGGGAACATTAGACTTACGGCAGGTAGATCGCTTGGTGGCAAAAACCTTAAATTCTGCTATATTAAAAAAGATAATAAGTTGGCTTTTAGCCAAATAATTAACAATTTTTAAGGAACCACTATGTCCCAACTTTTACTCGTTTATGGCACTACTACTGGCAACACTGAAACCGTAGCACTTAAAATTCAACAATTACTTACTCAAGCTAACCACCAAGTAACGGTTAAAAATGTCACTGAAACTAGTGTCGAGGAATTAAAAAATTATGAAAACTTCATCTTCGGTAGCTCTACTTGGGATGATGGTCAATTGCAAGCTGATATGAAAGAATTTTTAGCTAAATTAGCTGGCAGTGGTTTTAAGTTAGTTGGTAAAAAAGTTGCCTTATTTGCCTTGGGTGACTCTGGTTATCCAGCTTTTTGCGCTAGTGCAGAATTATTAAAAACAGCCTTAATTACCGACGGTGTTAATCAAGTAGGCGAAGTGCTAAAAGTTGATGGCTTCCCAGATATGGGAGAAAATCCTCAAAAAATTACTGCTTGGGTAACTAATCTAAGTGCCAACTTATAGCTTACACTCATAAATTGCTACATCGTCAAAAATTTCTTGATCATTGCCATTAATGATAGTTAATTGGTGACAGGTTTTTACGAAAACTTCTTCTGCAAAATAACCTTCATAACCAGTATCAGGTTTGGCGTTGTAGCTTAAATTTGCCACTTTAGTAAATAAATAAATACCTTGTTCAGCTGCTTGCTGGCTAACAGCTTGTTTATCCAAAGCCCCAGAGGCAAAAAGTTGAGTATTGGTATCAATTAGCTCACCAAATAATTCTTTGTGGCTGGCTAAAGCAACTAAAGGAGCCACTTCATGCGAACCATAAAATTTGTAATTTTTAGTTAAATGATTATTAACATAATTAACAACTTCAACTAATTGAACAAATTTTCCTTGATCATGAAACACTTGCATATAATTTAAAAAACGAGGAACAGTTACAAGCAAATAAAAAACAGCCACTGATACTAAAACCTGCTTCTGCCAAGATTTACTTTGTTGCCAAAAAGATGCCAAATTTTCCAATAATAATAAACTAAAAAAAGGACTAAAAACTCCCAAGTATAAATAATATAAATCTGCAAAGCTAAGAAAAAAGATTAGCAAAGCAATAATCGGTAAAACTAGACGATAATCTTTTTTCTTAACTGTGTTAATAGCGCTCCAAACTAATAACATTAATAACAAAAAATCTTTTTCAATAAAAAATTTAATGATTGTTAATTTATCTAAACCCTTTGGCCGAGCGAGTTGATGCAACAAAGTAAAATTAAATACTTCTTTAAAAGCTGTTAACAAAAATGGCAACATGACTAATAAACCAGTTGCAATAAAACCCAACAAAAATTTTGCTAATTTTTGCCAATCTTTTTTTAAAACTAAATACAAGCAATAAGCTAACAAAGCTGGCGCTGTGTAAAGTTTGATTAAACTAGCTAAGGCCCAAAAAATGCCACTCATTAACGGTTGGTCCTCAAAGTACCAAGCTAAACTTAAAAATAAAATCACCCAATGCAAACCAGTAACATAATCGCTAGTGGATAAAATCAAAAAAGAAAATAAATGAATAAAACTAACTAGGGGAGCAAAGTGATTGTGAGCTTTTTTTAATTTTAAAAATAAAACTAGAACTGTCAGTAACTCACAAATAATCGGCACAGCTTGAAATAAAATTAAATGATCACCAATCAAAAATTTAACTCCGGCTAGTAAATAAACTAATAAAGGCGGATCAGCTAACGGAAAATCTAAATAAGGTTTAGCCCCGTGCAAGATTTGATCAGCCATGTAAAAATAAGCATTGCCATCACCAAAACGCAAAGCTAAATGACTGAATTTGTACCATGCAAAAAAAATCATTGGCAATAAAAAAATCAACCAACTAAAAACTGACTTTTTAGCTAGATTAGCAAAGTCTAATTGCAAATTTTTTTTTAAGCCAAGCATGGCAAACTATCTTCTGGATTTGGCTTTAGCGGCAGCTTTTTGATAGGCTTTTACTGCTTTTTTGGCTGTTTTGCTAGCCACTTTTTTAGCAGTTTTTTTAGCATTACTAATCACTTTTTCTGGATTTTTATCCCATTCTTTCTTTAAGTGTTTAGCTTTACCAGCAGCTTTTACGGCAGCCTTTTTAGCCTTCACTCGATTTTCTTTTTTAGAAAGAAACAATCCTGCGGCACCAATAGCTACTCCAGTGAGTAAAGCTAAAAGTCCTCCGCCTGAATTTCTCTTTGACATGGCAGGTCCTTTCTTAATAATAGTTTAGTACTATTATTAACCATAATAAGATCACTTTGCAAGAAAGGACTTTGTTCTTTTCTAAAATTGCTAGAAATATTTTTAAAATTAAATATAAAAAATAAAAATCCAATAATTAAACTAATAAATTGAATAAATAAAAGAAATCTTCTTCCACCAAGCAAATCTGTTTTTTTTGTTATTAATTTAAATATTCTAGGAAATGTCTCAAAAACACCCAACTTTTTTTTAATTTTACTAAAATTTGGAAAATATTCTTCTTCTATAGTATTAAAACTTTCAATTGATTCAACTAATCTTACTATAAAAAATAGTAATCCGAGAGTTATTGATATTAGAACAGATATTGTTGATAGTTTTTCTTCTATAGTTAAAATTTGCCCAATATTCAATAATGCAAAAAAACCAATAGCAATAATAATCATTTGTTCAGATAATCTTTGTTCATCTATCAGAAAAATCTTTTGAAGATTATTTAGTTCAGATATTGCTTTATTTTCTGACCAAGGATTTTTCATTGTATAAATTTTAACATCTAAATTTTTAAATTCACTATCAGCTCAACACTTGGCAAACTCCTTAAATCATGTTAAAACTAGCTTATTAAAAATTAATTAAGATTGTTTGGAAGTAAGGTGAAAATCCTTCGCTGTGCCGCAACGGTTAAAGTCCGATACAAGCAATCACTTTGAATTATTTTCAAAGTTAAACTGACGAGCATCGGGTTTTTGGTTGCCCAATAAATATTGGCAAACAAAAAAATTTCCCCGTATTGCTCCTCTTTTGAGGAGTTTTTTAATGGCTATTAACGCCGAATTACTTAGACCAACACGAGTTTTTCATCCAGAAAAAAGTACTCATTTCTGGCAAGATTTAACAGCCGTAGCTGTTGGTTTTTTTAGTAACTTAAAACTCAATTCCAAAAATCTTTTTCACCCCAATACTAATAAACAAGCTGGTGAAACTTGGCAAAGTTTGTCGTATCTAAACAATCGCGATCAGTATCAGCAGCTAACTCAGTTGCTTGAATATATGGCTTTAGAATTGCGAACATATTTTGATGAATATGTCGCTTTAAAAGTTATCAAAACTTATCCTAATTTTGGCGAAAAAGGCATTGATAATATTGCTCCATTTAATTTAGTCAGTATTGCTCAGCAAACTAAACAAGATTTAGCCGAAAAAGGTTTTGATACAACTAGAGCTGATTTAGAAATTATCGCTATGCAAAAACTGCTTAATTTTCTTAGTGATGAACAAGTTCCGATTGGCAGTTGTCTCGTTTACATTAGTCCACGTGGGCCTAAATATATGTATTTAGGTTATGAACTAAGCAATAACAATTATCTTAATTTGTATCTTAAAAACCGGGCCGGGGCAAGCTCGATTAATTCAATTGCTTAACTATGACGTTAATGAAAGTTTAATTAATCAATTTTTACCTTTTTTAAGCCAACAACAAGCAGCGCAAATTTATTCACCGTTTCAATCAGCTAATCCTTTGCATCATTTAGCCGCTGGGTCTTTAAGTGATGAACATTTTTTGATTAATACTTTAATGCTCATTCCAGCTGACCAATTCAATTTAGATCTAGTCATTCAGCAAGCGTTCCAAAATTCAGCGCAATGGCTAACTAAAATTAGCGACTTTCCTCAATTTGATTATCAAGCTTATGTTCAGCAAGAAAATCAATTATTAGCTTTATTTAAACAATTAACTGAACAAGTTTTTTCTGCAAATGAAGATCCCCAGTTAAACGCCCAAAAGCTTGATCAATTAGTGGCCATTATGAAAAAAATTTTCAAAAATGGACAGAAGAAAATGCGAGCAACTATCATCCAGTTAAACAAATTAGCAAACTTAATTTGATGGATATTGAAACTGAATGGCGCTTAGCTTGTAAAAAAATCACTGGCCAACAACTCAATCAACAAGAGCAACAACACGCGAAACAACTTCAACAACGTTATCAACTTAATCCTAGTTTGCCTTTACAAAAAATTAGCCACTTAAATTTTTGTTTACCACGTTTTAATTTAGCTAGAAATTTACAAATCCATACTGGGCAAGGATTAAGTAATTTACAAGGTTTAGAACTAAATCAATTTTTGCGAAAACAAAAATACATTACTTTAAAACTAGCTGGGCAAGAATGGAAAGTGCCAGCTAGTTACTTAAAAGGCAAAGGTTGTTATGAAAATGGAGGAGTGGCCTATGGCCCGTGTGGCATTCCTTTAGCGCAAGATCCTTATGCCATTACTTTGGCAGATTATCAGCAGTTGTTAGACCGTCAACGCTCAGAAAAAAAATCATCCAAAAAAGCTAATCAAAATTTACCGGCCACTAACGATAATGAAAAAATTGATTTGCCACCAGTGAGTCTAACTGCTTTTATTAATAGTTTGGTTTTTGGCGACCCACTAGAAATCACTAACTTAGACTTAGATTAGCTTTGCCCAGCTAATTGCCCACACGCGGCTTTAATATCATCACCCATGGTTACTCTAATTGAATAAGCAATGCCAGCTTGATCTAAAATTTGGGCAAAATGATGAATGCGATTTTTGCTTGGCCTAGCAAAACTTTCACCGGCTACTGGATTGTACGGAATTAAATTAACATGAGCTAAACGATTTTTTAATAATTTAGCTAATTGTTGCGCATGTTCAGATGAATCATTAAAGTTTTCAATTAAAATGTATTCATAAGTAATTCTTTTATTAGTCAAACGAACATATTCGTCCATGGCTTGAAATAATTCATCCAAAATATAAGTTTTAGCCACAGGCATTAATTGTTCACGCAACGCTTGATTGGGCGCGTGCAAACTAATTGCCACTCTGCCTCTAAAACCTAGTTTAACAATTTGTCTAAATTCTCGCACAAAGCCAGCGGTAGAAAGTGTCACTCGTCTTTTACCTAACGCAAACTTTTTTTCATCAGTTAAAGTTTGAATAGCTTGCCAAACATTGTCTAAATTGAGCAACGGTTCACCCATACCCATAAAAACTACATTCGTAATTTGCTGATTTCCACTCTGAAGTAGCCGGGCAAAATATAAAACTTGATCGACAATTTCTTGAGCATTTAATTTACCCAAAAAAACCATTTTGCCAGTGGCGCAAAATTTACAACCCACGGGACAACCTACCATACAACTAACACAAACACTATTGCGCCCATCTTCATGTTGCATCAGTACTGCTTCTAATTTTTGACCATTTTCCCGCTCTAATAAAACCTTCGTTGTGCCGCCATCGGCTGAAACTAATTTTTTAATAAATTTAAGCGAACTAAAAGCCACCGCTGCTTTTAGCTTAGTGCGTAAATCTTTAGACCAAGTAGTAAGCTGATCAAAATCACTAATCAATTGCTGATAAATAGCTTGATTAAATTGTTGCCAGCGGTAATTAGGTAATTTTTCTTGTTCAAAAAATTGCTCGATCGTTATCATTACCAGGTATTGTATAATTTTTAATAAGAGAATACTATCTAAAATAGCTATGCTTAAAAAATTAGAAAAAGAACTCCAACAATTAGCTAATCCACAACATGCTCAAACTTTGAGCCGTTTTTTTAAAACTGGCCCAGGTCAATATGGAGAAGGCGATATTTTTTTAGGCATTAAAACACCGGTATTGCGACAATTAGTTAAAAAATATAAAGATTTAAGTTTGTCGGATTTAACTCAATTACTTAAAAGTAAAATTCACGAACATCGAGCTGTTGCCTTATCCATTTTAACAACTAGATTTGCTAAAGCCGATGACAATCTTCGTCAGCAAATTTATCAGTTTTATTTAGCTAACACTCAATACATTAATAACTGGGATTTGGTTGACATTAGCGCCCCTAAAATTGTAGGTTCATATTTATTAGATAAAGAAAAGGAACGAAAAATTCTTTATTCTTTGGCAAAATCACAAGACTTATGGCAAAAAAGAATTGCCATGCTTAGCACTTATACTTTTATCAAAAAATCTCAATTTACAGATGCTTTAGCCATTGCTCAAATTTTAGTTAATGATCAGCATGATTTAATTCATAAAGCTGTAGGCTGGATGTTGCGCGAATTAGGCAAAATTGATCAAAATGTTGAAGAACAATTTCTTAACCAATACGCCGCGACCATGCCTCGTACTATGTTGCGCTATGCTATTGAAAAATTTAATGACAATAAAAGAAAACATTATCTAAATTTTCGTGCTAAATAATAGCCTTACTGCGAAATAAAACAACAAAATGAAAAAAATTTTAGCCTTAATTTTACTTAGCTACTTTAGATTTTTTGCTCAGCTACAACTTAAAAAAATTAAACCGTTAATTATTGGCGTTACTGGTACAGCTGGTAAAACCAGCACCCGTGATGAAATTTATGCCATCCTCAAAAACCACTTTAAAGTAAAAGTTAGTTATAAAGCCAATAGTGAAAGTGGCATTCCGCTTAATATTTTAGGCTTAGCGCCAACTAATTTTTCATTACTAGATTGGTTGCGCTTAGCCATTTTAGCGCCTGTAAAATTGCTTACCAATTGGGAAAAATATGATATTTATTTGGTAGAAATGGCCATTGATGGCCCAACTCCTCCCAAAAACATGGGCTACCTCTTAACCATTATTAAGCCTGACATTGGCGTTTTTCTAAATACCGCCCTTGTCCACAGTCTTGCTTTTGATCATTTAGTGGAAGAAACCGATCCAAAATTACGAGCTAAAAAAATCCGCCAAATCATTGCCGCTGAAAAGGGTAAATTAATTACTCAATTACCAAAAAATGGTTTAGCGGTTTTAAACGCTGATGATGAATCAGTAGCTAATTTTGCTAAACAAACTCAAGCCCAAGTAACTTTATTTGGTCAAAATAAATCCGCCCAATTAAAAATCGGCCTGATTACTCAAAATTTAAGCGGCAGTACTTTTACCCTCAGTTATCAACAAGAAAGCGTAACAATCAAAATTAAAAATTATTTACTCCCTGACCATTTTGCTTACAGTTTAGCTGCCGCCTGTGCAGTAGGCTTGCATTTAGGTTTAACTCTAGCCACCTGTGCCAAAAACCTTGAAGCTAATTTTAAACTTGCTCCTGGTAGAGCGACATTAATTCCAGGAATTAAACAAAGTTTAATTTTTGATAGCTCTTACAACTCTTCTCCAAATACAGTGATTGATGGGCTGACAATGTTGAGCAAAATCAAAGCCAAACGCTTAATTGCGGTACTAGGGGACATGCGCGAAATGGGCCAGCAGAGCAAAACCGAACACGAAAAAGTCGCCCAATTTGCCGCCAAAACTGCTGATCAAATTATTTTAGTTGGCCAAGAAATGCAAGCTTATGCTTTGCCAGTGTTGGAAAAACTACAAGCTAAAGTAACAAGTTTTGACAATGCCTATCAAGCCGCTGATTACTTAAAAACCCAAATTAAGCCAAGTGATCTAATTTTTGTCAAAGGGTCACAAAATACTATTTTCTTAGAAATTGTCGTAGAAGCCATTATGGCTAATCCCAGTAAAGCTGAACAATTGTTATGCCGAAGAGGGGAAATGTGGGGAAAAAAGAGAATATCAATAAAATCACTTGCTTGATTTGCTTGGCTTTGCCAAGAGATCTACACAAGTGATTTTATTTCTATCTATACTTTTCAAATTATTTAAGTGGAGCGCTTTTATGTTTTAAAAATAAGTTCATGAACTTAATATTAGCCTTTCTAAATCATTCCGCTTGCGGTGTGTTTAACTAGAAAAATAGTAATAGACCTTGTAAACCATTCCGCCTGCGGTGTGTTTACAAGGTCTATTACTATTTTTTTTATTCATACTTCTCTTTTTTCTTATACTCCGTATGCAGTAGCTCATGCTCTCGTTCATGGCCTAAACTTTTAGCATACTCCACAAAATCAGTGGCAATTTGATTGTGGTGCGCACAACGCAAATCCATTTTTTTATCAATGGCGTAAAGCCCAGCAATCCGCTGTTCAACAATTTTTTCAGTGCTAGGAATAGGTTGTCCACCGCCTCCAATACAACCACCGGGGCAAGCCATAAATTCAACATAATCATAGGCTTTGGGATCTCGTTTAATTTCTCGTAGAACTCGGTGCGCATTAGCTGGGGTAGCCACTACCGCTACTTTAAGGCTTAAATTATCAATCTGAATAGTGGCTTTTTTAATCCCTTTCATGCCGCGCACTTGTTCAAAATCTACCTTGTCTAAATCTTTACCTGTCAGCATATAAACTGCTGTACGCAAGGCTGATTCCATCACTCCGCCAGAAGCGCCATAAATGGCCGCCGCTCCAGAATAATGACCTAATTCATCTAGTTCGCTATCTTCCAGTTTAGTAGGATCTAAACCATATTCACGTAACAAAACCGCTGTTTCACGAGTGGTCAAAACATAATCTACAGGGGACATCCCGTCAATTTTTAATTTTTCATGGTGACATTCATATTTTTTGGAAGTACAAGGCATAAAAGACACCACCACTACTTTTTTAGGATCAATCCCAACTAATTCTGCCCACCAAGTTTTATAAGCTCCACCAGAATGAATTTGCGGTGACCTGGCCGTAGTTAAATGAGGGATCATTTCTGGATAATAAAACTCCAAAAATTTTACCCAACCTGGACAACAAGAAGTAAACATCGGTAAAACCTGATCATTTTTAATCCGATTCACTAATTCTTCAGCTTCCACCAAGGTGGTAATATCCGCGCCCATGTTAACATCAAAAATATAGTCAAAACCAATCTGACGAAAAGCCGTAAACATTTTTTTCTCCAAATTAACTCCAGGTTCAATCCCAAATTCTTCACCAATACTGGCCCTCACTGAAGGTGCCATCTGGGCAATCACTACTTTGTCTTCATCTTTAAGAGCGGCAATGACTGCTGCCAAATGGCTCTGTTCTCGTACCGCCCCCACGGGGCAATGCACGGTACATTGACCGCAATAAATACAATCAGTTTTAGGATCTTTGTCATGATCAATATGATTATCAACGCCCTTACCTTCCAATTGCAAAAAACCAATCCCAATTTTTTCGCACACTTCCACACATTTATTACATTTAATACACATATTGGGATCAATCTCCGCCGCCGTCACCATCTTATGAATCTTCCAATCTTTTTTTAACTTGTCATACTTTTTACCAGTGATACCATAACTTTTCATCTTTTCATAAGTGGCACAGTAAAAACCTTGCTGACATTTAGGACATAAATCTAAATGAGAGGCAAATAACAACTCCAGATTTTCTTGACGTAGTTTTTTAACCTGCTCAGTTAAACTGCTTACCTTTAAACCTTCACTAGCCATTAATGAGCAAGAAGTAACCACCTGGCCAGCTTTTAACTTTTTGTTGTCTCCAGGATCAAGCACTTCCACCAGGCAAGTGCGGCAACTAGCGCCGACTGGCAAATCTTCGTGATAACAAAAATGAGCAATATCAATTTGCTGAGCTAACGCTACCTGTAGCACATTTTGTTCAGCTTGAGCTTCACAGGCTTGATCATTAATACTGAGATGAATAATTGGCTTATCTGACACTGTTTTCCTCCATGTTTAAGACATTTTTCATATACGAGTGAATAGGCATTGCTAAAGATTTGCCTAAATCACAAAAAGAAGTTTTTTCCATAACCTGTACTAGCTCAGTAATTCTTGGCCAGGGGATAGGCTGACCAAATTCTAATTTTTCTAGGAGAGCATAGAGCTGAGCACTACCTTCTCGGCAAGGGGTACACTTGCCACAGGTTTCATTTTTATAAAATTCAAACCAGCGTTTTAAAACATCATAGGGTTGGGCATCAGTGCCATAAACTTCAATTGCCCCACAACCAGTTAGCACTTGATTAGCTATCTGGTCAACATTAAAAACTTCACCACTGGCACTGCCACCAACCTGAACAAAAAAATTAAAGCTGGGCCAATTCTGAGTGAGTTGCAAAATTTCCTTAACTGTCGCCTCATTAGCGACTTCATAAACCCCAGGGTGGGGAATTGGGCCAGAGATAGTCGTAAAACGAGTGGGTTTAAAAGTCCCTTGCGCCACTCTAGCTACATCATAAAAAGTCTCAACATTATTAATTAAGACCGGTTTACCAAAGATTCCACTTAAAGAAGGCGAAACTGTCTCGAGACGAGGCTGAGTACGTTTACCTTCAATAGCATTCAACATCGCTCCACTTTCACCTCCAATATAGCTTGGTTCTTCAATGAAAAAGTTAAATTTGAGCTTTTGGCGGTCTAAGTAGCTATCTGCTAATTTTTGCAGCTCCTTACCAACTCGAGAAAAGTAGTGTTTATTGATATTAAAATAGGCTTCTTCCACCTCTAGAAACTGCATAGCTTCAACCATGCCTGCAAAAACCATTTGCGGAAAATGTTCCAAAATATACAAATCTTTTTTTACTCCAGGTTCACCTTCACTAGCATTACACACTACATAACCAATTGGCTTACCTAATTCTTTCAGCCTTTGCCATTTAAGATGAGCAGGGAAGCCCGCTCCACCACGGCCAACTAGGTTAGCCTGCTTAATTTTTTCTAAAATGGTATTGCTGTAGTCATTCGGCATAATTATTTAGCTTGAGTTTTAAAAACTTGATAAACCGTATAAGCAATGAGCCCCCCCAGTAAAGCCGTGGCCAATTGTGGCCAACTCATCATTACTGACATGGGTGAAATAAACTTGGCAGGCAGAAGTTTAGTCAAAATTTGCTGGCTGAATAAATTCAGCCATAAAAATTTGATACTAGCCGCCGCCATCACACTTAAACCCCAATTCTTTTTTACTAATTTGGCAAAAATTAAAATATATAAACTATTACTTAACATAATAAAAGGCACCATGGCCGCTAAGGGAGCAGGTAAAGTACCACTAGCTAAGGCTACAGTACTCGGAATTAAACCAAGTAGCATGGCTTCACTAGAACCCACCCACAAACAAGCTAAAAGCAAGCTGGCATTAACTAACGGGCCAGTAATAAACTGCTGATGGATAATGGCTGGAACAACTAGCATTATTGTACTCAGACCCAGCATCACGGCTAATTTTTGTAACCAAGCTAAATTAAGAGTTTGGCTGGTCACGACCGATTCAGAAGTATGATTAGAAAAAGATTTAGAAAAGGCAGAATTGGGCATAGTAACCTGAATCTCAAAATAGATCTTGAGATAATTGTATAATATTTAATTAATTTTAGCATTTTCTGATGACAATAGTAGCCGTAGCTACTTGCGAAAGAAGAAAATAGCTAAAATTGTTAAAGAGTATAAAATTAGCCAAGATATATTTTGAGATTCAGGTTAAACAATATAAAATAAACTCAGGAGAATAAAAAAGTTGAAAGAAAACAAAACGCATGGTTTTAAACAAAATTTTTTTAAGTAATATTAGTCGCGCAGATCTCTGCAGCGAAGCAAAGACAATCAAGCGACTATTATTACTTAAAACCGCCACCCCACATAATGAATTTTTTTGCCTAATTTAAGATTCTTTTTTTCAAAGCGAGTTTGTACGCTAGTTAAAAAAGGGATCCCCAAATCTTGAGCATAAATATCCTGGCTCTGATTAATCACCTGGGCACGATAAGCCGCCAATTCTGCTAAGGTAAAATCAAACAATCCTTGATTATCAGTTTTTAGCTGCACTAAACCACCGGGCTTAATAATTTGCTGATAAAGTTGTAAAAATTTCTGACCAGTTAAACGTCTTTTAGCATGGCGATCTTTAGGGTATGGATCAGGGAAAGTCAGCCAAATTTCATCTACACTTTTAGTAGGGAGATAAGCTAATAATTCTTCAATATAAATGCGCAAAAAAAGCAAGTTATCTAAATGCAAATTTAAGGCTTGTTTGGCCCCACGGTATAAACGCTCACCTTGAATATCAACGCCAATAAATTTTTTGTCAGGATTTTGCTCTGCCATTGCTACGCTATACTCACCATAGCCACAAGCTAATTCTAAAACTAAGGGTCTTGGGTCAACTAGAAATTTTTTTAACTGAGCTAAAATTTGCCAAAGTGGCGCTTGATCATCAGCCAACTTAACTGCTGAAGGATGAATTTCACCAGGCAGTCTTTGCACTACATTAGCAAAAGTATTAAGTTGGGCAAATTTTTCTAATTTGGTTTTTGGCATTGTTAAGTTTATTCTAACAAAAAAGGGGAATCATTTTGTAACGATTCCCCTTGAATATTTTTTCTAAAACAAAATTATTCTAAAGTTAATTTCATAGAATCAACTGTACCAAAAGAGCCTTTGATATTGCCAAAAACTCTAACAATGAAAGTTTTTTCTTGTTTGTTAGCCATTGAACTTAATTTACCAATAGCGCCAAAAACACCACCCATATCTTTAAGATCATCAGCATTAGTGTTAATTAAGCTATAAGCAACATCAAAATTCACTACTTTTTCACTACCAGCTTTCATGGTAAAACCTTCTAAAACTTTGTTGCCAACCAAATGAGTTTTGGATTTTTTAACTGGACCTTGAGCAGTACTCTTAGTTTCAGTAATGGTTTCTTCAATTTTAATTTCGATGTTATCAAGAGTAGTTTCATCTTTGCAGGTAAAGAGCAGTTTACCTTTTAAACTTTTACCTTTACTGCTAATAACTGGATCCATATCAATCTTAACTTTAGCCCCACCAATATTTAAAAGTTTTTTTGCTTTACTAACTAAATTAGCAAAAAAGCCTGGTTGAGCATTTTTCTCTGTTTTGGTTTGATTTTCTGACATTTTTGACCTTTCTTAGTCTGATATTAAGTAGATTTATTCTAATCATAGCTAACTGATTTTCCAAGAGGGAAATGAAGAGAAAACTAGATAAGTTATCAAAAAAAAATTTATCAGCGTTAAGCAAGCATAGCAATTTGTTGAAAATTTTTTAACATTAAACTAGCATTGCTGTTTGTAAAAATTTTTTTTGGATTGGAAAAATTTAACTGGCTAAAATAAAACTTTTTTTGCTTAATCCCAGAGATAAACAAACAAATTAATCTGCGGCTTAACCACAGACTCAACTCACTGAAGTGGATAAAAAAAAGGCGGCAAACTATAAAGCTTGCCGCCAGAGAGAAAAGAGAGCACTAGGGCTTTTGAAAAATCTTTTCCCAGTTAAACACCAAAAAAATCATGAAGGGGATGAATCCCCAGTTAAGGCCATTCTGCACCCATGCTGGTGCAGACATCGCCGAAAAACACATGCCGAAAAATCCGGCAAAAATCAATCCAATCACAGCCCCGACAACCAATTTTACCCAAAACATACTACGCATCTCAAACCTCCACCCCTTACCGTGTTTTATTCTCGTTTGTCCCAAGAATAGGTAAGGGATATCAAGCAAGTTTTTACACTTAACTGATATCCCTCACTTATTTCTCAGGATTTTTTTAGTTTCTCTTTTTCAAAGAACTTTGTTGAAATTAAAAAATGCCAGCTCTTGGCATAACTAATTTCGACAAATATGTATTAATTATATCAAAAAATATCCTTTTTGTAAAATTATAGGCCAATGGTGCATTTCGTTTGCGAACTCAGGCCTCAGGACTTAGAAACTCAAAAACAGGTATTACTAAAAAATACTTTTCCAAATAACTAAAAAAACTTCTAAGCTTTAAAAATAAAGCATTTATAGAGTAAAATAGCGTTTAATGAAAACTTATTTTGCACCTCACTGGCCTGATTATCAATTGCTGGATAGTGGCAAGCAACAACGCTTAGAAAAATTTGGTCCCTATTTAATTGTTAAACCAGACCCCATGGCTAATTGGCAACCCCAGTTGAGCCCAGCCGAGTGGAACAAAGCAACCGCAATTTTTTCTGGTAAACCAGGGCAAACAGATTTAACTTGGCAAATTAAAAACCAGCCAGCAAATTCTCAAATTACCATTGATAATTTAACTAACCAAGGCTGGCCTTTAAGTTTTGGTTCAATTAAATTTTATGCTCGCTTAACTCCTTATAAACACGTGGGTTTTTTTCCTGAGCAAGCTTTTCACTGGCAATGGTTAGAACAATTAGTCAAAACCCACCAATCCTCTAAACCGCTTAAAGCGCTTAATTTATTTGCTTATACTGGAGTAAGCTCTTTAGTTTTAGCATCATTAGGAGTGAAAGTGACTCACGTGGATTCTTCTTACCCAGCCATTGCGTGGGCTAAAAAAAACCAAGAGCTGTCTAACTTACCACCAGACTCTATCCGCTGGATTAGAGAAGATGCACTAAAATTTGTGCAAAGGGAAGTTAAACGTGGCAATCAATACCACATTATTTTGTTGGATCCACCTGGTTTTGGGCATGGACCTCACAAAGAAAAATGGAGTTTTAATCAGCATTTTCCGCTTTTGCTTAAAGCCTGCCGACAAATCTTAGCTCCGGATGCCCTGGCTTTGCTGGTTAATGCTTATACTCAATCATCTTCTATTTTAAGTAAAACTTTTTTACAAACAATGGCCGATCTACCAGGTAATATCACTTTAGGTAAATTAGCCATCGCCAATAAAACAAAGATCGATAATGTTCTCACAACTGGTATTTTTGCTCGCTGGGAAAAATAAACTAAGTTTATAGCGTTAAAACAAAGCCAATTTGCGCTAGATTAACCACTACCGTTGCTTTTTTTTCCAATTCAGGCAGATATTCCGCAAAAACCTGTCGCACTTGACCAATTAAGACAGCTTGCTTGGCTGGCTCAACTGGATTAGCTTGGTTTTGCCAAACGTAATTCATGTAATCAATAAATTGTTCTTGATAAAGTTTTACTGACTCCACTAATTTAGGCCCATCGAGGTGCATACCGCATTCATAATTTTCATCACCACGGCATTCTGCCCGATTTTTTCCTGGCTTAGTACATTGTTCACAGCCAACACTGGCATGAGTTTCTTTTAAGCCATGTTCTGGCAAATGGTAGACAGCTGCCAACCGTTGTTTTTCGGCATCCATGTACTCTTTAGTCGCTGCTATCCAAGGATGGACGTGTAATTGGCCATCTTTAAGTTTTAAAACTTGATTACCCGCACGACCGCGCAAAGAGCTAAGCATCACTGGAGGACTATCTAGATCTAGAGTCCATTCTGCCAAGGCTAAAACTTTTCTTAACCCACAACACATTTTATTAAAAACCTGTTTATTAGTAGCTATTTCTTCTTGATCAGCTGAATCAGGCCAAAATTCATATTGGCTTTGGGGAAAACTGAAAATCGCTTCTAATTTTTCTACTAATGGTGATTTGACTTTAATGATATCTAAATTTAAAACTTCAGCAACTTGATCTAAATAAGCTAAAACTTCTGGGAAATGATTGCCTGTATCTCCAAAAACAACTGGCACTTTAAGCTCAGTTTTTTGGCTAATTTCCGCAATCGCTGATAAAGCAAAACCACTATTAGGTTGCGCGGAGGTCATTAAATAAACGTTGCCTGGATCAAGCTTCACTGCCCAATCTAGAATTTCTTGAGGATTAAATTGGCCCATAAATTGATTGAGTTTTTCTAATTCATCAAGAGGCAAGGCCATAATGTCGGTTTTGGTATAAATTTTACCAAAACTTTGTAGCATTTTTTTCTCAACTGAGTTGTGGTAAAGTTGTCTTTCCATTTCTCTAAAATTGCTGACCGTTTCCATTAAACGCCGACAGTTTTCTTGCCAAAGCTGAGTAATCATAAGTAGTTTATATTCCACGTCTAATAAACGATGAGAAACTTGAAAGCCATCTCTGTTTTCAATTAAACTTTCTGCTAAAATTTCTTTGCGTTTCATTAAAAGCTCAGTGATTAATTGCACTAACTCAATTTTTGGCCCAAAACGTAACATCGAAGGATGTTTTTTGCCTTTGTTAACAGCAACTCTGAGATTACCAGCTTCATCAGCTTCTGATTCCGCAGTAATATCAATAAAAGGGTTACCTGTAAAAATTTTGCTATCATTAAACTGTAATTGTCCGTTTTTTAAGCTTGTGCCAGCTCTTAATAAAGCTCTGATTCTCTTTAATTCAGTATCGCTAAAAGCTTTACCATCTGTACCTTTAATTAAAAATGATAAAGTCATAGATGGGACTAAATCTGGATTATTATCATCCATTAATTTAATTTGTTGCTGTTTAGCTAATTGCTTTCTAGTTAAAGAACGCAACCAATCAATACCTGCTTGTAAATAACCTTCTGGGAGATGATGAAATTCATTATATTTTTTGGCTACTCCTAATTCTTTAGCCAAAACATTAAAGTTAACAGCTAAATCATCAGCTAAACCGGCTTCTTGTAATTTGGCTACTAATAATTTTTCCAAATCATCTGGCAAAAAACCAATGCCAAAGTAACGATAAAGTAAAGTTAATTCTTCTTGGCTAGCATATTGAATTTTATCTCTTAAAATAGCTATAGCTTGATCAGTATAGTAAAAAACTCCACCCAATTTTAAACCGCCAATTGCTTTGGAAAACGTGCTCATTAAAACCGCAGAAATATTATTTTGTTCACAAGTTTCTAAAATTCTTTCTGGATTAACTAACCATCTTTCTTGAGCCACATCTAATACAAGCATAATTTGGCCTTGACGCTCCAAAAATTGAGCGACAATTTCTTTTTGGGCTGAAGTAAGTTGCTCGCTGGCTAAAAGTTTTTCCAAATTAAAATAGCTAATTAAAGTTTCAATATCTTTATAAATCAAACCACCTTTGGGCGGAATCGCAATCACATGAGAATAAACTGGGGCGGGTAAACCTTCCGGTATCTCTAATTTTAAACATCGTTCTAAACCTTTGACTAAGGTATCTAAATGTAATCTGGAAAATTCTGCAAAAGATAAAGCTTCACCATCTTTTTTACGATAGGGGATAGTATTTAATTCCAAATGAGGGGTTGTGTTTTTTACTCCATCCTGATTAGCATATTCAGCTAAACCTCCTCCTAAGGCTGTCCCTTCTGCCGCATCTTTAACTGTACTGCCAGCCTCTACCACTTGGCCCATTACCCCAATTGCTAAACCGCCTGCAAAACCAGCCGGATAAACCCCATGCGTGCCAGAAATAGCAAAAGATTGAGCAAAACTACGACCATTTTGACGATATAAAGCAGTTTCATCTCTTAATACATCAAACAAAAACTTGGCAGCTTGTTTTCTTTGTTGAGGATTTTCTAATCTCTCTAAACGCATGGATAACTGCAACCAAGCTAAAGTATTTTTAAAAACTTGACTATTAAGATTAAGTGAATTGCCAGTTGTTGAATCCACGCCTAAAAGCAAAGGAATTAAGTTGTCTAAAAATTTTTGATGTTTTTCTCTAATTTTTTGCAAACATTGCACCTGTTGTTCATTTAAAGGTTGATTATGATCAAAATGAGCAAAAATAGCAGGAAAAGTAAGTTGGGCTAAATTTAGTAAAATTGCTTCTTCTTTTTCTTTAGTTAAAAAATTACCTTGAGTTAAACCATCCACATATGGATCAGATCCTGTCGGCAAAACCTTGGCTAAAGCTTGTCTTAATGCTTTTGCTTCTTTGCTAAGAGAGTCTGGCAATCCTCCTGGTAATTCTGGTTTTTCTTGACCAGCTTGAATTTGAGCTTCTAGCTCAACCCAAGAACGAGGCGTATTTCTGGTATCAACACCTTGATCTAAACATTTAGTCCAGGTTTGTAAAACTTCTTGCCTTAAGTCTGGGGATAAGGTTTCTAGTTGTTCTGCTAAAACTGACTCTGCTAAATTAGCTCTGGGTAAAAAAATGCCTACCTCCGCTAATTTAGTTTCTAAAATTTTAATCAATTCTCGCTCAGAATGGGGTTTTTGATCTTCTGGCAAATTTCCAAGCTCATTCAGAAAAAGTTTAGCAGCGATAATTGGATTAAGTGCTCCTATATCCCAAAGACTAGCTAAGTTGTTAGGTAAATGTCCTGGTTCAAAATCAATAGAATTATTAGGTTGAGTTTCAAGTTGATGCATAGACTTTTTCAATATTTTAAATTATATATTGAGTCTTTAATAGTTACTTAAAGTTTATAGTTATTGGTTAATTTTCACTAAACCAAATAGAGTAAGTAATAAATATGTATAAAAAAAGATATTCTATGCGTATTATAGGACTTTGTCAAGGTTAAACCAGGTTTATTTTTTATTTTAAGTTATAATTAATCAGATCTATGAACCTTTATCTCCATTTTCCCTTTTGCCAACAAAAATGTTTTTATTGTGATTTTTATTCATTGAGTGGCCAAGAAGCCTTAATTGATAATTATTGTCAAAGTTTAATCAAAGAAATCTTAATTTATGCTCAGCAATTTCCTCAGCTTAAAATTGACACTATTTATTTAGGCGGAGGCACACCTTCTTTAATTCCAGTTAAAAATTTAGCGGAAATTCTAGCTTGTCTTAAACAAAACTTTAACATTGACCCTAAAGCCGAAATTTCTATTGAGGCTAATCCTGATTCTTTAAGCCAAGAAAAATTACAAGCATATCTACAAATGGGCATTAACCGCTTAAGCCTTGGCGTGCAGGCTTGGCAAAACTCGCTACTTAAAAAAATTGGCCGAACTTATCAAATAGAAACTTTTTTGCAAGCCTACCACTGGGCAAGGGAAGCGGGTTTAAGCAATATTAATTTAGATCTAATTTTTGCTTTACCCACGCAAACCTTAACTCAATGGCAAGAAAGTTTAGAAAACGTGATTGCCCTAAAACCAGAACACATTGCTTGTTATAGTTTGGAATGGGATAACCATTCCATTTTTGCCCAACAATTAAAAAATGGCAAAATTGTCATGAATACTGATGAATTAGACAGACAGATGTATCAGCTAGCTTGTAATTTACTCAGCAAAGCTGGCTATCAGCAATATGAAATCTCCAACTTTGCTCTGCCTAGATTGGCCTGCCAGCATAATTTAGATTTTTGGCACAGCAAAGATTATTTAGGTTTAGGCGCAGGAGCGACCTCTTTAATTAATTCGCAAACTTGGCAAAATACCAAAAATCTAAAAACATACTGTAACACATTAGCCAAAAATCAATTAACTAAAGAAAAAATTCATACTTTTAACCAAGAAGAATTAATAACTAATTTTATAATGTTAGCTTTAAGGACCAAGCAAGGTCTTAATACTAAAATTTTTCAACAAAAATTTGGTCTGGATTTTGAGCAATTACAGCAAAAACAAGTTAACAAATTATTACAACAACAATTGTTGCAAAAAAATAATCATTTCATTTCTTTAACTAAAAGGGGAGAAAATGTGCTTAATCAGGTGGTTTTAGAGTTAGTATAAAAAACCAAGGTAGACTTTGTGAAAAAAATTTCACTCTTTCGGCAACATTATTTAGCTAGCAATGCGAGAAAAAAACAAAACTAGAAAACTAAATCAAGGTGGGGCATAATGAAAAGCATAATCAAATGCCAGAAAAAACTCCATTAAAAAATCCTAGAACAGGTGAAATTAAATCCAAAACTAGAACAGTGGAAACTTTAATCGCTTCAGAAAAATTGCTTCGTAATGATCCTTCATTAAATAATCCCGTTGAAAAAAGAATACGATTAACAGATTATTTAGCCTACTTAAAAGAAGCATAATTTCCTGCTGCCACTAGAGCTAAAATTATTAGAGCCATCATTGAATATCACGAACCAGACAAAAATATAATTGCTAAAATTGCTGATCAAATTGATGAGGAGTTAGTCTTAGCCATTGCCCAAGATAATGATGAATTAAATTATTATCTGAGTAAATTCCATTGCCCTGGTAAAATTGGTGAAAAAATTCAAAACATTTTAACGCAGCTATTTGCTCAAAATAGAGGCAGTGCACGCTTAGCTTTATTGGGAGTTTCAGCTCCATTAATTAGTGAGGCCGACGATACTCAGATTTATCTTCAATACCTTTTAAGCCTTCCTAATTTATCTGCCTATTCAATCATCAGTAAAGATTTATATTTTGCAACCTTAATTAATGCTTTTAGAAAAAGAGACCGGCTTTTGTTAAAACAATTCCTAGAGAAAGATATTTATGCTCAGCTAGATTTTCACAAATTCCTTCAATTGGGAATCATTTTAGTTAAAATTAATGATCCATCTCTGCTTGATTTATTTTTTCAAAAAATAGCTGAACAATGTTTGAATTCAGATAAGGAAACTCCACTATTAACAACTACCAAAGACAAAATTGATTATGAAGCTTGGCCCACTCTAGAATTAGGCATTCTTGTTAAAGCTATGCTTAGATTTTTTATGGCTAGCTTTTTAGAATCTTCTAAAAGTGATGAAGAAGCTGAAAAACTAAAAAATGGTTTCATTCATGCTGAAAAGTATGAGCAAAATGATCAACCCATAGCTGCCAAAGAAGTAGTGATCAATGCTCTCCATGACAATCTTTTTAGCTTATTAAAATTTATTCATGCTTAGAAACAACGAGTTAAGCTTGAGCCACAATTACAAGGTCATAATCCTTTACAATTAATTTTAAAAAGCGGAATTAAAATTTTTAAACGCTTTACCACCGATACAATGATTCACAATGTTTTTGCTACTCATGGTGAAGAACTTGATCAACATAATTTAATTAATAGAAAAGCTATTATTTATTTTATTGCTGTAGCTGATGGGAGAGGAGCATTTGACAGACCTGAACAAATAGATGAATTTATTAAAAAAGTAAAAAAACTAACTAATAATCAGCAAGATGTCATTGTTGTCTGCGGCCCATGGTCTAGTCTTCACCGAGTAATCGCTTGGCAAAGAAGATTGAGAAATGAACGAACGATTAGTTATTATAACCAAGAACCTTGGATAACTAATTTAATTATTTGGCAACATGGGCAACCTTTAGAAACGAGAGCTGACAAAAGTGGTCCATATAAATATATTGGTCCTGAATTATTAAAAGTCTGGCAAAAAAAATGGCAAAATAAAAAAATTCATTCTGATTTGATGCCTGACGCAAAAATTATTTTACGATCTTGTTCCACTGGAGATGATTCACAAACAGCGATGATTGATTATTATGCTCAAGTTACTCAAAGAGAAACTACTGGCCCAACTAAGCCAGCAATGAGTTCTTTAAAGAGTCTGTAAAATAAATTGTGTAAACGGCTAGTAAAATAAATAGCGGCGCGAGCC
>CAZYBC010000004.1:0-74345 GCA_964645645.1 uncultured Pseudomonadales bacterium
GCTCGCGCCGCTATTTATTTTACTAGCCATTTACACAATTTATTTTATAGACTCTTCACTTTGAACACTTCTAAACCCATCGGCCTTAACTTCTAAATAATATTTTCCCGCTGGCACCATTAAACTATATTGACCATTAGCATTTGTTTGCTGAGGATTTTGCTGACCAAAAGATTCAGCTTGCCAAACATACCATTCCTGACTTTGTTGCTCAAAATAATATAACGTCACTGAGGCATTAGTGATAGCTTGCTGAGTTTTTTTATCAATTACCTTACCATAATCATTACTCTTAATCTTGCCAATCGAGCGCACTGTTTTATTATTAGCTCCGTCAAGTGCTTCAATATTAATCAACTCATTAGTTTCACCTTTAAGATCGAGATCTGCATACCAAAGATTAGTGCCAACATACTGCTGCAAAGGGAAAACAGCACTCCCAATCTTAGCTGAAGCTTGAGTGACACCACCTTTCATACTAATAATTAATTTATTTTTCACTCCAGCCACTAATTCAATCGCTCCAGCTTCACTAGGTTTTAAGATTTGTGGGCCAAGAGTATAAAGACTGCCGCCAATGACTGGAGGGAGATTATCAATAATCATTAATTGAGGTGAAGAAGTAATTAGATTGCCAGCACTATCTTGCACCCTGATAATTACTTGATAATTACCATCATCCAAATTACTAAAGGTAAAAGCATATTTATTGCCATCTTTCTTTAATAATTGCCAAGTTAAACCATTGTCTAAACTAACCTCAGCTCTTACCACTTGAGCAACCGATGAAGTAATTTCTGCTTCAATAGTTGGATTAGTATTAGTAGTAGGGATTGAAGAGATAGGATTAAAAACAATTTCAGGTGGAGTAGTAACAATTGTAAAACTTACAGTCACTATTTGATTATCTTGAGTATAGATACCAGCCGCACTCTTAGCTCTTAGTTTTAATTGATGTGAACCATTATTTAAGCTTGTCAGGGTTAAACTAAAATTTTCAGTACTACTATTAAAACTTCCATCACTAGCGGAAGCATTTAACCAAGCATTGTTATCCAAGCTAAATTCAACTGCGGCAATTGTACCTTGAGTAATCTGAGCTATTCCAGTTAAAGTAATCGTTGTTTGATTGGACAAACTAGCTGGCTGGTTAAACAAACTTAAAGTGGGGTAATAAGTTTGAGTAGTTGTGCTAGTGGTGGGTGTGGGAGTAACACTAGGAGTCACATTAGGAGCTAAAGTCGGGGTAGCACTGGGCGTAACATTGGGAGCTAAAGTTGGAGTAGCACTTGGAGTTACACCTGGTGGCAAAGTCGTAGTAGCAGTAGGAACAGTGGTAACAGTGGGACTAGGTCCTTCAGTTGGTGAAGGTCCTGTGGTTGGTGTACTAGTAGGTGGCACAGGTGTATCTGTAGGTGGTACTGGTGTATTCGTGGGAGGAATTGGTGTGGCAGTGGGAGGGATTGGGGTTGGAGTAGGAGGAATCGGAGTAGGAGTTGGTGGGATTGGAGTTGGAGTAGGGGTGGGAGCACCACAATCTGCTGGACAGGTAATTGAATCTTCTCCCAGAGACGCCTGACAAACCCCATTGCCACAAGTAGCTCCAGCCGCTTCAATTATCGTTGTAGAAAATGACTTAAGAAAAAATGAACAACTATATAAAATAATAATTATTAGACAAAACTTTAAAGTAGCTTTAATTGAAAAATCAGCCATACTTATTTAGTATAACTTAGAAAGCAAACTTTAAACAATTGCTAAAGTTAGCTAAATATAAATTAGCTAACTTTCATCTTTTTTACCTATTCTCAGCTCCATATTTTTGCTAAAATGAAACTATGGATTTTTAGTGCATGTTAAAAAAAATTGTTTATCATCTGCTCACCAAAAAAATTACCATTGCTAAATGGCAAGTTAATTTATTTGGTTTATCTGTGTTTTCGATTGGTTTTGTCAGTGGTTTTTATCTTTTAACCAGCCAGATTATTGTCCCTTTAATCTCAGCTGCCACCACTTCCCAAACCTGGAATTTTGCCACAGCTGGTGACTACACTGTTTCTGATGCCAATTACATTGAAATTTCTGCTAATACGGCCAAGCTTAAAGCTAGTAATTATACTGATGACGCCAATACAATGTTTCTCTTTCATTTGGACGAAACTGAAGGTTCAACCGCCAACGATAGTTCTAGCAACAATAATGACGGCACGATTAGTTCTGGTACATGGACAACTGGTAAATTTAGCAATGCGCTTAATTTAAGCGGCTCCTCAAGTGGAATCAGGATCACTGATAATTCTGATGTCTCTTTCACTGGCAGTCATACTTTAGAAACTTGGATTAAATTTGATAGCAGTTTTAGTGCTGACACTTTAGCCTCAGGACAAACTATTTTTGATAAGGGTTCTTATCGCCTTTTTTACAATCAGCATACTGGCAAAATTCAATATGAATTAGAAGATAGTAGTGCCACTACTTGGGCTCAAGTGGCTGGTCAAGATAGTACTCATGGTTGGGATGCCGTTGGTTTTACTCACATACATAGTCAAGTAATCTATAACACTAACCTTTATATAGCTGGAGGTGACTCAACAGGCGCTGCTGACGTCTGGAAATGGGATGGCAGTAATTGGGCTCAAGTAGCAGGAGATAGTTTAAACTCAAGCTGGGATAGCAGCTATGAAGCAATTTATGCCCTAGCCACTGATGGAACTTATCTTTATGCTGGCTTAGGCAACGACACTGATGATGGTGAAGTTTGGCGCTATAACGGTACTACTTGGACAAAAATTGGTGGTGATGGCACCAATTCTAGCTGGACTGACGCTGATAATGTGGAAAATGTCGCTAGCCTTTATTACCAAAATAGTAAACTTTATGCCGGACTTGGAACTAATAATGATGATATCTGGGAATGGAATGGAAACACTTGGACCCAAATCGGAGGCAGTGGCGTCAATTCTAGCTGGAATGAGACTCAAGATATTGTTGAAAGTATAACTGGTGATGGAACCAATCTCTATGTTGGCTTAGGCAGTGGAACTTTAGATGCTGAGGTCTGGCGTTGGAGTGGTACTGCTTGGACAAAAATTGGCGGGGATGGAGTTAATCCTGGTGGTGGAACAGCCAGCTGGAACACCAACTATGAATCTGTTAAAAGTCTTACTTACTTTGGTGGTAATCTTTATGCCGGTCTTAGCGCAAGCAGTGGCGATGCCGAAGTATGGAGATGGAATGGCACTGACTGGACCCAAATTGGTGGTGATAGTTTAAATAGTGGCTGGCTTAATGACTATGAACAAGTTCATACCCTTACTAACAATGGCAGTACCCTTTACGCAGGCATCGGAGACAATGGTGCTCAAGGAGAAGTCTGGAGTTGGAATGGGAGTACCTGGACTCAAATTGGCGGTGATGAAATCAACGGCGGTTTTACTAACCCGCTTGGTGGAACAGCCGATAGAATTACCAGCCTGATTATTAACGGCAGTACTATTTATGCTGCTGTCTATGATGCTGGTCGCTCACCGCAAATCTGGCAATACAGCAGTGGATCTTGGACAATCATTGGTGGCTATTTTCTTAACCAAAGCTGGGGCTCAAACCTTACGGATGTTAGCAGTTTAAGCACTGATGGTGATTATCTCTATGCTGGTCTAGGAAGCACTGAATCAGATGGGACGGCATTAGTAAAAAGATATGATGGTACTAACTGGACTCTCATTGCAGGTCAAGGTAAAAATAGTAGTTGGAACTGGAATAACTTTGGAACAGTAGCAAGTTTACAACCTTTTAAAGGTAAGCTTTACGCTGGTTTAGGTGATGGCACTGATGATGCTAAAGTTTGGGAATGGAATGGCAGCACTTGGACACAAATTGGTGGAGATGGAGAGGCAAGTAGCTGGAGCAACACTCAAACTAATGAAACTGTACGAGCAATGGCTGCTAATAATAACTATTTATTTGTTGGTTTAGGTGATGGCAGTGCTGATGCTGATGTCTGGCAATGGAACAGCACCACTTGGGCCCAAATTGGTGGTGATAGCTTAAATTCTGGTTGGACAACAGCTAATGAACAAGTCCTTAGTATGACCATCTTTAATGGAAATCTAATTGTAGGTTTAGGAAACAGCGCTAGTGATGCTGATGTTTGGTCATGGAATGGCAGTGCCTGGACACAAATTGGTGGTGACACTGCCAATAACTGGAATACTGGTTATGAAAAAGTTGATTCTTTAGCTGTTTACAACAACAAACTTTATGCTGGAATCGGAGTTACTACAGCCGAAGACGAAGTTTGGGAATGGAGTGGCAGCGGAGACACTTGGACTAAAATTGGTGGTGATGGAATTAATTCTAGCTGGGCAGATAATGTTCATGAAGAAGTAGCTTCTTTAGTAGTTTACAACGGTAAACTCTATGCAGGTTTAGGCAATGGTGCAGATGATGGTGAAGTCTGGAGTTGGAATGGTGCTACTTGGTCTAAAGTGGGTGGTGATGGTTATAACTCTTCTTGGCCAGATACTCCCAGCATTGATAAAGCCATGAATATGGCAGTTTATAAAGGTAAACTTTATACTGGTTTAGGTGCTTCTGCTAATAGAGATGCTCAAGTTTGGTCTTATGGGAATAATCGTATTTTAACTTCTGTTGCTAATTCTCAAAACGATCAATGGCATCACATAGCAGCTACTTACGATGGCAGTACGATGAAAATATATATTGATGGAGTTGAAAATAATTCCACAGCAGCTACAGTGACTATGCCAGATAATAGTTTAAATCTTTTAATTGGTTCTAGTTACGGTGGAGATACTTCAAAGGAGAACACCGCCTATTTTGATGGGACTCTAGATGAACTTAGAATCAGTGATACAGCCAGAACTTCATTTATTTCTTCAATTTATAGTAGTAATCCGCAAACTGTTAGACCAAATACAGCCTATAACCCTACTGGCTTAACTGCCTGGGCAAACTTTACCACTAGTGAAACTAACAATGGTGGCAGTATTAAATATCGTTTATCTAATGATAATGGCAGTAGCTGGTATTATTGGAATGATACTGCTTGGGCGACATCTGGTTCAACTAGCCAAACTAATACCCAAACTGACATTAATTCTCATATTGCCTCTTTCCCCACCGGTAGTGGCATTATTTGGCAAGCTATTTTGCAAGGTGATGGTGATCAACAAGTTACTTTAAATTCTGTTACCGTTACCGCTGAATTAGATAGTACTGCGCCACCAGTTAATGCCACTGCCGTAACTGTTATTGGAGCTGGTGCAGGTGGCTGGGTAAACACTGAACCAACTATTTCTTGGGCTAGTGGCTCTGACAATGATGGAGGATCAAGAATTCTAGGCTATTGTATTGCTTTAGATGAAGTTAACATTGATTCAGCCAGCAATACACTTAATCCTGCTACCCAAGCTGGTTCTGTCATGGAAGTTGACGGTAGTGTCATTGATGACGGAGTTGAATCGGCAGCTTGTCCATATATTGTTATTGGAAATAGTGTTAATTTAGCCAATATTACAGGTTTAACTTTAACTTCTGGCAAACAATACTATTTTAGTATTAAAGCTTTAGATAATGCTGGGAATATCTTTTCTGGGAGCAGTGAAGATTATCAAGATTTAGCTACTTTCAAAATTGATAATACCGCACCTAGCAATCCAGCATATATTTCTTTACCTGGTGATTTTATTGCCACCAAAAGTGCTACTTTATCTTGGCCAATTTCTGGCGGTCAACAAGCCAGCGATGATGCTTCTGGAGTAGCTGGTTTTCAATATCGAATTGGCACCAGCGGCACTTGGTATGGTGATATTCACAATGGCAATCAGAATTCTACTGATCTTCTTACTAATGACGGCAACTATGAATTCACCCAAGCCTATGATTTTGCTAATATTGCCGAAGGGACTAACTTGATCCAATTCCGTACCTATGACAATGCTGGCAATGTTTCTAGTGTTGTCATTACTGGACTTTTAAAAATTAATACCACTGCTCCAAGTGAGCCAGCTAATCTTACAGTTACTCCTAGTACCAATACTGTTAATTCTTTTGCTTTTGATTGGGATGTTCCAGCTACTTATTCTGGTAATATTGATGAATTTACATATTGTTACACTGTTAATACCTTACCTTCAGCAACAACCTGTAATTGGACTGCAGCAGGTGTAACAGAATTAACAGCCGATGCTTACGCTACTCAGCCTGGATCAAACGTTTTTTATTTAGTCAGTAAAAGTGATGCTGGCACAGTTAATTATGAAAACTATGCTTCTATCACCTTTACTGCTAATACTTCTGCACCAAGTATTCCCCAAAACCTAGACATCGCTGATGTAAGCGTCAAAGCTACCAGCTCTTGGAAATTAGCTTTAGCCTGGGAAGCTCCTAGCAGTTTGGGAGCTGGAGTGGAGTACTATCAAGTTTATCATTCTACAGATAACAGCACGTTTACTTCAGAATCCACTGTTTATGACATTTCTTATGTTGATACAGGTTTGTCTCAAGTGACCCATTACTATAAAGTAAGAGCCTGTGATAGCGCTAATAATTGTGGAGCATTTACCTCAGCAGTTTCTCTTTATCCTGATGGAAAATATACTACTTCACCAAGTTTAAATTCTGGACCTAGCGCGAGTAATTTAACTACCAAAAAAGCTACGATCAGTTGGACTACTAGCCGTACATCTGACAGTAAAGTTGCTTATGGTCTTAAAAGTGGGAGTTATTATGACGAAGAACCTTCTAATTCTAGCCAAGTCACTGATCACTCAATTAAATTAACTAATCTTTCTCCAGGTACTACTTACTACTATAAAGCCAAATGGACAGATGAAGATGGCAATACTGGCGAATCAGATGAAAAAACCTTTACTACTAATCCAGCTCCTTCTATTTCAGCCGTAGAAGCTACTGACACTGGCTTGTCTTCTACTTTAATCACTTTCACTGTTAAAAATGCCGTTAAGGCTAAAATTCTTTATGGTAAAACTGCCAATTATGGTGGTTCTCAAGAAGTCACGACATCTACGCTAGAATCAACTTACTCAATTAAATTAGAAGATTTGGACGATGATTCAGAATATCACTATAAATTAGTGCTGTTAGATACTGAAAATGCTGAATATGAGTTTGAAGACCATGTCTTCCAAACTTTACCTAGACCAAGAATTAGTAACGTTCAAATAGAAGAAATCAAAGGAGCAGCTCAACCAGCTGTATTAGTTAGTTGGGAATCCAATACAGGCATTTCCAGTATTATCAATTACTACCCAATTGATAATGCTAAGGAAACTCTTAACCAAGTAAATATCGAATTAATTAAAGGTGAACATCAAATGTTACTAAAAAATTTAAAAGCTGAGACTCAATATCAGATGTATATTAAAGGTGTTGATAAAATTGGTAATGAGGCTGTTTCTAGTTTAACTACTTTTACCACTGCCACTGATACTCGTCCTCCAGTTATCTATAACCTTAAAATTAGCACAGCTACTCAAGGTGAAGGGGCAGAGGCCCAGGCTCAACTTTTAATTTCTTTTGATACCGATGAAGAATCAACTACACAGATTGAATTTGGAGAAGGTAGCCAAGAGACTTATTCTCACCGTACTCAATTAGATACAGATTTAACCTTACATCACTTTACAATCGTGCCTAATTTGTCTCCAGCCAAAGTCTATCACTTACGAGCTTTAACTAAAGATAAGGCTGGTAATGAAACTGCGTCAATTGATAAAGTTATGGTCACTGGTAGAGCAACTGATAATGCCTTAGATTTGGTCATTAATAATTTATTTGAAATATTTGGATTTCTAAGAAAATAAGCCATGACTAAAAAAGAAATTCTAACTATCAAAGACGTTACCAAAAATTTTGTCGTGGGCAAACAAAAAATTGAAATTATTAAAAAAGCCTCTTTTACAATTTACGAACAAGACTTTGTCATTATCTTTGGCCCTTCTGGTTGTGGTAAAAGCACGTTGCTCCACATTATGTTAGGCTTAGAAGAACCAAGTAGTGGTCAAGTTAACCTGCTAGGACAAAACTTATACCATTTAGATGAAGATAACCGAGCTGAATTGCGTAAAAAACAAATTGGGATGATTTATCAGCAAGCATTTTGGATGCAATCCAGAACTGTTTTACAAAATGTTGCATTTCCTTTAACTCTCTTAGGCAAACCGCGTAGTGTTGCTTATGAACGAGCCTTAGAAAGTTTAAAATTAACTGGAATGGACAATTGGCAAAATTATTTTCCAACTGAACTTTCTTCTGGGCAACAACAAAAGGTTTCTTTAGCTAGAGCATTAATTAATAATCCAACTTTAATTGTAGCGGACGAACCAACTGGTAACCTAGATAGCGGCTCAAGTTTAGAATTAATGAATTTAATGAATAAACTTAACCACGCTGGTAAAACTATTATCATGGTTACTCATGACCTAGAGTTTTTGAAATTTGGAAGTAGAGTAGTAGAAATGAAAGATGGAGAAGTTATTCAAGAATTAACCAATAATCATAGCGAAATCAAAAAAGCCAGTCAAAATGGCAAAAAACATTTATTAACATGAAAAATCTCGGTCAAAAATTAATTAAATATTCTTTATCTGCACTTAAAAATTTCCAGGAAATTTTTATCTTTTTTCTATTATTAAATTGTTTTTTTATCAATCAGCTATTTAGCAAAATTACAAATATAAATAAGTTACCAACTTTGATTAAACAAATTGTTCACAATTGTCAGCAGATTGTACTAAAGGTTATGAACAAACTGGATAGAGGAAGCCGTGACAGTATTTCTCAAACTGAGATTATCCAAATTTCTCTTGAAAATATGTTTGTTAAAACTACCAGAACCGCAATTACAGTAGGAGGTATGAGCATTGCTATTGCCGTGATTGTTTTTTTAGTTTCTATTGGTTATGGTTTACAAGATTTAGTTGTTTCTAGAGTTAGTAAATTAGAAGAAATGCAACAAACTGATGTGACTACTGGAGATGTAGGCAACTTATTTATTAATGATGAAAGCCTCAATGTTTTTTCTGGCATTAATCATGTTAAAGCTGTTTACCCAATTATTTCTTTAGTTGGAAAAGTCAGCATCAAAGAATCAGCCACCGAAGTAGTCATTAATGGCGTTACAAGCGATTATCTTAAAAACTCTGCTCTTAAAACCAGCAAAGGATATATTTTTGAAAATAAAGATACCACTCAGCCAGTCGCTGATAAAAAATTAACACTTACTCCTAGCCAAAACGTCGAGCCAGATATAAATGTGCTAATCGGTGAAGTTGAATTTTATCTTGATCAAAATCAATGGTTAGCAGTTAGAGAAGAACCTCAAAACAATGCCACTATCATTGGCTATACTCAACGCATCAATAGCCGAGCTCAAAATGGAGAAGAAGTCTGGGGAGAAAGTTATAATAATGAGGAAACAACTGGCCAAGCTAGTGAGAGCGCTACTGGCCAAAAACTCGGTAAATGGATTAAAAGCGAAGTGGCTCTATGGGAAAAAACTGCTTGCGATGAAAGTAATTCTGATTGTATTAACGGCCAGTACTTAATGATTAGAGACAATAGCCAACAGCAACTAAAACAGATAGGTTATTTAACTGAAAATAAATTAACTGCCTATAGTTTAGTCAAACCACTGGGCGCCGAGACCAATAACACCATTAATGAAAACCAAAGCCAATCAATTGATGACCAAATTAAAGAATTAACTTCTCAAAACAAAGAAGAAGTTAGCAAAACTGAAAAAATAAAATTAAGTGATGAAGCTCAAAAAGAAATTATTGTTAATAATGCCATGGTGCAATTATTAGGTGAAAATCTAGATAGCATTCTTAATAAAGAGATTGAAATTACCTTTATAGTTACCAGTGATCTAACCACTGGCCAACAAAATAAAAAAGTTGAATCTTTTCCTGCTAAATATAAAGTGATTGGCATTATTAATAATGGCACTAATGCCATGGCTTGGGTACCCTTTACAGATCTACGCTCTTTAGGCATTAATAATTATTCTAGTGCTAGAGTCATTTTGGATACAGATAAAAACCTAACAATTGTAAGAACTCAGATTGAGAATATGGGCTATAAAACAAATTCAGTGGCGGACACTGTTACTAAAATAAAAAATCTCTTTACTACTTTTAGAATTACCCTTGCTGCTATTGGAATGGCATCTTTAGGTGTAGCTGCACTGGGAATGTTTAACACCTTAACAATTTCACTCTTAGAAAGAACCAGAGAAGTAGGCGTCATGAAAGCCATTGGCATGAAATCTAGAGAAGTTAGAGATTTATTTTTATCAGAATCAATGATCATGGGTTTTATGAGTGGTATTTTAGGAATTATCATTGGTTTTGTAGCTGGAAAAGTCACTGGTTTATTACTCTCTGTATTTTCACTCACTAAAGGTTATGGTTTATTGAATATTACTTCATTACCACTTTCTTTTATCTTGATAATTATGTTTTTATCAATTACAGTTGGATTTGTGACTGGTATCTATCCAGCTAATCGAGCGAAAAAAGTATCAGCATTAAATGCGGTGAGATATGAATGATGTTATTGATCATAGGCTTTGTAAACACACCGCGAGCGGAATGGTTTACAAAGCCTATGATCAATAACTTAATTAAACACGCCGCAGGCGGAACGATTTACAAGATCTAATATTAGCTATTCTAGTTAAACGCACCGCAGGCGGAACGATTTAGAAAGAACAATACTAAGATCATAACTTGATATTTTTTAAATGCACCGCAAGCGGAATGGTTTAAGCTAATTCCTTTATTAAAAAATCAAGTTTAAAATAAAACTAGACTTATGAACTTACTTTTTTTTACTTTATCTGCTTTGTTAAGTTATCGTTTTAATAGTTCTTTATCTAGACAAGGACATAAGATTAATAAAAGAATGCCGTATTTAAAAGTTAAATGTTTTCAGTTTAGTCCTAACATCAAAATTATTCTTAAAAGTAGAACTATTCACCTTCATCATTGGTTTACTTACTCAATTATTTTAATTATTACCCTTACTTTTAAGGCTGGATTTTTAGATAGCTTATTTTCTCAAGGTTTTTTATTAGGTGGCATTATTCAGGGTTTAACTTTTCCAGACTGGAAAAAATTTGTCATTAAAAATGAAGAACTTGAATCAAACCGTCAATTAAAACTATGAACAATATCTTGATACCTTTATCACTTTCATTTTTAGCTGGAATCTGTACAGTTTTTGGAAGTTTTATTCTTTTTTTTATTAAAAATTTTAAAAAAAGTTATTTAAGTTTTTTTCTAGGAATTTCTGCTGGATCAATGATTTACCTTTCCTTTATGGAATTAATGCCAGAATCAGTTACTGAACTCGGCTTTGGACTAGCTAATACAATGTTTTTTTTAGGAATATTATTTATTGCAATTATAGATTTTATTGTTCCTCATCATTTTATAAACTATTGCTCAAAAAAAGGTATTAAATATAATAAACTGATGCTTTCAGGATTTATGGTTGCTGTAGCTATAACAATTCATAATTTTCCAGAAGGAATAGCAGTTTTTATGAGCTCATTAGGAAATACTCGTTTTGGCCTTTTAATTGCTTTTGCTACCGCTCTT
Organism: uncultured Pseudomonadales bacterium; assembly: GCA_964645645.1. Taxonomy (GTDB): domain Bacteria; phylum Patescibacteriota; class Microgenomatia; order UBA1400; family PJMF01; genus CAZYBC01. The sequence goes on from CAZYBC010000004.1 coordinate 11,649, forward strand.
CACAATATCCCAGAAGGAGTAGCAGTTGCCACACCAATTTATTTTGCTACTAAAAATAAATTTAAAGCTTTTAGCTATTCACTCCTAGCCGGTATTGCCGAACCATTAGGAGCCATTATTGCTTTTATTATTTTAAAACCTTATCTTTCCCCAATTTTTTTATCTTATATTTTCGCTTTCATCGCTGGAATAATGATTTACATTAGCTTTGATGAATTATTACCATCTTGTTTTAAAAATAGCCAAGAACACACAGCAATTGCTGGTATTATTCTAGGCATGCTAATAATGGTTTTAAGTTTAAATTTTATTTAATTTTTTATTTTCTATAACACTAACATTTGATAAATAATACTTGACTTTTATTGAATATCTATTCAATAATGTTATTATGCCCAAATCTAAAAAACAACCAAATAATAAATTATTATTTTTACTAACATTCTGCTTAATTTCCCTATTTTTAATCATTTACTTAATTATAAATAAACCAATTTCTGTTTTTAAAAACTTAGAAAAAAAATCAACTATTAATGGATTGATGATGCTCATTGAGTTTGAAAAAATTGACGGCATTTTACAATGGGAAAAAGAATTAGATAGTCGTAATTTAACAGCTCTAGTTAAAGTTCAAAACAATGTTTTAGAAGAATACCCAGAAGTTTTTGAAAGATTAGCCAGCAAAGGTTATGAAATTGCTGGAGGATACGATAAAGCTGCCTTTTGGGATATGTCTTATGAAGAACAATATAAATATTTAAAAGAAGCACAAGAAATAGTAGAAAAAACAACTCATAAAAAAATGAAAGTTTTTGGTAGCCGCTATTTTGCTTATGATGAAAACACGCTTAAAGCTGCTGATGAATTAGGTATTGAATATATTTTAGGGAGAGGAACTCAAGATGTTTTAGCTCTTATTTATGCTCCTCAAGAATATAATATTAAAATTATTTCTGTTACTAATGTTGAAAATGGAGAAATGGGACGGGGTTCGTTATGCGATTATAGTCTTTGGGCTAGAGGAGCTGATTCAAAAGAATTTGCCCAAATTTTAACAGAAAGTATTGCTAAGAAACCAAAAAACATGATTTTAGTTTCTCATGCTTATCTGGGTGGGACTAGACTGGAGTGGTGGGAAGAATATAAACAAATCTTAGAATCTGACCAAATATCTTGGGTAGATTTTGATACTTGGGTAAATAAACAAAACATTTTAACAATCTCAAATACTGATATTCCAATCAATCGAGAAGTAAAATATGTCCAACCTCAACCAGCTAAGGATATGGAAGAATATGCTCCAATTCCATCTTTAGAACAGAATGAATTAGTCATATTTCATAATGGATTAGGAGAAATGTGTTTAGAGGCTTTAAAATTTTTTAAACAACATCAAATTAAATTTATAGAATACTTAAACACAGACAAAAATTTTGCTAACCTACTAGCTAATTATCAAAAAGTATATCCCAATAGTGAAGGTGAATCAGATAGCTACCAATATTTTCCAGTCATTTTTTACAAAGGAAAAGCTTATTCTGGATTCAACGAAAAAATCAGAAATGAAATCTTAAAAAATTCTTCGAGAAAATAATATCTCTCTTGACATTTAGCTTCCATACAATTATATTGAATACTTATTCAATATAATTGTAAAAATGAAAGGATAAATACAATATGCCAAGATTTGATAAAACAGGCCCACAAGGACAAGGTCCAAAAACTGGAAGAGGCATGGGAGAATGCGAAAAAAATGAAAAAAAGACAAAAAGAGGATTTGGAAGATGTTGTGATAAATATGGTAGAGGTATGGGGAGATTTGCAGGAAAAAATATTGAGCAAATAGAAGAAAAAAATACTGATGCCTAGAAATAAAATCCCCCGTTGTATACAGTTTAATTCTAATGTTGTTTATTTTAAACCTCAGGGTATTCCACTAAAAATACTGGAAGAAGTCGTCCTTTTAGTTGAGGAGGTTGAAGCTTTAAGGCTTTACGAGGTCGATAACTTAAACCAAATAAATGCTGCTGAAAAAATGAAAATCTCACAGCCAACTTTTGCGAGAATCTTAGCTAGTGCAAATAAAAAAATTGCTGAGGCAATTGTTAAAGGTAAAGCTATTAGGATTTTATATCAATAAAAATTTGTAAAAATTTTCAATAGACTTACTGCAAAATTTTATTTCGCAGTAAGTTTATTAATTAAGCCAATCTTTGCCCATAGTTAAAATGAGTAAAACTCTAGCTTATCATAAATGGTTCTGTAGCAAAAAAACCTAGCTATCTGTTTTTTTTCTGTTTATAATGAGAATAATGCAGGTTTTGAAAAAAATCTCTATTCCTTTGTGGAAGAAACTAATCATTAGATTTTTGTTATTAGTGGTTCTAACTGGCAACCTTTATTACTTATCATGGAGATTTAACACTTTATTCTGGACTAATAGAACTTTATCTGGCCTTTTGTTACTGACTGAATTAGTTTTTTTTGCTAATTTTTTAATTCATTTTCCAGTTTTATGGCTTAAAAAACCAAAAAATATTTTAACCCAGATACCTAAATTTACTAAAAAATTAGCCATTTTGATTCCTACTTACAATGAACCATTAAACATTCTTAGCCAGACCATCGAACAAAGTTTAGCTATAGCAATTCCTCAAAATTTAAAAGTTAAGATTGTGGTATTAGATGACGGCAACCGGGACTGGCTAAAAAAATATGTTAAGGAGTTAGCCAAAACAACTTCGGTCACTTTGGAATACTTAACTAGAACCGAAAGGTTTGGTTATAAAGCTGGCAACATTAACAACTACCTTAAAAGTGTTTGCCAAGAAGATTTTATTTTAGTTTTAGATGCTGATTTTGTTCCTTTCAAAAATATTTTGGAAGAATTTTATCCTTACTTAGGTATTGAAAAATTAGGTTTTGTTCAAGCTCCGCAATTTTTTAATAATATTGCTAAAGGTGATCCGTTTGGACAGGATCCTGCTATCTGGTTTTCACTTTTACAGGTTGGCAGATATGGTCAAAATGCCTTAATTTGTTGTGGCTCTCCAACTTTATGGTCAGTGCCAGCTCTTCAATCTATTGGCTATATGCAATATAGCGTCACCGAAGACTTTTTAACTGGAGCAATGATTCAATCAAAAGGATGGCAAGCTATTTATTTGCAAAAAGATGTTGCTGAGGGTAAAGCGAGTGAAGATATTATTGATGTCAAGAAAAAAACTTTACGTTATTCTTCCGGGGCTTTTGAATTTTTTTCTTTTGCCAAAAAGTTATTAGCCAATGGCCATTTGTCTTTAAGACAACGTTTTTTACATTTTACCTATCCTTTAGCTTTTGTTGCACCTTTACTAACCCCAATTTTAATTGCCATTCCGATTTTATCCATCTTAACAGGCATTAGCCCTTTTGTTATTGACCAAAGTAGTTACCCTCATTTATTAAGCCAAATTATTGCTTTAATTAGTTTTCAAATTATTTTCTTTTTAGCCGTAGGTAAAAAAGCTTGGAAATCTTGGCAATTTTATTTAGGAATGTTCCCAGTTTATACAAAAGCGCTGTTACAAACTATCTTTGGTAAAACTGTGTTTCAAGTTAGTAAAAAAGGCGTCCAAAGTGCCGCGGCTTATGCTCAATTAAAAGCAGTTCGATTACAAATTTTTATTTTATTACTAAGCTGGGTTACCTTTTTTAAAGGTTTATTACTTTTTAGAGAAAATATTATTAGTATTTCTTTATATCCAGCTCTTTTCTGGTTGTTACTCAATAATTTTCTATTATTTGGCGTAATAAAAGCTCCTTTGTATTTAAGTTGGCAACAACTATTAACTCAAATTAAAGAACTAGGTAAAAATAAATTAAACTTTTTATTCAATAAAAAATTTGCGTTGATGGCTTTTATTTTTTTGATTATTGCTGGAGCAGGCAGTATGTGGTTTAGACAACGCTCAGTGCCTAATATAGAAGTTAAAGTACAACAAACAAATCTTAATAAAATGAAAAATAACTTAGATTTATTAACAACTAAGTTATCACTTAATGACGACAGACGCTTCCAAACTTTACTATTTTTTACTGATTGGGGTGATAATAAGCGTGAAGTTGGCCAGGCTAATTTTTATCTTAAAGTTGAACCATCATTAAACTTAGCTTATGAAAATCAACTTGTGCCAATTATTACTTGGGAACCAGTAAAAAAGAATCTTTTAGGAGAATTTGCCGAAGACATCACTTTAAAAAGTATTAGAGAAGGGCAAAGCGACCAATATTTAATTGGCTGGCGAAATGGTTTGCAAGAATGGATGGATAAACATCCCGGATACGAAGTGAGAATTAGATTAATGCACGAAATGAACGCTCCAATTGACCGCTACCACTGGAGCCATGTTTCTCCAGCTGAATATCGAGCCAGTTATGAATATGTTTATAATTTAATTAGCCAAGTTAATGGTAATTTAAAGTGGATGGCAGTTTTCCAAAACTTCACGGCTGATGCTGGATGGACACAAAAACGAGCTAAAGATTATGACCGTTATATTCCTAATATTCCGGTTGATTATATTGGAATAGATGGTTACAGCAGACCTTTCTTAGCTGGTAAAGATGGGCCACCTGGAGGAGAAGTTACTCCAGCTCAAGTGTTACCCAGAGCCTTCTTTAAAGCCATGCGAGAAGCTTATCCCCAAGCAAAACTAGTTATCAGTGAAACAGCTGTCCCATATATGCCTAAAACTGATGAAGCCTTACCTTATCCAGCTGGAGAACTATCTTATCAAATGACAGATCTTGAGCGAGCCGCGTGGATTAATGACTTTAAAGATTATTTATTAGAGATCGACCAAGATTTTGGACTAGAAGAGATGACCTGGTTTAATGGTAATACTGATTATCATTGGTCAATTTTTGCCGAACAAGACCAATTAACAATCGCTGCCTTTAAGCAATTAATGTTAGAGTTAAATAAGGCTAAAATTAAAATTGGAATATATCCTGGTGAATAATGATAAATTGCTAGGGGATGTAGTATAATTACATTATTAAACTAATATCATTTTAATAACTCATTTGTGAAAAAAATCAAAAATTTACCACTACTATTAATTATCACCTTCATCGCTCTAGCTTCTTTGCTTTTGGTTTATTACTTACCTCGTAGTCAAGATACTCGATCTAAAGGTTATACTGAAGAAACATCTGTCAGCCCACAAACAGTTCTTGAGCCAACTACCACAACTGTAGAAAAAACCAGAGAACCTCTGTACTTAGGCTTTATCGTTAAAACCATTAGTGATCAAGACATTAATGATGTTAATCAGCTTAGCAATAATCAAGTCTCCTTAATTGGTTCATATATCCAATGGGGCAATACCGGTAACTCCAAATTTACTCCAGAATTTTTTCAAGTCTTTAAACGCAGACAGATAACTCCGCTAATTACCTGGGAGCCATGGGATCCCAGCGCTGGTGTTAATCAAAAAAACTATACTTTAAGAAGCATCATTAATGGAGATCATGATGAATATATTAGACAATCAGCTCAAGCAATCAAACGCGCAGAAATGCCTGTCTTTTTACGTTTTGCCCATGAAATGAATGGCAACTGGTACCCATGGAGTGGCACTACAAATGGCAACACAGCTCAAGAATATAAAGCTGCTTGGCAACATGTCGTGGAACTTTTTCGTTCTGAAGAAGTCACCAATGTTACCTGGGTCTGGAGTCCTAATTCTGCCAGCTATCCCAACGACCCACTCAATGATTTAGCAGCATATTATCCAGGTGATGATTATGTTGACTGGGTAGCTTTAGATGGCTTTAATTGGGGCACCAAACAGGCAAGCAGTGGCTGGCAAAGTTTTGACAGCATCTTTCAAGAGTCTTATCTCAAATTAGTCAATTTAACTAGCAAGCCAATCATGATTGCAGAAGTTGCTTCTACTGAATTAGGTGGAAATAAAGCTACTTGGATTAAAGAAACTTTAGAACAAAGCTTAAAAGATAATTATGCTCAAATTAGAGCCGTGGTATTTTTTAACCTAAACAAAGAAACTGATTGGAGAATTGAATCTTCTCCCACCAGCGTCACTCAATTTATTGAATCACTCAATAGTTTGCCATTTGTTACTAATTTAAATTTACTAAATGGTAAAATTTTAGAACCATCACTTTAAACCTGATTTTTTTAAAAGTTAGGTTATAAAAAAGCGTGCCAACTAAGAAAAAAACAAAAACTGCCCATTCTGTTTTGCTTAAAGTTTTAGGCTTTTTATTTTTGTTTTCTTTATTCACCCTAAGTTTTTTTACTGTTGTTTCAATCAATTCCACCAAAAAAAATTATTTATCAAAACATAACGACCTGTTATTAAGTTATCTAAAAAATCCACCTGATAATATTCTTTTACAAGGTATTACTGGTTCAGCTAGCCTCAATACTTATTACCAGCTTGATTTAACAACTGACAGCAATTTGGCTTATCAACAACTAAAAAATCCACAATTAAAGCAAGAACCACCCCAACTAAAACCGCTTACTCCTCCTACTGATTTTTCAGACCGATCAACTTCTGAATTAGGCTTTAAACTTTTACAAGAGTTACAAAAATTTGTTAACAACACTCCTTTTTTAAATCAAAATGATGAGCTACGTGATTTTGTTGCCCTCAATAAAAATCAACTCCCTAAAGTGGCAATTATTGGCCGGTTTCAAAATTGGGCTGATCCGCGCACTAACCGTTTTGACCAATACTTTGTTAATAGTGTTAAAAAAATGGGTGCTATTCCATATATTACTTGGGAACCTTGGGCTGAAAAAGAACAAGCCGATCCCAGCAATCAACCAGATTTCCGTTTAGCAAACATTGTTGAAGGTAAATTTGATAAATACATTAAAGAATATGCCAAAGAAGCAGCTAAGTTTAACTATCCACTTTTTATCCGTTTTGCTCATGAAATGAATGGTCATTGGTATCCTTGGGGAGGGAAAGTTAATCAAAATACTCCAGAAGATTACGTGGCTGCTTGGAGACATATTCATCAAATTTTTAAACAAGAAGGTGCTCATAATGTCATCTGGGTTTGGTCGCCTAATGAACCTTATGGTGGGGCTTCTAACCAGAATTCAGACTTATTTAATCTTTATTATCCAGGTGATGATTATGTTGATTGGGTGGGTTTTTCTGCCTACAATTGGGGCAATTATCGAGAATATGATACTCCACGCACTTTTAAAGAAATCACTGATGCTTCATACCAACTTTTATCACAGTACAACAAACCTCTCATGATCTCAGAAATTAATAGTGCTAACATTAATGTGGATAAATTAGCTTGGATAAAAGAAATGAAAAAAACTATTTTGGATTATCCAAAAATAAAAGCAATTGTTTGGTATGAGAGTGAACAACAAATGCCTTTTAAAATTGAAGAACAACTTTTTTTTCAATAACTTATGAAAAATTTTATAGTAACTAAACTAGCTAAAAAAAAAGAATTAATCTTTATTTTTTTGCTAACAATTTTAGGCGCTTTACTAAGATTTAATAATTTAGCTAGTAAAGAATTTTGGGAAGACGAAGCTTTTACTGGTATAATTGTCAAAGAAAATTGGGCTGAAGCTTGGAATTTAACTCTCAATGACACTCATCCACCGTTATATAACATGTTACTAAAAGCATGGGGAGAACTATTTGGTTATACTGATTTTGCTTTAAGAAGTTTGTCTGTGGTTTTAGGTACTCTGACTATCCCATTAGTTTTTTATTTGGTTAAAAAGCTCCAAAATTTATCTCGCTTAACTCCTTATTTTGCAGCAATTATCGTTACGGCTAACCCATTTTTAGTTTATTACTCTCAGGAAAGCCGCTCTTATGCCTTATTAGGGTTAGTGACAGTCTTAACAACCCTAGCTCTTTACCAAGCCTTAACTCAACCAAAGTTACAATTAAGTAAAAATTGGTTAGCTCTCAGTTTTTTATTAACCTTAGGTATTTTTACTCATTATATTTTTTTCTTTACTGTCTTAGGAGTGGGTTTAACTATTTGTAGTTATTGGCTAGCAAATCATCAACTACAATTAAAAAATCTCAAACATTTAGCACTCATTACTATTGAAACAAGCTTTTTACCTCTCTTAAGTTTTGCGCTGTGGTGGCCATTATTTAAAACCCAAACCAACGTAGCCAAAGATACCACTGCCTGGATTCAGCCTGTTAATTTTAGCTATCTAATCAGAGATGCTTATATTGCTTTTTTTGGCTTTAACCAACATTGGGCCAGAATTCTGCCCATCACTGAACCTTTTGCCATTATTATTTTGTTATTGATTTTCAGCTTGATTATTTATACCCTTATCAAAACTAAAAATAGATTGGCGCTTCTATTTAGTTTTGTCATGAGTATCGTCCCAATTTTAGCTATCATCATTGTCTCACTTTATTTTGGCAAACATCTTTTTTTGGAAAGATATTTAATTGGCTTTAATATTTTCTTGCTCATTTTTATCATTACAATTATTGCCGAAACAGAAAAAAAATTACTGATTTATCCGCTCGTTGGTTTTTATTTATTAATTGCTTGTAACTCTTTATTCAACCCTCAAGCTGGAGCTGATAAAGCTCAACAAAACTTAGGTTATAGAGAACTAAATAATTACATTAAAAACAGCAATAAAACTTTTGTCTTTGCCGACCCATTTGAATTCACCATTGCTAAATATTATTTAGATAAAGAATTTTGGCCTAAAATCAAAGTTTTTGATTACCGCCAAGGATTATGGTATGGCACTTGGTTACTAATAGATGACGTAGACTGCGTCAACCCTTGGACTATGAACAATTACCTGGTGGTTAACTATGATCCGTTTAATAGGGGAGAAGCAATCAGGATTAAGGAATTTAAGCTTTATGAACAGTAATATTATAAACCTTCATTAATTAAGCTAATCTTTTTATTTTGTATATGAACGCATTGCCCATAGTTAAAGCGAGTAAACCCAGGGTTTATCATAAGCGGCTCTGTTGAATGTTCTTGAAAATGAGAATGGCCGCAAATTAAATTAAGATTATTTTTTTGAATATATTTTTTAAACTTTTTATTAACTTGCGAATAATGTTGCATCAAAAGCTGATGTACAAATTTATTTCCTAAATATTCTCTCGTTGAAGCAAGAGCTCCACCCAATCTAAAATTAGGAAAATTAAAACGTTCATCGTAGGCCGGTGAAATAGTATTGCCATGGAGAATTAAATATTTTATGCCATCAATGCTAATTTCTAAAGATTCATGTGATTCCTGACAAAAAATAGCTGGAGTATCTTGCCCTGTGATATATTTTTTATGATCATGATTTCCATAAAAATAGAGTGTGGCTTTTTTTTGCAGCAGGGGAAATAGTCTGTCTCGCCAGGGAGAAGTTATAAAATCATTCCAGCTTGTAAGCCAAGCATCCCAAAAATCTCCTAACAGCATTACGACATCCGCTTTTTCAATATTCTTTTTAAGAAATTGAAAAATTCTTTCATTAAATAAGGATGTCAGATGTGTATCTGAAAAAATTACAATTTTTTGATGGTTGGTGTTTATTTCCATGAAGATCAATTACTTTCTCAGCTTCAAAATATAATTTTTCTGTAAAGCTAATTCATCTAACATTGAATGAAGTATTTTGGACTTCTCTTTAATTTCTAATCCTTTTGCAGCATCTTGAGCTTTAATGAGTACTTCTTTTAATTCTTCAATTTCCAGAACCGTGGCGGCAATACAGTAATAGCTTTTAGAACGCCCCTCGTTAAACTCGGTTAACATTTTTTTTAGAATCAGCTCCCTGGCAATTTGGGTCTTCTCAAATTCATTTACCCCAATTTTTTTAATCAAAGCAATGTCATTTTCAAGTTTTTGATAACACTTAAATGAATCAACCTTACAACCAAGTGCTCGATGTTTTGCCCATTCCTCACAGGTTTTATTTTCATCACACTCCCAGCAAAATTCGACCTTTTTTTTCTTAATGGCGCAAGTAATAAATGGGCAACCCACCGCCATTCTTGCTTTACTCTTACAACCTAAACATCGGCTATTTGCCACAGTATTAAAATTTGGACAAAGCCGGCAAGAAAGTCCGCATATGCCAATTTCGGGATATTCTGTTTTCATAACTAACATTTCTTTTACTCAATAATTTTAGTTCCACTCCAGCGAAAAGGTGAAAAATCAATTTTCAATAAATTTTGAAGAGGAAGAAACATTGGTTTTGGCAGCTCATTCCACTTAAACCAACGCCACTCCTCACATTTTGTTGGTTCCATAACTTCTGGCTCACCACTTTTACTAGATGCAATCACAAAAACAGTGATGTAATGTTTACCTTCTTTATAAAAAATATCATTAGTATATGGACCGTATTGTAAATTTGTAATTTCCAAGCCGACTTCCTCTTTTGTCTCTCTCCTAGCACAATCAGCAATACTTTCATTTATTTCAAGATGACCGCCAGGAAAATTCCAAGTTCCTTCTCCATGTGAATTTTTGCGTTTACCAAGCAAAACTAAATCATCTCTTATGATAATAACTCCCAATCCTACTTTGGGTCGTCCCTTGAGTATAATTGACATAACTTATTTAAATATATAATAAACTACTTCTATCTAGTTTAGTAGATTCGGCAACCTTACTCATGTCTTTAATTTTTGCTACATCACCTAATGCTTTCGCAATGAGTTTATTATCCCCAGTGGCAAAAGAAACATTGAGATATTCTTTAATATCTTTTTCTGTTTTTAGATAATCAGTGGAACTATATTTTGTTATTTTCATAAATAGATCGCTTAATGAGTACTTAGACTTTCAGTAAGCGCCCTACCAATCAATTTTTCTAAAAGAGTTAAATCACCTTCATCACCAGCTTGCATGGCTTTAAGATATTCCTTCCTATCATCATCTGTTCCGACTTGTATTTCAATAGGTGGTAATTTTAATTTCAGTAAAATAAGCGATGTTAATATCCGAGCAGTTCGACCATTGTAGTCTTGAAATGGATGAATAAAGACAAACCTATGTTGAAACCAAGCAAGGAAGCAAACGACCTTATCTATATATTCTGGATCATTAGATTTAGGCAAACTATTAAGCTGCGCCTTTAAATCATCTAATAAATTTTTAACCAATTCTGGTATTTGAAAATATGCTGGTGCTTCTTTTCCAGAATAAGTAACTTGGATAGTTCTAAACTTGCCTGCCCAATCAGGGAAAATCCATTGAAAAGAAATCGCATGGAGTTTAAGAATCAATGAAGTAGTAATTTCTGTGTTTTTTCTAGACTTGATTAAATCATAAATAAACTCTAAGCCTTTTTTTGTGCCTTCTAACTCAAATTGAAGTAATTTTGTGCGAGGAATAATACCAAAAGCGGTTTCTTTGAAAGAAGTTGCACCTAGTGGTTTTGTGCTATCAATAGACATTGTTTACTTAAATAACGCATTCACCATCTTGCGAGTAACTGGTTCACCCTCAAGTTTGGTGGTTCTGAAAATCATCTCAGGCATAGCAGCAAGAAACGCACTTAGTAATGACTTTTTAGTGGTTTTCTTTTTTTTATAGCTAGTATATGCCTTATGAAGGCGAGATTGCTTTTTCATAGCTGAGAGTATTATAGCTCAAAAATCTTGAGGAATCTTTAGAATAAATATTGTGCCAGAATCGTGCCGCGTATCGTACCAATAAAAGTAAAATTAGTAATTATAATAGATTGGACATATGATGCCAGAAAAATTACTCTTGGAAAACCCTATTTATATGGCTATAGAAATCCAGAAAATAACATTTTTTGGTTATTTAATGAATGTATAACAGAAATGTTAAATATCGAAATATTAGATAGTTGTGAAGCTCGCCGGGCTAAAGCCCGGAGCTTCACAGCGGATCTGTGTTTAGTTTGCTGATATACTTGCCTGTATGACAAGCAAGTATCAGGTAGGCTCTCATACTAAACATCGCCTTATTTATCACTTCACTTTTATCCCTAAATACCGTAAAGAAATTATTAGAGGAAAGCTTAAAAAAAGACTGATTGAACTCTTTAACGAGTGCGCTTCTGTTAATAATTGGTTAATCCTTCAATTGGAAATTCTTTCTGATCACGTCCATTTACTTATTCAACTTAATACTGATGATTCTCCTGCCAAAACTATGCAATTCCTTAAAGGTGGTTCTTCCATTGTGATCAGAAAAGAATTCCCTGATATCAAAGCTTTCCTCTGGGGTGACTCCTTCTGGGCCGATGGCTATTTTGTGGAAACTATCGGTATTAAAAATGAAAAAATTATCAGAGCCTACCTGGACTCTCAGCAAACTAAACACTCTAAGCCTCGCATTCACCACCGGGCTTGAAAGCCCGGCGTTCTCTGCTCAGGCGTTATAGAAAAGTAGGTACTGATTATTTAAGCAATAATACAATTGGATATGCTCACTCAATTATTTTTATAGACGCTCTTATAAAACGAACGTCAGAATTATCTGGAAAATCTGAAACAGAGATAAGATATTCATTATATTCTGGGTACTTGAGAGGTGATCACAGTGCACTAAGGGTTTTTAAAGAAACATTTGGAGTTAATGCTTTGAGTTATTTATCAATTCTAGATGATTCACATTCATCATGGATGTATATTGAAATAGTTGCAAAAAAATTTGGATTCAAACCTGATGAAATAGAACAAATGAAAATAAAAGCACAAGATTATGTCGAAAATAAAAAACCAATTAATATTATGGGAGGAATAATAATATAAAAAGTTTAACCCTTTTTACAAGTTAAATTTCTCAAAAATTAATCTAGATATCCCATGCAGTCTTGTAATGGGTTCTTGTACAAAAGAGTTAATAAATGGTGATACAAGCGACTGTGAAGGAGACGTTTATACTACTGAGAGAGGTCAAGATAGATGTATAACAAAAAAGCTAGAAAATTTTGAAGTTACTCAAGATAAACTGATATGGTATGGAAAAAAACACGATCTTTAGAATAAAAATTTTGGGGTCGGTCACCATACTTAATAAGTAGTAGTTTGATGCAGTCGGTAGAGCGTATTTTAGCAGTGTTTGATGATGCGGTGCAGTTTGGGCTGGTATCACTTCGATTGAATGAAATATACAACTTACAACTTACTAGCTATTCTTCGTAAAAAGCACTGGAGTATTTGATTGCGGGCAAACGCCCTCAATTATGTTTGTTTGAATCACTATGGGCATTGGAAATTCATTTCCCGTTAACAAGGCCTGCCCCCTTTTGAAGGTTGGTAAAAATGACAACAACCCTAAAGAACTATCTTGCACCGAATTCTTGATTGCCTCAATATCTCGGTCATTTATTAACCTATGAGCTATGAATGTTCCCATTTGACTTAATACACCTGCAGGAATATCTGCTGGTCTTTGTGTGCTAAGGCATAAAAAAAGTCCAAATTTTCTAGATTCTTTTGCTAGCTTTGCAAATGCGTCTAGTCTGTATTCGTTAGAGTATTCATCTTTTACTCGATCACGTTCAAAAATTAGGTGGGCTTCATCTACCATTAACACAACTGGTTTCAATTTAAAATTTTTAAATACATCTAACTGCTTCCTCAATCCCTCAAGAAAAAACCTACCGATTGCATTACTAAATATATCCCTAGCATATGCATCAGTCGGAATTTGTGAAACGTCAAGCAAAAGCAATTTTTCGTTAGAATTATAAAATTCAATAAACTCATTCGCAAACTCTTTTAACTCACTTATCTTCTTAAAACCGAACAAAGTTGAAATACCATTCTTAACCCTTAAATTTGATATTCTTCTGACAAGGGATGTGCAATGATCCAGGTGTCCCATATTCTGACCACCCCATAAAGCATAATTTTTTTCACCTTGTCTTGAACCAAATGCAGCGTCGTATACACACTCATACTCTATCTGCTTCATTAATTTTCCAATATCAAAGTCAGCGTATTCATCTTCGACTTGTTCAATATATTGTTCATACAAAGTGTTATATTTTACTTTTTCCAAATTTTCTTTAATTATGTACCCTTCCTTAACAATTTCGGATTCATCTGCAACTTTGGCCAACTTAAGACTTCTTATGGCTTGTTGCAAAATTGGTTCTTGAACTTGCCCAGATGGTCTAAAAAGTGCAAATAAATCAGATTCAGTCAACTTCTGATATGGAAAATTTGTGTCCCCACCTTCTCCAAATTTTAACCTTCGTGTATATGTTTGTTTACCAAATACCTCAAATTCACCATTTGCGTCTATTAATACAATTTTGGAATTATTTTTTTTAACGAGTTCTTCAATTAATTTTGCTAAGGTATAACTCTTCCCACTACCAGTAGTGCCAACAATTGCACAATGTCTTGATAATAGCGCGTTTGCAGATACTCTGATTGCTTTAGCTGAATCAGAATCGAGCTTGGCTAGTTCAAGTAGATCTTGAGGCGAATTTTTATCGTTTGTCTTCTTGCCAAAATCTTTGATTAATTTTTCTAATAATGTAATTGGACAAGCATAGGCTTTTGCACCTATTTCGGGATATTGCTCTACGCCTGCGCCATTGTTCACTAAACTAAATGAATCGAAAGATAATTGAAATTCAACGATTGCAACGGGATAAGAATTGCTTTTTTTAATTGCAGAACTGCTTTCATATGAAGAATTTTTATCCTGCAATACAACCTTGATAGTTTTCGCTAACAAACCATAACCATGCCCCTCAATCACCACATAATTACCAACGAGTCCACCCTGTAGGATTTCACCATCATAATAAAATCTATCAAGTAATTTAGGAGATGGGAAACAAACGCTTGCTGTTGTAGGCGTAACAGAAGAAACATATCCAATGAACCGTTCACGATTAAAAGGGGACGCCGTCATCTTCAATGTCCTCTCTAGCAGGTTCTTTTATTAATATACCTTCATGTCTAGCTTCGAAAGTTTTTTCGGCCTCCTCATCAAAGTTAATTGGAATTTCATTAACAAATCTTTGAAAAGTATCAGCAATCAATGTGATGTTATTATTTGTTTGATCACTAATTTTTTTGTTGAACATCGACACAACTTCTTGAGAAGATTTTTCGTCAGTTATTTTTGGTGATACTATTGCTAATTCGAAATTGAGATTAGACTCCAATGCTTCTAAAACCGCTCGATTGATATGTAGATCACTAAAACTATAGCCGATAACGAGCAAAACGGTATTTTCCTTTCTTAACGTCTGCTGAAACCTTGACATCATTTCAAAAAATGGCATTTGATAGCTTTGCTCGAATTTATGATTACTTGGGGGAATTATCATCGGATCATCGCTTGGTGTTTGGAGTCGTATAACTTGCGCTTTGTCTTCTGATCCTTCCCAATCTAAAGAACCATGAAGTTTGAATAGTTGAAACACTTTTTCCTCATAATTTTCCTGGTCGTGAATTCTGTGATGTTCTCGTTTGACAATATCTAAGTCGAAATTTGAACCATGAAAGACGGGTTTTCTAGTAAATGAAAACCCATCAACAATTGTGGCATTAATCATTTCACCTGCTTGCTCAAATAAAGTATCGTAATTCAATGTATATAGCTGTAATCTACGTTTGTTTGAACTGCGAGCAGATATGACACTTTTTAAAAATTTCTTATGTGGTGAATTATCATGTAAAAATAAATTGCATTCACTTTTAATCGTTTTTATTATTGATTGCTTGACTTCGATGCATAATGATACATTTTCTTTTGTTTCTTGTCGTATATCGTATTCATTAGCTGTAGAATACATCTCAAGTTTGCTAATGAATCGCTCAAGCTGAAAATTATCTTCTTTTTCATTTAACAAATTTTGAAGAGCAGACACCTTCTTTTCATCAATATTTTTTTTGCATTCAACCCAAATTTGCCCAACAGTTTTACCAGTATATTTGGTAGATGTTGTATCTAGGCTCTTGCCTTTTTTATCTAAAGTGATGGATGTGCCAGCTCCAGTTAATACCACAAAGTTGTCAGCCAACAGCCACTCTTTTAATTTTTGAGATATTTCTTGATATGCTAATTTTATACTCGACTCATCAATATAAGTAGAAACACCATCTGTTAATTTTACTTGGGCTTTTGAATTAGCTTTAATGCCAGTACTTGATTTGATCAGAGATAGAGTATCTCCCATATATTCCTCACTATCATTTGTTAACTATTTATTTAACTCGCTTTCACCAACGATGCCTCCAATTCCTCGAATTGCTCTAAGGCATTACGAAGGTTTTCGGTAATTTCAGCAAGTAATATCTCTGGCTCAGGTAGGTTTTCTAAATCTTCAAGCGATTCATCTTTAAGCCAAAAAATGTCCAAGCTCGTATTGTCACGCTTTATCAATTCGTCGTAAGAAAACATTTTGAAACGGTTGGTTTCAGAGCGTTCATGGCGATTGGTGGGGTTGTAGCAAGCAATGAAGTCCTCAAGGTCTTTTAAGGTCATCATATTTTGTTTTAAGGTGAAGTGTTTATTGGTTCTAAGATCGTAAAACCAAACCTCTTTTGTCCAAGGGTTTTCACTAGCTGGCTTTTTATCAAAAAAGATCACATTAGCCTTGACTCCATTGGCGTAAAAAATCCCAGTCGGTAATCGTAGGATGGTATGGACATCATAGTCATGCAGTAGCTTCTTGCGTATCGTTTCACCCGCGCCTGCTTCAAATAGTACATTGTCAGGAACTACCACCGCAGCACGACCACCAATTTTTAGTAGTGTTTTGATGTGTTGTAAAAAGTTTAATTGTTTGTTGGAAGTAGTCGCCCAAAAGTCTTCTCGCTCATAGGTTTGTTGTTCAGATTCAACCTCTCCAGCGGTATTGGTAATTTTAATACTGCTTTTTCGCCCGAAAGGTGGATTAGTTAATACCAAGTCGAATCTATCGCCAGGGTCAGAAATAAGGCTATCTCCTACAGTTACAGGGCTGTTTTCACCGCCTATGCCATGCAAGAACAAGTTCATAGCACACAGTCTGGCGGTATTATCGACAATATCCCAGCCTTTAAAGGTGTTATTTCGTACAAACATCTGTTGGTCGATATCAAGCTTATGGTGTTCGTTTAGGTATTCATTAGTTGCTAGGAAAAATCCACCGGTACCACAAGCCGGATCGCACACCGTTTGGCCTGGTTCTGGTCGCATAACCTCCACCATAGCTCGAATTAAAGCTCTAGGGGTAAAGTATTGCCCAGCTCCGCTTTTGGTATCTTGGGCATTTCGTTCAAGCAAACCTTCGTAGATTTCACCTTTAACGTCTACATCTAAGCCCATCCAAGTTTCACCATCGATCAAACTAACCAATCTTTTTAGTTTTGCAGGGTCTTGAATACGGTTTTGTGATTTACGGAAAATTAGGCCAAGTAAACCGCCTTCTTTTGAAAGCTCAAGCAAAATATGGCGATATTGTGCTTCAAGGTCAGTACCGTTGAGTTTAATTAAACTAGCCCAATCTAAACCTTCTGGGATTATTGAGGCTCTTTTGGTTAGCTTTGTTTGTTCATCAGCCATTTTGAGGAATAGAAGATAGGTAAGCTGTTCGACGTAATCGCCATAGCTTACTCCGTCATCCAACAAAACAGTGCAAAATCCCCAAACTTTATTTACGATATTTGATTTTGTCATACTAATTTCCCTTCAAAAGCTTGTTTTAAAATTGATTGCTTAAGTTGATTGGTTTTTATTTTTGTCATTTGTAATAAGTTATTCAAATACGCTACTTTCGAAGATATTTCTTCATATTCTAAGTATGCCTGTTCAACTGTTTTTCTTTCTGGTACCGGCACACATATTCTTGCAAGAGTTGATTGACTAATAGTGTTTTGCCCGGCCGATGACACCTTGTTTAGCTGAACAAACTTTCTCATCTTCGAAGTATTCATATACATCTGTACCCACTCAGCTAGATAAGGTTGTTTTAATCGAAATCGAATAAAATGATCACAGAATGCAATATCACCATCTAGCCTATTACATAAAATCATTCGTCCAACAAAATTAGTACTCCCGTTAACACGGATGCACAATAAATCGTTTTCAGATAATTTATATTTTTCAATTTCGTTTTGATCTAATAAAATTGATCTTGTTTTTGTTAAATCTAATTTTTGGTCACTAATATCTGCCAACCTAACAACAACAGTATTTATTCCTGTTGTCCCAGAACGTTTGCTAATACCATTTTGAGATAGTTCAAATAATTCAGGAAATGTAATCAAATTTGAACTTGGTTGAACATTGTTAAACAATCTTTCAAGCCATGAAGCTCTATATGTTTCTGTTTCTATAATTAATTTTTTTATTTCACCTATATTTACATCAATCACTGAAAACAGCTCTTCAATTTTATCGACGATTTTTTGTTGGTCATCTATTGGAGGGAGTGGAATTTGTAAGGGTGACAAATTAGTCCGAGTAATTTGCGGCTGTGCTGAACCTGAAATTACTTTTGAAAAATCAGAGCCTATCAAAGCGTATTTTAAAAACAACTTATTAAGGTTATCAGTTTTTGGTTTTGCAACCATTGAATTACCTGTAATCCACGAAAACGCTTCACTAAAATTTATCGTTCCACAAGTTGCCCCACGACAAGTAATACAAACCTGTTCATCTTCATGATTGTATTGGTCATAATATCCTATGACGCCATTAGCGCCATAAACCTTATATTTCCCATATTTTAAAATTTGCTTTGATGTAATAGTTTTGGGTTGGTATAAATCACACACATCCCCCAAACTTACTTTTTTATAAATACTATTTGTCATATCACTAAATAACTATTCAATTCATTTGTAATCTGCTCTAGTTGCCCGCCAAACACCTCATGAGCCTTAAAGATACCACCCCTATCTCTGAATGGAGGTAACTCAAAACTAGTGATTTCTCCATTAAGCTGAATTGAGCCATTGATTGCCACAAAGTCTTTAATCATTTTAAGCCAAAAAAGTTGATCGTCAGAAAATTGCATACCTTTGGCATGAGTATCATCCAGCCATTTTTGGAATCGCTCTTCAACTGTAGTGGGGAATGGTTCGAGGTCTTGGGATTTATCTACCGCAAATCGGACTAAGGAAACAATGTTAGTTAACACTCGATCTGGCCTGGCATTTCTGACCTTTGATTTATACAGCTCTCGATATGCATTCCATAGCTGATCATTGGTGAATCTGACATTGGCATGAAGCAACCTATCTCGAAGTTCCTTAATTTCTTGGAAGGTCAAAGCCTGTTTTTTGTACGGCTTGTTAAAGATAATTTGCAAGGCAGTAATTTCATCTTGATTTTGTTTGATGTACTCCTCAAAACTTTGGACTAATTCTTGTGGGGCGATTGGTTCGGGCTTCGGAACGTCAATCGGATTGTCTGGGGATAGGTCAATCACTATTTCATTGCGTTGTTTAATATCGAGCATTAACTGTCTAAAGTCGGGATTATCGAAATAATTTAGAGCCTCTTGTTTCTGTTGTTGCTTTTGCTCATCAGTGCCAGCTTTGTCAGGGTCGATCACATCTAAAAGTTCGTGAGCCACTTGTTTTAAGGTAACTCCATTATTGGCTTGTTGTAGTTCGTCTTTATCGGAATCAGATAATGATTGTTCAAATTTGGAAATACGACCAGCCAGAGAGGCAATCCCATCATCATCAATGGTTCTTAGGGCTGCACTTTCAAGCAAGGATTTGAATGACACAAATGGTTGACGCTCAAGAGTACGAGAATCAGTTTTTACGCTTTCAGTTACCCCAACAGCATCAAAAATTACAAATCTGTTTTTGTAATCTGCATCAGGTGTGACAGCTTTAAGGTCATCCTCGCCAATGGTACGAGTCCCTCGACCCTTCATCTGCTCAAAATAAACTCGGGATTTGACATCACGCATAAAGATCAAGCACTCAAGGGGTTTGATGTCGGTACCAGTCGAAATCATATCAACCGTAACGGCTATACGTGGGAAATATGAATTGCGGAAACTTTGAATTAAATCTTCGACGTTTTCGCCTGTTCGGTAGGTAATCTTTTTTGCAAACTGATTTCATTTACCAAATACTTCACGCACGATATGAACAATCTCCTCTGCATGGTTATCATCTTTGGCAAAAATCAAAGTTTTGGGAACAGTTTCACGATCAGGGAAAATATCAGGCAACCAGTTTTTGAATACTCGTATAACAGTTCTAATCTGATCGGGGGCAACTACACTTCGATCAAGCTGACTAGCTTCATAGGTTAAATCTTCATCTAATTGCTCCCATCTAAGTTTTCTAGTTTGACGATCACGAACATCAACAAAAGTGCCTTGATTGATGGTATTACCTTGCTCACCAATTTGAGTTTTGATGCGGTATACGTCGTAACCAACGTTAATTCCATCAGCTACAGCACGTTCATGAGAATACTCCATGATGAGATTGCTATTGAAAAAGCCTACCGTATGTTTTGATGGCGTGGCAGTTAATCCTATTAGAGTAGCGTCAAAATACTCAAGGACTTGTCGCCAAAGGTTATAAATAGAGCGATGGCATTCGTCGGTTACAATAAAGTCAAAGGTTTCGATAGGTAGTTTAGGATTGTATTCAACTGGTGCATTATCTTCGTAACTAAAAGCAGGTGGATTATCAAATTGTGAACCTTCTTCCAATGTTTCATCAAAATCTTGATTTCCTGAAAGAATTGAGTACATGCGTTGGATGGTGCCAATGCAAACTTTACTAACCGGATCAATGCTGGGGCTTTTAAGATGCTGAACGTTGTATAGCTCGGTAAACTTGCGGCCATCATCGGGAACGGTAAACTTTTGGAATTCTTTGAGTGTTTGTCTGCCCAAGTTGCCACGATCGACTAAAAATAAAATACGTTTGGCTTTGCCATATTTAAGCAATCGGTAAATAAACGAAGTAGCAGTAAAAGTTTTACCACTACCTGTGGCCATTTGAAGTAAAGCTCGGGGATCGTCTTTGGCCAATGATTTTTCAAGATTGGTGATAGCCTCAATCTGACAATCACGAAGGCCAACCACGTTTAATTCTGGGAATTTTTGCAAACGACCTCTGAGGGTTGAGTCATCTTGCACCCATTCAAGTAATGTTTCTGGTTTATGGAAGGCGAACAAGCGTCTGGATCTAGGTTGTGGATCACGTTCATTTCGAAAAAAAGTTTCTGTTCCAGTACTTTCGTAAGCAAATGGTAGGTTTTCATCCACCTTGGGTAAATTTGGATCGGTACTGGTAATGTACTTGCCAGATTGTTCGGCAACACCGCTAAGGGTAGTGCCTGCCGCTTTGGCTTCGACTACACCCACTGCTTTTCGATCAACAAAAAGCATGTAATCGGCTGGTCCTTTTTGGGTTGGAAATTCTCTTACAGCAACACCTAATTTTGCTCCTAGATTTAATCTGGAGCGATCTTGAATATCCCATCCTGCCTGGATGAGTAATTTATCGATATCTTGTCGTGCTATTTCTTCTGGTGTCATACATATAGTTTCCTGAAAACTGAAGTACTGACAATTATAGCTCTTAGCCTGGGATAATAAAAGAATACAAGTTTACCTCTAAAAAATACCTTTTTTGGGGTGGAGTAAGAGAGGTTGTTAGAAATTTAATTCCTCAGCTCAATCCCTATTTTCTCACACTAACAAGCTTTTGAAAAAAAAATAGCTGCAAAAAGTTGGTCAGACTTTTTGCAGCTTGAAGTGATCTGATACCGCGCTACTGTTTTTTACGCCAGTTGCGATACCAGATCATAAATGGCAAACCAATTAATAAGGCAGCCCCGCCAGCGAAGTAAAAAATCCAGTGGAAACTGAGTCCCATCTCGATTCCTCCTAAGCCAGCGATTAGAATCAACACAAACCACAACCTAAATTGCAGGTCTTGATCGTGTTTAACTCTAGCGTCAACTGCTTTTGCTCCCTTCATGCTCAAAGCAAACCACCCACGAATTAACAACCCAACTACGATACCTCCCACTGCTGACCGAGCAAAGGGAAAGCTACCACCGTATGGAGTCATTAAAAAAATGAGCGCCGCAAGAGCAGAGAGAACTGAGAAAACGTTCACCTCCTGCTTTGGTGTCATTTCTAACACCTCCTTAGTTGCCGTAAGATTTGCTTTGCGCTAACGCATCGCCACAGCAACTAATAATTATTATATCAAGTAAAAGCTTAAAAGTAAATATTATAGGATATTGGGGTGGCTGACGAGACTTGAACTCGCGACCTCCGCTTTCACAGAGCGGCGCTCTAAACCAACTGAGCTACAACCACCATATAAATGTTAACTGATTAATTTCAGCTAACTTTATTTTTAAAAAAGTCTAAAAGATTTTTCTAAGACTTTTCTGTACGCCAAGTAGGACTCGAACCTGCGACCTACTGCTTAGAAGGCAGTCGCTCTATCCAGCTGAGCTATTGGCGCGTGTTTAGGTTAAATAACTAAAAAGCATTTAACCTGCATATTTTCTCAGAAAAACGTGTTTTTTTCTACTGTTAAATAAAAACTTACTGATTAGCTTCTCCTAGCACAAACCCTTTAGCCTGCCCAAATTGCAAAAAACCATTAAAATCTAATTTTGTATTACTAATTTTAGAATCAGCAAAATTAGTTCTAAGAATGCTAGCACCACTTAAATCTGCCTTAGCCAAAATGCAATTTTCAAAGCTGGCTCCATCTAATTTAGCCAAAGAAAAATTAGCTTCTGACAGATCACATTTCATAAAGATACTATTACTCAAATCGCTTTTAGAAAAATTAGTTTTTTGTAATTTAGCCATTACTTTTAAATTTTTATCTCCAGATTTTAGTTTGTAAAAAATAGCGTTTTCAATTAAACATTCTTCAAAACTGCATTCCTTAAAGTTAACTTCGGAAAAATCTAAATAACTTAATTTTGATTCTACAAATTTGCAAAATTCAAAAGCACTCATATCAAAAACCACTTCACTAAAATCACAATTCTGAAAAACGCAGTGCTTAAAAAATGACAGTCTTAAATTGACCTTACTAAATTTACAGTCAATAAAATTATCTTTTTCAAAATTTTCTCCGCTGAGTTCTGAAATATTAAATTGTTTATGACGATAAAACATAAGACTATAATATCACTCTTTTATACGCTATAATATCAGGTTACCTTTATGCCATTTCAATTAGTTTCACCCTTCCAACCCACCGGCGATCAACCTCAAGCTATTGAGGCATTGACTGCTAAAATTCAAGCCGGTAATCGCCACCAAACTTTGTTAGGTGTTACTGGGTCGGGGAAGACTTTTACCATGGCAAATATTATTGCAAAGACGCAAAAGCCAACTTTAATTATTGCTCATAATAAAACTTTGGCTGCTCAGCTTTATCAGGAATTCCGCGATTTTTTCCCCAATAATGCCGTTAGCTATTTTGTCTCTTACTACGATTATTATCAGCCAGAAGCTTACATTCCCACCACTGATACTTATATCGAAAAAGAGGCCCAGATTAATGATGAAATTGATAAGCTACGTTTAGCTAGTACAACCAATTTAATGACCCGCGACGATGTGATTATCATTGCCAGTGTGTCCTGTATTTATAACCTTGGTTCACCGGTTGAATATGGTCAATACATGATGGAATTGATTGAAGGGGAAATTATCGCTCGTGAGAGTTTACTAATTCAACTAAGTAATATGCAATACGAACGCTCCAGCGCTGAATTACGCCGTGGGACTTATCGTTTGAGAGGGGACACGATTCAAATTTGGCCTGCTTATCAAGATACAGCCCTCAATCTTGACACTTTAGCCAATCAAATTGTCAGTATTGATGAAATTGATCCAATTTCTGGTCAAATTACTCCGGACAGTCGGGCTTTTCAAGCCCAAACCGGTCATCTCAAACGTTATGTTTTATATCCAGCTAAACATTATCTTATTAATCCCAAAAACCAGGCTGATTCCATTAAAGAAATTGAGCAAGATTTGATTGATCGGGTAGCTCAACTTACCCAAGCTGGTAAAACCCTTGAGGCTTACCGCTTAAAACAAAAAGTTAGTTATGACTTAGAAATGATTAAAGAATTTGGTTTTGTGAATGGCATTGAAAACTATTCACGCTATTTTGACGGCCGAGAGCCAGGATCCGCCCCTTTTACTTTGCTGGAATATTTCCGCGAAAACCGCCGCCGCTTTGGCAAAACTGCTGATGGTCAAGCAGACACTTTCTTAACCATTATTGATGAAAGCCATATCAGTGTGCCGCAAATTCGGGGTATGTATAACGGCGACCAAGCCCGCAAAAAAACCCTGATTGATTACGGTTTCCGCTTGCCCAGTGCTTTGGATAACCGCCCGTTACAATTTCAAGAATTTTTAGCTAATAATGATCAATTTTTATATGTCAGCGCCACCCCCAATGATTGGGAGGTTCAGCAGAGTGGAGGAGAAGAGCAAATTGTAGAACAACTCATTCGTCCCACAGGCTTGCTAGATCCACAATTAGAAGTCCGCTCCAGTAAAAATCAAATTGAAGATTTAGTTTGGGAAGTAGTTTTGCGCAAACAACGTGGCCAACGGGCTATCGTCACCACCTTAACTAAAAAAATGGCTGAGGTTTTAACTGACTATCTGAATGACGAACAAAAAATTAAAAAATTAATCGCCCATCACCTAAAAAATAATCCAGAATTATCCGCTGATAATTTAGCTCTACCCAAAGTCGCTTATCTACACTCTGATGTTGAAACCTTAGAACGCTCTGATATTTTAACTTCATTGCGTAAAGGTGAATATGACGTGGTGGTTGGGATTAACTTGCTGCGTGAAGGTTTAGATTTACCAGAAGTCACTTTAGTAGCAATTTTAGACGCTGATAAAGAAGGATTTTTGCGCAGCGCCACTTCTTTGATTCAAACCATCGGCCGGGCCGCTCGTCATGATCAAGGCATGGCCATTCTTTATGCAGAAAAAATTACCAGATCAATGCAAATTGCTATTGATGAGACCAAACGCAGACGACAAATTCAACTCGAATATAACCAAGAACATGGCATTACGCCGGCCACGATTATTAAACCAATCCGAGACCGAATGGTAGAGAAAAAAGAAGACAATGACTATGAAACCATTGGCCAAAATTCATCAGCTAAGTCTGCCAACAAAAAACCCAAGAAACCATTGTTAGTTTATCTATCTAAAAAAGAAGCTGTTGATCTAAATAATTTTGATCCCACTAGTTTTACCCCAGGAGAAAAAAATCGGCTGGCTAAACTGTTGAAAACCAAAATGCACCAAGCCGCTGATGATTTAGATTTTGAACTAGCGGCAATTATTAGGGATAGCTTAAGCAAAATAGAATAGTACAATATTGATATGTATAATTGGAACATAGACACTACTAAATTAAAGAAAAATCCTGATGAATACGCTAAATTTATTTTAGAACAAAGAATTAATTTTGGACTAAATGGTAAAAAACTTTCATTAAAAAACCTTAAAAAATACTGGAACGAGTTAGATATTGATTTGGCAAAAAAAAATTATTTACAAAAAATTATATGGCCTCAATCTTAACTAAACAACAAAAATTAGCTTTAAAACTTATTGCACAAACGCAACTTGCTTCATTTTTTTATTTTTCTGGTGGAACAGCTTTAGCACATTATTATTTACGACATCGCAAATCAGAAGATTTAGATTTTTTTTGCGAAAATGAATTTGATCCACAACAAATTACGATCATTTTAAAAAGTATTCAAAATAAACTCAAGTTTAATGAATTTGATTTTCAAAATAGTTTTAACCGAAATTTATATTTTTTAAAATTTGATGATAATTATGTTTTAAAACTTGAATTTACTTATTATCCTTTTCAACAAATTGAAAAACCTTCAAAAAAAGATAATTTATTAATAGATAGTCCAATTGACATCGCTACTAACAAATTATTCACCATTGTCCAAAAACCCAGAGGTAGAGATTATTATGATTTGTATTATTTAATTGATAAATATGGCTACCAAATTGAAGATTTACGCATGAAAGCTAAGATTAAATTTGATTGGCATATTGATCCATTACAATTAGCTTCTAGGTTAAATGAAGTTGACCTAAAATTAGATGATCCAATTCTTTTAAAAAAAATCAATAAGAAAAAATTGATTAATTTTTTTCAAAATGAAGCCATAAAATTAAGCAAAAAAATTTTAGATTGAGATAATTTTTACACCACCTTTTTTATTTACTTTGCCATTCCGCCTGCGGCGTATTTAATTAGGAAATTAGTAATACACTTTGTAAACCATTCAAACGAAGCTTGTTGCGTTTAATTAAGCTGTTGATGTAAACCATTCCACCTGTGGTGTGTTTACAAAGCCTATGATCAATAGACCTATTCATATCTCAACGCATTTAATGCTGAAATTTTGGTGGCTCTTTTAGCAGGATAATGACCAGTTAAAATTCCCACAATGGTTGATAAAAACATTACAGAAATAACAAAAGTAAAAGGAATTACTGAGACATCAACTAAACCAACTCCCTTTACCACAGCTACACTGGATAAAGCCAAACTCAATAATTTTCCTGCGCTATAACCAATCATCAATCCCAATAAGCCCCCATAAAAACCCATAATCATCGATTCGGTTAAAAATAATTCTTTTACTTCTGCAGATTTCATGCCCATTGCTTTCATCAAACCTACTTCACGGGTTCTCTCTAATAAAGACACCGTTAAAGTATTAAACATCCCCAAAGTAGCAACTGCTAAAGCCACCATCCCCACTATCCCTAAAACTAATCTAAAAGTAGCAAACAAATTATTAATCTGAGCAACTGTATCAACTACTGAAACTGTCCCATAACCCATTGATTCAATCGCCGATCTAACATTAGCCAACTGATTTTTTTCTTTGACAATAATTTTAATTTGAGACATGCGATTAATGCCCAAAGACCTCAATTCCACAAAAGGAACATAAACTACAGGCGTATCTTCTTCTGGAGTAACTCCTACAATTTTGTAAGTGGTGGGGGCAGATTCAATTCTTTCTGTTTCTCCCTCAACCAAATTACCAATTGCCACAAAAGTTAAAGTGATTTCTTGACCGACAGCTTGATTTTCAGCTAAACCGATGACATTTAACACTGCTTTGTTAACTACTGCTTCTCGTAAAGAATTTTTATTGAGCTCTACAACCTTAATTTTGTTATTTATGGGCATATTAGCCGAACTACTAGCCAAATTAACAATTGGCAAAGTGCCATCAGCTTTAGTAACGCCTAACACTTTGGCTGACTCATTGACTGTAATTGGAGAAAGCCAAGCCGTATAACCCTCTTTTATTAATTGTTTGCCAGCTTCATCTCTAAGAGGAATATATTGCCCATCTTCACAATCTTGGTCAACCACGGCTAAAGCATTTACCTCGGTTTTTTCTGCCTCAGTTTTAACGCAAGTTTGATTTTTCCACAAAGTAAATTCTGCCTTAATCCAAAAAGCAGTGTTTGTTGGTAAACTATCTTCTGGACCAGCATAATCGGCATAATGATCACCTAAAACTTGACTGCCATTTTGAGTCTCAGCTACTTTTTTAGTGTAACCTAATACCGAACTTTGAGTAGAGGATTCACTACGCACTCTCAGCCACTCACCCTCTTTAATACTAAAAGTTAAAAGCTCAGCGCTATCACTAGCTTGCTGAGTTTGACCAGTAATATCAGTAGTAATAATCTTGCTTGATTTTGGTGAAGTAGAACTAACTAAATCATCACTCACAAAAATTTGGCCGTGAATGGGCTGAATAGCTGAGCTTTTTAAATAATCGGTGGTAACTCCATAAACTGCTAAATCTGAAACAGAATTTTGATAAGAAATTTTACCAACAACACTGATTAAGGGGAGTGTAGCCTTAATTTGTGGCATATCTTTTAAACTAGCCAGCAATGATTCATTTAAAGCAGTTTCTTCACTTAACCCAGGTAAAATTTCTGCTTGTTCAAGCTCTTCCAACCGAGCCACTCGTGAAGTAACTAAATTTTCTAAACCATAACCAACTGAGACTAAAAAAACAATAAAAGCAATACTAATGGCCATCCCGCCAATCGTGACCATGGTTCTGGTTTTTTTAACCTGCATATTGCGGAATGACAATTCAATTAAATAAGATCGGCTTAAAGTTTTTTGCTGATTTTTTTCTAAAAAATCCAAAGTTTTTTCATAAAATTTATCAAATTGACCGGCCAAAGAGAGAACAGGTTTTAACCAAAAATAATCTTTTTTAATAGCTAATAAAAGATTAAAAACAATCTTAAGAGAATATAAAACCACCATTAACATAAAGCTGGCAAGATTTTTAAATCTAAATAACAACATCTTTAACCAGTTGTTTATTTTTTTCCAAATGATCATTGCTGTAATTTTTCTCCTCGTTTTGTATTATGAATATTTTTTTTAAAATATTCACTGGGATTTGTAGCTTGAGAAATAATTTTGCCATCAAACATTTCTAAACTCCGAGAAGCATAATCTAAATATTCCAAATCGTGAGTCACCATAATCACTGTTTTACCTTGCCGATGTAAATTAGCCAGCAATTTCATCAACTCTTGACCAGATTTAAAATCTAAATTACCAGTTGGCTCATCCGCAATGATTAAATCTGGATTAGTCACCATCGCTCTAGCTAAAGCCACGCGTTGTTGTTGTCCGCTAGATAACTCTGTAGGGATATAATCTTGCCAATCGGTCATGCCTACTAAATCTAAAACCGCCAAAGCCTTTACGGCAGCCTCTTTGGCTTTCATGCCGCTTAAACGCAATGGAAACATCACATTTTCTTTAACCGTTAAAGCTTTTACCCAGTTGGGCTGCTGATAAACCATGCCAATGTAATATTTTCTTAAATCAGATAGGCCATCTTCATCAAGGCTATCATATAAAGATTGACCTTTAAATAAAACTTTGCCATGAGTAGGTTTTTCCAAGCCCAATAAAATATGCAATAAGGTAGATTTACCACAACCTGATGGCCCAAAAATTACTAAAAATTCGCCAGCTTTTACGACTAAATTAATATCCATTAAAATAGGCGTGGCTTGAGCTTTCACAAAAAAAGTTTTATCTATATTAATCGCTTCAAGCACAGGGCGATTAGATTTTGCTGGTAGAGTCTTATTCATTTCAATCATTGATTATTCCTTAATAATTCGCAAAAAACTAAACGCTGAACTTAAATTTTCCATCACTAAATCAAAAGCTGAGCGAGTGGCTTTGGGCGCAATCGTAGCCATATCAATACTGAGCGCTTCATTCCCAGCTGCGTCTTTAGAAATAGCTCTTAAGTGATAAACCTGGCTAGGCGTAAGACCAGAAATAATTACCGAGTGATTAAGAGTTAAATTGCCATCTTCTTGAGTTTTTTGACCATAACTTGTCCCAGTGCCTTCTCCATATTCTACTTGGGTAGTAGCTGGCTCATCAGTCGTCCAAGAGACTACCAGTTGAGCTTTTACTTGACCAGCCGCAAAACCAACTGGCGGAATAGTGCCACCAATTACTTTCAACCCAATAATTTGTGATGGTCGAGTATCAGTAGCCGTCGTAAACACAAAAGTATCAGAAGAAGCTTCATTGCCAGCTTTATCCAAGCCTTTTACTAGTAGATTATATTGTTGAGAAGGCAAAAAGCCAGAAATAGTCATCTCTCGATTACCAGCCAACAACTCCACATCAACTTGATCTTTAGCCAGACTGGGTTGACCAACTGGATAATAGCTAACAATTGCTGAAGTCGGCGTATTGACTGTCCAACTAACTAAAATGGTAGTTTGAGAAGTGCCGGCTACTTCTTGCAAACTCACATTCGTAATCCTTGGTCTAGGCATGGTAGTAAAAGTTAAAGCCTGACCTTCATACTCATAACCTTCGCTATCAAAAGTATTAATTTTGTAATAATAAGTAGTGCCATCTTCCAGACCAGATAACTCAGTGGTCACTATATTAGCCGTGGTAGAAGTAGCCACCTCTTTTAAACCACCAAAGGCCGTACTTTTACCATAATAAATTTTAACGCTACTTGCTCCACTAACAGTATATTTAATGATGGCACTGCTTAGGCCAATTTGAGTAGCTTGAGGATCTGTGACTGAAGGCGCCGCTTGAGTGGTAAAACGCTTTTCACTACTTGTACCAGTGTTACCGTCTTCATCAGTCCACTTCACTTTATAATAATAGACTGTACCTGGAGACAAATTAGTTAAATTAATAGTGTGGTCAGTCACTTGAGAAGCATTAGATGGTTCTTCGGTAAAATAACTTCCTGAACTAGTGCCAAAAGACACTTTAGAATCACTGTTTCTACTAGTTGTCCAAACAATTTTAGCTTTTCTGGTAGTCACCGAGCTTTCACTGGGGCCAGAAGTTAAACTAGCCGCCTCAGTATAAGTGCCTTTGGGAGTAAGAGTAACCGCATTGGTATAGGAAGGACTAGCCGTTGATTCGCTAGAAGTATCACTTGTGCCAATCCGCCAATAATACTGCCTTGATTCGCCAACAGTATCCACATAAGCTGTCCCGCTGGTGGTAGTAACAGTAGTCCAAATAGAACCATCGGTTGACCTTTGCACTGTATAGGTTAAGGTACCAGTGCCTTGGTAAGTAGGATGATTCCAAGCTAAAGAAGCCCGCCATAAAGAAGCAGATTTAATTGATGCATCAGCCACACTTAAATCTTTGGCTGGATCTGGCATAGTAGAGTTTAAAGTAAAAGTGCCAGCAATATAGTTACTAGGAGAATAGTTATCTCCGTCATCCACCGCCACTACTCGCACGGTATTGCTCCCTTTTTGCACGCCAGCTAATTCGCTAGCTGATAAACTGGTGCCAGTAATAGGGATATAAGTGGCTGAATTAGAAGTTAAAGTGCTCAAAGTTGAAGGCGGAGTAGTATTAATCATGTAGTAATAACTAGCAATCGTTTGCCCATCCGCCGGCGTAGCCGCTGGCCAGGAAAGAGCAAAAGAATTGCTCGTGCTAGTGGTTGGCGTAATCGTCACCACTGCATCACCAGCAAAAACTGGAGCATCTCCTCCATAAGCCAAATTCCCAGTTCTATAAGTAGAAGGGGAAGAAACATTGCCAGCTAAATCAACCGTTCTAAAAGAAATAATATTATCACCAATCACTAAATAATCACCATCACGAGCTTGAGTTAAATAAAGCGGTTGCTCATAAGCAGCGGGGATATAAGAAATGCCCAATAAAGCATGCGTGCTGGTGCCAAGCCAATCACCACTATTATTAAGCATGTATTGCCACCCCAAAACTGCCGAGTGGACATCACTACTAGCTGCACTGCCACTGGTAGGCCAAGAAAAATTCATGTCCACAATGTTATTAAATGTTCCAGAAGCAGGATTAATATAGGACACATTAGTCGGCGCAGTATTATCAAAAATAAAACTAAAAGTGGCCATACTGGTGTTATAAGTATTACCAGCATTATCAATGGCTTTAATATTCAAATGATAAGTGGTGCCATTCACAAAACTACTGGATAAATAATCACCAGCAGATAAATCTAAAACCTCACTAGCCACAATAAACATACAATCAGTGCCAAGCGTAGAAACTGGAGAATTGGTGAGCAGGCCCGCGGTACCAGATTGCGTTAAATGATTGCCAGGATCAGCACTAGCTGAAGTACCAAGATACAAACAATAACCTTTTAAGTCTGATCCACCCACATTATCAGCCCCAGCACTCCAGGTAAAATAAGGTTCAGTACTATTAGAATAACCAGCCTCTGGAATAGTGTGGCCAGCCACGGCTGACTTCATCACAATGGCGGAGGCATTAGTGGCAGGCTCAGTAATATCAGTGCTGTAGTCAGCAATACTCACCCCAGGGCTAGTAAAATTTAACCAGCCCACATCTTCACTAAAAGCATAACCACTTAAAGTGCCAGTACTCAGGTTAATCGTTACCGCACTATTGTAATTGCTGAAATCAATATAAGCGCCAGTTGCTACCACTAAGGCTTTACCAGCTAAAATCCCGGTATCTGGATCATAAGTGACTGGCCCTTGCGGATTATCAGTTTCACCAAAAGCCACCCAACCCACATCTTCACTAAACACATAGCCCTCAAAATTGTGGGCAATCATATTAATCCGGACATTAGAATTGTAATTATCAAAATCTAAAAAAACACTAGTGTTTGCTGCTACGGCCTTACCAGAGATAGCAAAGCTAGAAGCATAAACCAAAGGATGAAAACTTTTTAGCACTAAAAGACCAGCCAGCACTAAACTAACTAACGGCAAAAACTTCTTGGCAGAGTTTAGCTTAAACTTTAACACTAAGATAAGAATAGCAAAAAAGAGGCTGTGATAGCAAGCTGAAAAACTGTTTTGTTTTATCTGGCAATAAAGTCTAAATAATTATCTTTATTTATTGTTTGAAAGTGTGAATTTGGATAATTATCTGTCCAAGCTTGTGGTAACTTTGCAGTATTTTTACTTAACTTAAATTCAAAACAAACTGAATTAGCGTTAATTCCGCTTGTC
Source organism: uncultured Pseudomonadales bacterium (assembly GCA_964645645.1). Lineage (GTDB taxonomy): Bacteria > Patescibacteriota > Microgenomatia > UBA1400 > PJMF01 > CAZYBC01. Next base: position 44,227 of record CAZYBC010000004.1, read on the forward strand.
TATGATCCGAAATAGCGCCAATTCCGCTTATGGAGCTATTTAAAATTATTTTTCATTGCTTTCTTTTCGCAATTGCAATAAAGAAATAGTCTCTTCTCGCAACTTAGCTCTAGCCCAATCCTTCTGCCCTTCAGTCAATAATTCACCTGACCCATCCAAAATATTGCGGTTATTCATTTTTTCTAATTTTTTAATACATTTTTCTACTAACGTATCGAAAGGCATCTCTGCTCGCTGTTCTACAATTTTTTTATTAATTAAAAAACGATTTTTCAAAAAAAACCAAACATCATAAATGTCTCGGCTAGTTTTGCCCATCCGTTCATACATAGCCATTAATTTATGAGCAAACATATCCTCAGCAACCATCACCAGCATCGACATCCCAAGATAAGTTTTTATTTCATATTTTGAGCCAAAATGTCTACGATTGATTTCTATCTTAATATTGTGAGCCTTATCTTGATATGAAAGTAAGCAAAATAAATTATGACGTTTTTTATATGAATCTTTAAGTTGCCCGTATTTTTTCACAATCTCTACCACTCGCTCAAAAACTAAAGCTTCTTTGTCATCATCCAATAAATCAAAATCAAGATCAACTGAAAATCGATCTAAGCCATAAAACATTAACAAAGCTGTTCCGCCTTTAAATCCCAAAAAAGGTGAAATAGTGGTATCAGAATAAATATTTTTCAGAATTTGAAACAAAATAGTTTTATGAATTACAATATCAAATGTCATAAATTAGATACCTTTTTAAATAAAGACTGCACTTTTTTTTCTAGACTTTTATTTTCATATAATGGTAATAATTGAAATATTTTTTTCCAATCAAGCGCTCTTAAATTATCAAAATGATAATCAGTGCTATGATACAAAATGTCCAAAAATGATCTTTCTTTGGTGGCAATAGAAACACCATTTGTTTGTTGAATTCCAATGGAATTAGCTAAGATAGCACTTTTTACTTTTCGATATGAATAAATTTGCCCATCAATAATAATTTTTCTACTTAAATAAGACGCAACCGTAATCACTGTTTGATATTGGAAGATTAAACCTTCTTTTGCCAAAACAGTTTCAAAACTAACATAAGAGGGTAAAAATATTCTAGTGGCTAGTTCTAATTTGTTATAATTTTTGTCTTTGACGTAGATGCCTTTGCGCAATCGATAAAGCTGGCCTTTTTTAACATAATAATTTAAACGAACTCTAGCAGATGTTGTATCATCATCCTGCCACAATAAAGCCAAGTCTTTTAAAGTAAAGACTGTTTTATTTAATCTTAAAATAATATCTAAATAATTACCTTTTTGCATATTTTGAACTGTAAGTTAGGTTTAACCTAACCTACAGTTCAAAATATATGCTTAATTAAAATCACTGTCAAGCAGCAGCTAGATAAAATAGATGCACTTGGAAAAAAATTTCTTTATGATAATTAAGCTCTAACATAAAGTGGCCAGATTTTTAAACAGCTATGCTATTTAGCTACAGCTATTAAAAGAGAAGTTTAATAAATTAAAAGGCGATTTACTTACCTATTTTTTAGGTATAAATAACCCACTTTTTTTATCTAAAAACCAGCTAAAATACTTAGCTTTACGATAAGAAAGTCTACAAAGTAAATCTTTTTTAGCCAATTATTGGTCTGGCACGACTAACACCACTAATACTAATAACGCTTGGTACACTAATCTAAGCAATGGCAACACGAACAACAATACCAAGACTACAGCTACATATTCATTTCGGTGTGTGTTTTAGTCTAAGGACTTTTAAAGAAAACTATGTTTTATCAAAGCATGCCACTTTATCTAGAGCTGATTAACTTACTCAAGTTAGAATATAAGCTAAATAAAAATATTGCCAAACAATATCGTTATTCTTTGGGAGAAAAAATTATTGATTTAACCTGGCAAATGCTGGATTTATTTATTGAAGTTCAACATTTAAGCAACATTTCAAACTCTAATAAAACAGCTCTCATTAAAACAATGATTGCTGATCATGAAAAATTGCAATTACGGCTCAGATTTTTAGGAGAATTGCAACTAATTTCTCTTAAACAACAAGCTCAATTGCTTGCTCATACAACGGCTATTGGCAAAATGCTGGGCAGCTGGCTAAAACATGTCCCAAAATAAAACTAGCACAATTTTTACTTATCAAAAAATTCTTAAAGCTTATTTTTTCTGCCGAAAACATAAGCGTCAAGCTCTGAGTGCTTTGGCTTATGAACTAAACTTTGAGAAAAATCTTGGTCAATTGATAGAGCAGCTACAAAATAAAACCTATCAACCCCAAAGTGCGGTTTATTTTATTGTTACCAAACCAAAACCTAGGGAAATTTTTGCCAGTGAATTTGGAGATAGAATTACCCATCATTTGCTTATTAACGAAGTAGAAAAAATCTGGGAAAAAGACATTTTCATCACTGATTCTTATGCTTGTAGAAAGGGCAAAGGCCACCATTTTGCCCTCCAAAGAGTGAAAAACTTAGCTAAAAAGTATCGATATTATGGCCAATTTGATATTAGTAATTTTTTCTCTAGTATTGATAAAAATATTTTATTTGAAATTTTTGCCAAAGTTATAAAAACACAAGCAAAACCAGAATTCTGGAAAAATAATCTTTTATGGCTAACTAAAATAATTATTTTTTCTGATCCCACCCAAGATTTTTTTTATAAAGGCAATCAAAAATTAAAAAAATTAGTGCCAGCACAAAAGTCATTATTTAATCAAGAACCAGAAATTGGCTTGCCGATTGGCAATCTAAGTAGCCAATTTCTGGCTAATGTTTATCTTAATGAACTAGATCAATTTGTAAACAAAAAGCTTAAAATAACCGCCTACGCTAGGTACGTTGATGACTTTTTAATCTTTAGTAATTCAAAAACTAAAGTTATTCAAGCCAGAAATCAAATTAAAGAATTTTTAAAAACTGAACTCAAATTAACCTTGCATCCTAAAAAACAGCAAATTCAAACTACTTGGCATGGCATTCCTTTTGTTGGCTACTTTATTAAGCCAGGTGGAGCGCAAGTTAGAAGAAATGTGGTAAAAACTCTTAAAAATAAATTGTTTTATGCCCAAAAACTCAAAAATTTACCCCAAATCATTACCTCTTTAAATTCTTATTATGGCCATTTTATTCATGCTAATTCATATCGCTTAAGAAAACACCTTTTTAAACAACATCTAAGTCAAGAATTTCATCAGTATCTGTGGGTAAAAGGTCATTACCAATCTTTTTGGCCAACTAAAAAGTTTTTTGCTAAAGGAAAAAATCTTTCCTTTAGCAAAAAAAAATAAAAAAACTCAAACCCGCCTTTGGCGGGAATAAAAACCTAAGTTTCAGATTCTGAAACTTAGGTTTAAAAGGCCTTAGACTAAAACACACACCGAAATGAATATGTAGCTGTAGTCTTGGTAAGGTTGTACGTGACGCCACTGCTTAGATGAGTGTACCAAGCGTTATTAGTAACAGTGGTGGAAGTCGTGCCAGACCAATAAGTGGCTGCACTATTACTTAAAAACTCAGCTGAGCCATCTATATAGGCCATCATCAACTCTTTTTGATAAGGCAAGCGCCAACCAGTACCTAAAGCTTCACAGCCGGTTTTACTACTAATTAGTTTTACACACTTACAAGCCACATCGCCATGAGCAACACAAGAGCCAGGATTCTCCGCTGAACCAGGCTGAGCACAATTATTCGCCGTAAACCAATTCGCCGCACTACTAATTCTAGCCGACCAGACTAAGCCAGTGTTGGCATCCTGCTTTTCTGCTTGAGCATTACTAGTATTACAGTAAGTATTCGCTTCATTACAAGTGGTCCAGCTAGCCAGATAACTCCCAGTTGGTAAAGTAGTAGCATCATGAATCCCGCCCACACTCTGTGGATAATCTGCATTTCCGCCATTATATGTACCATTAGCCTTAGCATCATTAAAAGTTCCTCTGGCAGCCGCATTAATTCTATTCCAGTAAGCCCCCCAATCTCCCCAGGACCCAGCGGCCGTACTACCATAATCTAAAGTTGTTAAAGCATCAGCGAGTTGTTTTAAACGAGAATCAGCCTCAGATTCTGGAGAAGAACCTGTCTGTTCGGCGCGAATAATTTTAATTTGCCGGTTAAGACTCAGCCCTACCAAAACTAAAAACCCCACGGACAAAACTAACTGCCACGAAAAAATTTTTTGGCTTCTTACAAATAGCAAGCGGATTTTTTGAAAAAATTTCATACTAATAATATGACGGATTAGAGAATGAGGTGTCAAGACTTAGTAAGTATAGCCTAATTAAACCATTCCGCTTGCGGTGTGTTTAATAAGGCTATACTTACCAAGATTTATACCGTTGTAATACTCTCAAATGGCAGGCTTTTGATAAGTTCCTCAATCTGACTGTCATCTACCTGCTTGGAATAGTAAATCTGGCCCATTTCCTGCTCTTTTTCAGTAGCAATTACCTTCCAGTTGGTTTGGATACTGGCTTTAGTAATTGGTCGGCGAATTTCCTTTTGCCGGACATATGAAATAATTTCATCCAAATCCAGCTGGTACTTTTCCAAAAGTAAGTAGATATCATAGAAATCTCGATAACGAGCCCGATCACTCATAGCTCGGATTTTCTCAGCACAGACTTCTCTGATATCCATAACAGACACTTTAAAATCTACACCCCAGACATTGTGATAAACCATCGTTTGAGGTGTAAGTAACACATTTTGCAAGAAGTCGATTTCTACCTTGAGCGAATTGGGCTGAATAAGTGGTCCCATATACTGAAGTTTTTCAAACTTAATTGTGGCATTAGAAAGATAGTCCTTTTTTATACTCAGATAATCAATATTATCAAAAATTTCCCTAATTTCTTCAAGTGACAACTGTGTTTTATTTGAAGAAAAATCTAAATCCTCAGAAAAACGATATTGATCCAAATAACAGTGATGAAGGGCTGTGCCACCCTTAAAAATAAGATTTTTGCCAATTTTAGAAGCGGCAATAATCTGCATTACCAGAGCTAAGAAATAATCCTTCTCAGCAATATGTAAAGGATAACGCAAACTTTTACGATTGATAATTTCAAGTTGTTGTCTAGTAAGCATAGGGTTTATTTAACTGACTGATATTTATCAAAATAAGCATCATAATATAATCGCCATTTGGCATTAAACTTAGTATCTCCAAAAATCATCAGGTGAGTACCTTTTAACTTAACTTGATTATAAAGATCACTAGAATCAATTCCTAAAAGATCAAATAAGAAACCAAATATCTTAATGGTAACTAAAGACATCTTACCTAAATACTCAATCATTCTTTGTATATCAAGTGAACTTTTATACAATGAGAGCTTTTCCACAACCAAATCAACAGTATATTTGCTTTTATGGAATTGAATCATATCAATTAAGGCTTTTTCAGCCGTGGCCATACGCACTGTCTTATTATCTATAATTACCTCTTCCCAACCAAAAAACCATTTATCCAATACTTTTACAAAGCTATACTCGGCTGACTGCAATTGCACCGTCTTATACTGCACCTGAGAGATTGAAATAGTTTTGTTGGTTAGTTGGTCAAACATGCCATGATAAGCTAAAGCTGACTCAAAAGAGATGTAAGAATCTTTAACTAAAAGATTGGCAACGACATAGGGCGAGAGAGATAAAAATCCACGGTTGCTCAGGTCAGAGATGGCATACAAACCTTTTTTTACCCGAATCAGCCAGCCGTTGTGGGTTAATTTAACAATTACCTTTTTTGTCCTCTGCTGGTTCCACAATCCCTCAGCCTGGCTATAAATCTGCTCAGAAGTCACAATTTGGCCATGTTTGACGATCAGATTCTCTAGAAGCATGCTTTGATTGGTGTTTAGAATAGTTTGTTTCATATAGCTTAAGTACCCTTTTATGGGAACTATCTACTTATAGATTAAACAATTCTAATAAACTTGTCAAGAATCCACATCAGAAAATACTTTTATTTAAGATTATCTGATTGAGCTCGACAAATCATAAATCAACAGGTTCAGACATATTTATGGGTTCAACAATGATATCTCCATGCCGATTTTTAAATACTCTAAAAATTTCGTCTACAAATTAGAAATTCAATTACTATAATTACAAACTAGCCACTTTATGAATTTTAGGATTAAATAAAATTTTATTAATCTATTACACATAGTTTCACTAAATCATTCCACTTGTAGTGCATTTAGTGAGACTATATATAAAGGTAGATTTTTCCAAACAAAACCCATATAATATACTTTCGCCAAAAATGCTGTGGGCGCAGAAAATTCTGCCAACCTCATCAAATTAAAAAGCTGGCGAAATCACAATAAATGTCAAAAACAAACCCTGCCAATTCTAACGCCAAAAAAACTAAGACCGCTTCACCAGAGCCGGTTTCTCCTAACACTCACATTATTGTCACCGGGGCGCGTGAGCATAACCTCGCTAACATCAATTTAACCATTCCCAAAAACCAGCTGGTGGTTTTTACTGGCTTATCTGGTAGCGGCAAAAGTTCTTTAGCTTTTGATACTTTATACGCTGAAGGTCAACGTCGCTACGTGGAATCTTTAAGCTCTTATGCTCGCCAGTTTTTAGGGGGGATGAAAAAGCCAGCGGTTGATCAAATTGATGGGCTATCACCAGCTATTTCTATTGATCAAAAAACAACTTCACATAATCCTCGTTCTACCGTGGGCACGATTACTGAAATTTACGATTATTTGCGCTTACTTTTTGCTAGAGTGGGGCATCCTCATTGTCCAGAATGTGGTCAAGAAATTGCTAGCCAAAGTATTGATCAGATTGTTAATCAAGCTTTAAATAAAATTGAAGATCAGCTGAACCAAACTCAGCAACCGGCCAAACTCTTTATCCTTTCGCCAGTGGTTAAAAATCGTAAAGGGGAATTTTCTAGCTTATTAGCTTCATTACAAAAAAAAGGGTTTATTCGGGCTAGAATTGATGGCAATGTTTATGATTTGCGTCAAGAATTAAACCTCATTAAAACCAATAAACATAATATTGAAATTATTGTTGATCGGTTGATAATCAGTAAGCAACAAATGCGCGATGAGGCTGAACTCAAAACCATTAAAAGCCGGCTTAATCAATCTTTTGAAGAAGCGCTAAAACTGACTGATGGTTTAGCAATGATTAGTTTTATTTTAGATCAAAGTTTTGATTTTCCAGAAAAACCGACTGACTTCAAAGACATTTTGTTCAGTGAAAAACTAGCTTGTAGTAATTGTGGCATTTCCATCAAAGAGCTAGAACCAAGAATGTTTTCTTTTAACTCTCCAGATGGCGCTTGTCCAGTTTGTCATGGTTTAGGTTCAATTTTAAAAATTGATCCTGATAAAATTTTAGCGTCAGATTTAACACTCAGCGAAGGGGCAATTATTCCTTTTGCCACTACTTTGGCTAGAGAAGGCTGGTGGACTAGATTAATCAAAACAGTGGTAGAAGATGCTGGTTATGATTTTCGTAAAACTCCATTTAAAGACATGAGTGAACAATTTCAGCAAGTGTTGTTATATGGTTCCAAAAAAATTTATGATGTAACTGGCGAAAATCGTTTTGGCCAAATGACCACTATTCAACAACAATTTGAAGGTTTTCTCAAAAATCTCGAAAGACGCTATCAAGAAACTAACAGTGATTTTATGCGTCACGAAATTGAACGCTACATGCGTAAAGAAACTTGCCAAGCTTGTTTGGGTGATCGGCTCAAGCCAGAATCTTTGGCAGTATATATTGATCATCAAAATATTGCTGATGTCAGTAAATTGCCCATTTCTCAGGCGCTAAAATGGATAGAAACTTTGCAAAAGCAAGATATTCTTAATCCTAAAGAAAAAGCCATTGCTCAATCAATTCTCAAAGAAATTCTCGCTCGTTTAAATTTTTTAACTTCGGTTGGTCTTAATTATTTAAACTTAGCTAGAGAAGCCGCCACCTTAGCCGGTGGTGAAGCTCAGCGGATTCGCTTAGCATCTCAAATTGGCACTGGTCTAACTGGCGTGTTATATATTTTGGATGAACCGACCATTGGTTTACACCAACGTGACAATCATCAACTCATTAACACGCTCAAAAATCTGCGTGACAAAGGTAATAGTGTGATGGTGGTAGAGCATGACCGTGACTTAATGTTAGAAAGTGATTATTTGTTTGATTTTGGCCCAGAAGCTGGCAAAAATGGCGGCCAGGTAGTCGCTTTTGGGACACCCGAAGAAGTTTTAGCTAGTAAAAATTCTTTAACGGCTAAATATTTAGCCCGTAAAAAAGATGTTCTTAGAGAAAGACTCTCCGTTAATCTTAAGCCTCAAGAATTATCCGGCATTAAAACTGCCAGCCAAACTCAACAAGCCATTAAAATCAAAGGTGCTAATAAACATAACCTTAAAGGTTTAGATGTTGAATTGCCGTTAGGTAAATTAATTTGTATTACTGGTATTTCTGGTTCTGGAAAATCTACGCTTTTGCATGACACGCTTTATGCTAATTTAGCTGATAAGCTTGGCAAAAAAGTTGACGAAAAGCCAGGTTTTGTACAGGAATTTATTGTACCAGATTTGGTTAAACGAGTTAGCTTAATTGACCAAAGTCCCATTGGTAAAACACCACGTTCTAATCCAGCTACTTACACAAAAATTTTTGATTACATTCGCAAAATTTTTGTAAATACTAAAGAAGCGCAAGTGCGCGGTTATAACCTTAGCCGCTTTAGCTTTAATGTCAAAGGTGGTCGTTGTGAAGCTTGCCAAGGTGACGGTCAGCTTAAAATTGAAATGCAGTTTTTACCTGATGTTTATGTCACTTGTGATGTTTGTCACGGCAAACGTTATAACAGCGAAACTTTGCAAGTTACCTATCAAGAAAAAAATATTGCCGAAGTTTTAAACATGGAAGTCGCTCAAGCTTACGAATTTTTTAAGAATCATGCCACTTTACGCCATAAACTCAAAACCCTCATTGACGTTGGTTTAGGTTATATCGAATTAGGTCAACCTGCGCCAACGCTCAGCGGCGGTGAAGCTCAGCGGGTGAAGTTAGCCAAAGAACTGGCGACCAAAAGTTATGACCATACCATCTATTTACTTGATGAACCAACCACTGGTTTACACTTTGCCGATATTCAAAAACTACTCAATGTTTTAAGCCAACTTGTAGCTCAAGGCAACACCGTAATTGTGATTGAACACAATCTCGACATTATTAAAAATGCTGATTGGATTATTGATTTAGGCCCAGAAGGTGGTGAGGCCGGTGGTGAAATTGTGGCCGTAGGGACACCAGAGCAAGTAGCACAAAATCCTAATTCCTTTACTGGCTATTATCTAAAACAAGAACTAGAACTAATGAAAAAATAGCTTGACTGCACAATAGAGGTCAACTGAACGGCTAAAAAAACTAGAAATGTGTCGGGATTTTTGTCGAGATACTCTTTCGTCAGTTTCTTTTCTCTAGTATATTAAACTTAATGACATTAAATTTTAAAAAAATTATCTTTGCTTTAGGCCTTACTTTTTTTTGTGCAAGTCAGTGTTTTGTTCATCCGCTACCGATTTCCGCCCAAGAAAATCCTGTTCCAGAACCAACCCAACAGCCAGCCAGTGAACAAAATTTTGATACTAGCTTAACCACCATCTACACCGTCAATAAAAATGGCCAAACTTATGTAGAGCATCAATTTAAAATCAAAAATTTATCCCCAGAATATTACATTAACAAATATGGCCTCCAACTAAACAGCACTTCTATTGATAACATTAAAATTTACCATCAAAATAAAGAACTTACTCCAGAAGTCACTAAAACCAACAAGGAAACTAGCATCGGCATTAGCTTGAGCGAAAAAGTTGTTGGAGAAGGAAAAATTAATCAGCTTAAAATTAGCTATACGGATCCAGATGTCGCTCAAATTAATGGTCAAGTTTTAGAAATCAATATCCCTAAATTAGCTGATGCTAGCAAATACAACCAACGGGATGTCAAATTAATTACACCAATTTATTATGGCTACCCTCAACGGGTTAATCTTACTAACTATGCGAATAGTCTTGATAATCAACAAGTAATTACCTATTTTGCCAACCCTGGTGGAGAAGCCATTTCCGCACTCTTTGGCAATCAGCAGATTTACCAACTTAAAGCTGACTACTACTTAAATAACAATACTAGCAATCCTGGCTTAACTCAGATTGCTTTGCCACCAGATACCCCTTGGCAAAAAATTAATTACCAAGTTTTAGAACCGTTACCAGACGATTTTAAACTTGATCAGGATGGTAATTGGATTGCTACTTATAAACTAGCTCCAGCTACCAGTATGACTGTTAAAATTCAGGCTTTAGTCAAAGTTAGCATTAATCAAGATCCCAATATTCCTGTGATTAGCCCAGGCAAAGAACATCTAGCCACCGCCAAACCTTGGCCAGTAGACAATGGCCAAATTAAAGATCTAGCTAAAACTTATAATTCTCCTAAAACTATCTATCAATACAGCATTGATACCTTAGATTACACCACCAAAGATTTGAGTAAAAAAATTGATCGTTTAGGGACGATGGAAGCGCTGAACAACCCTACTGATGCTACCTGCCAAGAATTTACTGACTTATTTATTACTTTAGCCAGAGCCAATAATATTCCAGCCAGAAGATTAACTGGTTATGCTTATTCTAATAACGAAAAGCTTAAACCCCTCAGTCTTAATCAAGACATTTTGCATGCTTGGCCAGAATATTGGGATGAAACTAAAAAAAATTGGATCAGCGTTGATCCAACCTGGGAAGATACTACTGGCGGAATTGATTACTTTAATCAATTTGACTTAAACCATTTAGTCTTTGCCATTAATGGAGTAGACAGTAATCTACCTTATCCTGCTGGAGCATATAAAGAAGAGAGCAATCACGGTAAAACCGTAGAAGTCAGTTTTGCTCAAGATTTTCCAGTCATGCTACCCAAATTTGATTTAAAACTAGAACCAAGAGAACAGCCGTTTTCTTTGTTACCGGGTCTATATTATTTAACCCTTACTAACCAAACTGGTCAGGCTTGGTATAATTTAGACTTAGATTTTGAAAGTGAAGCTGCCATTTTAATTGAAAACAGCTTTAATATTGATGCTTTTACGCTGCTACCTTTCCAAAATCTACAATTACCAGTCATTATTTATAATCAAAATGGATGGAAACTCTCAGATACTCAATTAAACATTTTACTTAAATACAATCATGAAACCAAAGTCCAGCAACAATACCAAATTAAAACCGCACCCAAGCTCCACCACTTTATCTACAACCCAGTCTTCTTGGCTAGCTTGGTCATCGGTGGTCTCATCGTTACCCTCATCGCCGGGAGTATATTGGTTTTTAGACGGAAAAAATAGAGTTTTATACGTTGGTAAAGCCAAAAATTTAAAAAAACGTTTACAAAACTATACTCAGCTTAAACGTCTATCACCGCGCATCAAAGACATGGTGCATACGGCGGTTAAATTGCAGTGGGAAGTTTTAGAAAGTGAACTAGAAGCTTTGTTAATTGAAGCGGAATTAATTCGCCTGCATCAGCCAGCTTTTAATATTTTACTCAAAGATGACAAAACTCCACTTTATTTAGTCATTACTGATGAAACTTATCCACGTCTTTTACGGATTCGCAAAAAAGAAATTCCCCAATACCAAAACCGCGGTAAAATTTTAGGCCCTTACCAAAGTAGTTATAAACTCAATGAAGTATTAAAAATAGCTCGCCGGATTTTTCCCTGGTGCGACGAAGCTGGCAAAAAAACTCATTTTTCTACCAACCAGCCAACACCCAAAGCCTGTTTTTATTACCATCTGCAACTGTGTTCTGGAGCCTGTATCGGCAAAGTTTCTTCAGCAGATTATCAAGCCATGATTAAACAACTCACTTTGTTTTTACAAGGCAAGAAAAAAAACGTGGTTAAAAACATGACTACCCAGATGAAAGATTTAGCTGATCAACTCAAATTTGAACAAGCTAATCAAATTAAACTTCAGTTAGCCATGATTGAAGAAGTCACCAGCCATAATTACCACCTTAAACCAGAATTAATTTTACCAGCGCTCAATCAAAATCAAGCCCAACACGCTTTGCTGCATCTTTATAAAATCCTCGCAACTCACTTAAATTTACCCAAAAATTACCAATTTCACCGCATGGAAGGCTATGACGTTAGCAACATTATGGGCAAAAATGCCAGCGTTTCCATGGTGGTTTTTGAGGACGGTCAGCCAGCCAAAGACCAATATCGACTTTTTAATATCAAAACTCTTGATACACCCAATGATTACCAGATGATGAAAGAAGCCCTCACTCGCCGTCAAAATCATTCCGAATGGCCTTGGCCTAATCTAATTATTATGGATGGGGGAAAAGGGCAAGTACGCTCGGCGTTAAGTGTTTGGAAAAACACCAATACACCCATTATTGGCTTAGTAAAACACCCAGACCGCGTGGTAATTCCAAGCCGAGTGGAAAGTATGGTCGGGAATACCACCGGGGCTATTGGCTCCGACAAATCCAAGCGACTCAAAATTACTTGGCAAGTGATCAAACTCCCAACAGATCATCCCAGCTTAAAACTTTTGGAACAGGTGCGGGATGAATCACATCGTTTTGCAAAAAAGCAACATATGAAATTGAGAAATAAGAGTTTTATTGAAGAGTAAGCCAACCTAGCTTGCCAACCCCACTACAGCTGTTCTAAACTTTAAAATAGTTACTTACTGCAAAATAAAAAATATAACCTCTATGAAAATCCTTAAATCTATTCTTATCACCGGCCTCAGCATTGCTTTATTAGCTTATCTTTTGCCAACAGTTTCTTATCAAAATTTAACTGCCCTAATTCTAGCCAGCATTGTACTGACTTTACTGAATAAAATTGTTAAACCAATTTTAAAAATTCTATTTTTACCAGTTAATATTGTCACTTTAGGTCTATTTTCTTGGGTAATTAATTTAGCCTTACTAGCTTTGGCCACTTATTTAGTGCCTGGTTTCCAAATTAAAGCCATGGTGCTTTTTGGCCAACCAATCGGCTGGTTGGGTTCTTTATTTATCACTTCTTTTTTGATTGCCATTGCCCAAAGTTTTATTGGCTTATTTATTAAATAACAGCGCTCCCAAGAGCTAAAAAACCTTTTAGATAAAATTTTTTGATTAAACTTCTCTAAAGCCTGGTAACTACCATCACCGCTTAAAAATTGCTATAATGTTAGTATGAAAATTCGTCATTTATTGTTTGTATTATGTTTACCTCTAGTTACTAGCCTCGCTAGTAGCCAAAAAGTCTGGGCTCAAACCACCGAGCAAGTCGCTGTAGAACAAGCCCAAGTTGCTCCTACCAAAAAACCTACTTTAGACACTGTCGAAATTGAAATTTTAGATCATGATGTACAAGCTACTTTATCAGCCACTCAAGAAGCTACAGGAGAAACTAAATTGGCTTCTCCTTCCGCTGAAGTAGTCCAAAAAATTCAAGAAAAAAAAGACGAGGATATTACTGAAACTGGGGGCAAACAAAAAAGCAAATTAGTCACTTATATTGAAGAACATCCACCCGGACCATTAAGTTGGAATAACTTTTTATTGCATGCCTTAATTAAGGCAATTGAGAAAGGTTTACCAGCCAACCTTGTGGTTTTGTTATTGCTCTTTCCTTTAATTGCTTCTCTTATTGCGGTCTCCAGACATATTTTGGGCTTGCAAGGTTTTGGTATTTATATCCCCGCAGTTTTATCCGTAGCCTTTGTATCCACAGGAATTTTTAATGGGGTAATTATCTTTTTAGCAGTGCTAATTTTTGCCACTTTAACCAGATTCCTAATCAAAAAACTCAAATTACCATATTTACCTAGAACTGCCATGTTATTGTGGGGAGTTTCAATTTTAGTCTTAGGTTTATTAGTTTTATCTTCCCAATTTAATATTTTAGACTTATTAAGCATTAATATTTTTCCAATCTTAATTATCATGTTGTTAACAGAAAATTTCATGGAATCTCAGCTATTTAATAGTCAAAAAGAAGCCTTAAAACTTACTTTTGAAACTTTATTAATTGCGGTTTCTTGTGCTGTTTTGATTAGCCAAGATGCTGTACAAATGTTTGTTATTTTAAGACCAGAATTAACCCTCATTGGCACAGCCGTCCTTAACTACATGATTGGTAAATATACCGGCTTAAGACTTTTGGAATATCTCCGCTTTAGTCAAATCATTAACAACAAATAACTATGCTCAAAGCTAACACCATTTTGGGCATGAATGCTCGAAATCAACTCTACACGACTCTTAATTCCAAAAAGGCACGTAGTATTTGTTCGTCAAAATATGCTACTAAAATTCTATTGACTAATAAAAATATTCCCACTGCTCAAATCTATGCCGTAATGGCTACCTCTGAGGATATTAATGAATTTGATTGGTCAACTTTAACTACCAACTTCGTGATTAAACCAACCAACGGCAATGCGGGTAAAGGGGTAATCGCATTTAGAAAATATTCCGAAAAAGGTCATTATTGGCTAGATACGCTAAGAAGAAAGTGGACCCTGGATGATCTAAAATTACATTGTTTTGATATTTTGGAAGGGCAATATAGCACTTATGGTTCTAACCACAAAATTATTATTGAAGAGCGTGTCCCTATTCATCCTAAATTGCTTAAATATTCCAGCCAAGGTACGCCAGATATTAGAATCATTGTTTTTAATAGTGTGCCAGTGATGGCAATGATGCGTTTACCTACCTTAGAATCAGAAGGTCGAGCTAATTTATCTCAGGGAGCAATTGGTTTAGGGATTGATCTAGCTACGGGATTGACTACTCACGCCATTATCCATAAAAACCAGGTTATCAAATATCTACCTGGTACAGAAAAAAAATTAATTGGCATTAAAATTCCTTTTTGGCAAAAATTACTTTTAACCGCCGTGCAAGCTTCTCATGCCGCAGATTTATCTTTTGCCGGCATTGATTTATTTGTTCACAAAGAAAAAGGGCCAATGGTGGTAGAACTTAATTCTAATCCTGGGTTGTCTATTCAAAATGCTAATGATGCTGGCTTAAGACGCCGTTTGCAAAGAGTAGAGGATCTCAACGTTCTTAATGCTGAACATGGCGTCAGAATCGGCCAAGCTTTATTTGCCGAACACTACGCTGACCAAATTGTAGCTGAAGAAGGCATTAAAATTATTCAAGCTAAAGAAGAAATTAGCCTTTTTGACAGCCAAAATCATCCTCATAAAGTCAATGCTTTAATTAACACTGGCCGACAACAAAGTGTCGTAGCCTTTGATTTAATGGAAGATCTCAATTTAATTGAAATCGATGATCCTTTATGGTTTAACACTTCCCGCGAAGAAGGCAAAATTCCAATTGTAGAAATTAAAATTAAACTTAAACAACGAACTATTAAAACAACTGCCATTGTTTCTAAAAGATTAAATCGCAAAAAATGTAAAATTGAGATTGGCAGACATGATTTAGCTGGCTTTTTAATTAAAGCACTGTAAATCTGATTGTCTATTAAAAAAATCAGATTTTAGAAAATTATTTATGGGTCTAATCCGTGATTTAACACCACTCAATCTGCTTACTGAAAAACAAAAATTTTTTGCCGATACAACTTACAACCCACAATTTAAATACATTAGAAAATTTAGCAAGGCTGAGCTTTATCAATATGGTTTTCCTAAAGCTAAATTAGTAGCTTTTGCCGAAATGATCCTCAAAAAATATCCCGGAAGAACTATTTCCAATCGTGAAATATTATCTAAAACTTACATCAAACAACAAATTACAGATCTATTTCAAAAATTAGGTTTAACTAAAATTCCCATTTATTTTTCTACAGATTTTTCTTTTAGTGCCATGCTATCTAGCGAAGGCTTATTTTTTAGAGAACCGGTTTTTTTAAGTAAAGAAGAATTAATTTCTAAACTCAACCATGAAATTCAAACTCATTTGTTAAGAAGAATTAATCATCAACACTTTTTTGGCAAAAAAATTAAAATTGAAGACGAAGTAGAATTTAAAAAAACTGAAGAAGGTTTAGCTGTCCTTAACTACTACATTCAGAAAAAAAATAAATTTAGCCGTAAATCATTTGTCAGTTACTATTCTGTATATCTAACTCAAAAATATTCTTTTGCCAAAAGCTTTGCTATTCTTAGAAGTTATCAAGTTAATGAAAAAATGGCTTGGAATCTTTTAGTCCAAAAAAAACGAGGTTTAGAAGATACTAGCCAGCCCGGTGGTTTTACCAAAGATTTAGTTTATCTAGAAGGCATGGTCAAAGTTGCCAAATGGCTATTAAAAAACCAAACCCCCAATTTGTTATATGCTGGTAGAATAAGTTTAAAACAAGCCGATCAACTAAAAAACACCATTGATCAAAAACAAATTTTACTGCCTACTTTTTTAGCTGATCAAAAATTTTATCTTAACCAAATTAAAAAAATTGTTGAAGCCAATCACTTAGATGAACTTTTTTAACTATGCCACAAAATTCTCAAATCCCAAACTTAGACGCCAGCGCCAGAATTATTAGTGAAGAAGCACAAAAAAGAGGCATTCATTGCAGCTATTTTGAGCATCGCAACTTAATCTTAATGGAAAAAAATGGTCAACAATGGTATACCTGCGGATCAAGAACCTCTTTTCAATCCTCAGTGGGTCTAACTATTGCTAACAACAAAAGTTTAACCAAAAAAATACTTAATCGTTTTGACTTACCAACTGCCAAAGCAGTTAGAGTTAATCAACAGAGCGACCTAGTCCAAATCAAAAATTTACAATTTCCTTTAGTAATGAAACCCATTGATGGCGCTCATGGCAGTGGGGTAGTGGTTGGCCTAAAAACCTATCAAGAAGCTGAAGCTGCTTGGCAAGCTAATCCTAAAATTATGATTTTTGAAGAAACTCTCCAAGGCATAGAATATCGCGTTGTCTGTATTGATTATAAATTTACAGCCGCCGCTTTCCGCAAACCAGCTCATGTAATAGGAGATGGCCAGCAAACCATCGCTCAACTCATTGCAGAAAAAAACCAACACCCATGGCGCTCTGAAGGCCATCAAGGTAATTTAACTAAAATCATGGTTGATGATCTAGTCACAGCCAACCTGGCCGAACAAAATTTCAAAGTAGATGATGTGCCAGCCAAAGACAGCTATGTCTTTTTACGTAAAACTGCTAACCTTTCTACAGGCGGTGAAGCTTGGGATGTAACTGATGAAGTCTGCCCAGAAAACATTGCCCTATTTGAAAAAATTGCCCGTTGCTGTGATTTAAATACCATCGGGATTGATATCATGTGCCAAACTTTAACTACCCCCATTACTCAGCAAGCCCAAGCTGGAGTAATTGAAGTTAATGCTTCACCTGGTTTAAGAATGCATCATTATCCTATTAAAGGCAAAGCTAGAAATGTAGCTGGACAAATTTTAGATATGGTAGAAAAGTATGTCCTAATTAAATAGTTCTTAACTTCAAAGATGTTCTTTTTCTTTAAATATGTTACTATATACAAGTAACTCAAACTATGAAAAAGTCATTCATTCTTCTCACCCTTACTGCCTTTGTTAGTTTGTTAATTGCCAGCTTTGGCTTAGCTAAACCAGCTTTAGCTTTACAATGTTTAGAGGAACGCAATCACACTCCTAGCACTAGTAACATTGAAGGCACTTATCTTTTTTACTGTAACCAACTTTCTTGTACTCATAGCCCAGATGCTAATAATAATGATGTTTATGCTTTACGTTGTGATAGCAGTAATGCTGTTTATTACACTTACCGTTCTGGCAAAATTACAGATCAATGTGCCATTTTCCCAACTGGAGCAGGGGGTTATCACTATTTACCTACCGGCCAAGCTTGTGAATGTTTAGCTTATCAAATTGACTGGATGAGCAGAAATAGCAGCAATAATTTAGTTAATGTTGGTTGGACCATGGACGATGCTCCTCAAAGTAGCTGCGCTATTACCCTCACTCCTACGCCAACCATCAGCAAAACTCCAACTCCCACAAAAACTCCCACTCCAACTAAAACTCCTACCCCTACCAAGACACCAACTCCTAGCTTAACTCCTACGCCAACTACTAAACCTCATTCTAGCTCTTGTGATGATCTTAATATTATTAGTGGCAACGATTCTTTAGTCCCAGCTACAGTTAAATTTGAAGCCAAGGCCAGTGATAGTGATAATTTAATCAGGAAATATAAATTCTATTTTGGCGATGGCGATAGTGAAGAAAGCTATTCCAACCAAATCAGTCACTATTATGATGTCTCTGGTACTTTTACTGCCAGAGTAGAAATTCAAGATAGCCAATCTAACTGGCAAACCAGCAGTGCTTGCACCGCTAGTGTCACTATTAAATCCTCAGAAGTAGAAAGCCATAAATCAGCTTGTAGCGATCTTTTTATTACCGCCGGTAACTATAGTTATGCGCCTACCACCATTAATTTCACAATCAATGGTTATGATAACAAAGGAAATTTGCAAGCTTATCGAATTAATTATGGTGATAATCAGCAAGAAGAACTTAGTTATAATACCTTTAGTCATTATTATGCTCAGGCTGGTACTTACACCGTTTCTGCCTATGTTAAAGATTCTCATGGTAATTGGTTAGGCGGAAGCAATGGCTGTGTCAAATCAGTGACTATTAAAAATCACGTTTTAACTCGCCAACCAGAAACCGGTGCTAACTTATTAGTTTCTGGTTTAAGCCTTATGTCTGGCATCAGTGGTTTGATCCTTAGCTATCTAAAGAAACGCTTTAAAGCCTAATTCATTTAGTCGAATTTAGGCTTTAACTAAAAACATGAAAGTGTTAAGCAAAATCCCTGCTTGGGTACCACTAGCGTTAGCAGGCATCTTCATCATTTGGTTGTTGAATACTTTTGTGCCGATTATTATAGTGGAAAGCCGCTACCAAATTCAAAAATTCTTCCGTGAACAACTTAAAATTACTAGTTTAAAAGAACTGTTTGTGCCAGACTTTAGCGCCTTTAGTGACATTGGCTCTAGTTATAAAGATTTTGGCCTGTATATCCCCAGCATTTATCTTAATGAACCAATCATTGCTAATGTCGATGCCAATAACAAAAAAAACTATCAACAGGCACTCAAACAAGGCATCGCCCATGCCGCCGGGACGCCATTACCAGGCAATAGCGGACTTGGCTATTACTTTGCCCATTCTTCTAGTGCTGGCTTAATTTCTGCCAAAAGTGCTGTGTTTTATCTTTTAGGTAAATTAAAAGCCGGCGATCTTGTTTACATCTGGCACAACAATCAAAAGTTTACTTACCAAGTCACTCAAACTCAGATCACCCCTGCCAACCAAACTGATTTTCTTACAGCCCATTATGAACAAGAAACCATTGTCCTACAAACCTGTTGGCCAATAGGAACTAACCACCAACGCTTGTTGGTCTTTGCGCAAAGGCAATAAAAACTAGGCTTAAAAAAGAGAGTTTTTAGGCCAAAAAAATAAAAGGAAAAAATGGCAAAAAATAGAGTAAAAGAACCTATAATTCCAAAAAAAGAATCTAATCTCGCTCAAAAAATAGCTGATTGGATATTAAATAATGCACCAGGTCTTTTTCTTTCTTTGATTAATCAAGATTCAATTGAAGCTTATGAAGATCCTAATCTTAAATATCAAAAAAAGAAGTAAACCCCAAAATAAAACCCTCCACTTAAATGCCAACCTCCAAAGAACAACTCACACCAGACCAACAAAGACTGCTTAAACAACGAAATCTTTCAGCACCAGCTGAAACACTTATTATTCAAGCTTTGCTAAGTGGAAATCCTCGCAAAATCCAAGCAGCAAAAGCCTTGCTTTCTGGTCACGCCTCATTACTAGACTTATGTTTAAATCAGCTCCCTGAGGAACCTTTAGAAAATTTTTGTCTAGCTGTCAATCAAGGCCTTTACGACGAAGCCATCGTGGCGCAAATGCAGGCTGATTTTCCTCATCTAACTAGAAGCTATTTAAAATTAAACCAGCCAGATTTTATAGGCATAGATAAAAGTTTACTGATACGCAGTATTCAGGCTGTTTTCCAAACTATTTATCCAAGAAGAACTTATCACAATCTTTTATCTAGATCAGCTAACGATCTTCACCAATTTATTGAACCGAACGCAATAAACAGAATTGTACAGTTATTTAAATCCAGAGCCACTGATAGAGGAAATATGTCCCAAGCCAAAAAATAGCGTTCATTTTGCAAACCCCATAATCTTTTTTTTAGTCCATCATTAAAAGCACTTATAGCTTTATTTATCCAACCTATCTGTGGATTGTCTAAATTAAGTTTTTTTTATATAAATGGGCCTAAGATGACTACTTCCCAAAATCCCACTACTATCAAATATCTTACTAAAGATAATTTTAAAGAACTTAGCGAAAACTTTCTTACTAAAGATGACTTTAAAGAACTGAGCAAAAACTTTCTTACTAAGAATGATTTTAAAGAACTTAGTAAAAACTTTGTTACTAAAGATTACCTTAAAGAACTGAGCAAAAACTTTGTTACCAAAGACTATCTTAAAGAGTTTGGTAAAAACCTAATTTGTGAGCTTGATAAAAAATTTGTTACTAAAAAAGAATTTAAAGAATTTAGCACAGAAATTACTACCAACTACATTACTAGAACTGAACTTTATGAATTTGGTACAGAAGTTACTAATACTATTTTAGCTGGAGTAGACAGAATCGTAGATAGAATTGATCATAGATTTTATAAAATCGAAGACAAACTAGGCAGAACTGAAGAAAGCCTAGATCAATTAACAGAGAGAGTAGATCTCTTAGAGCCTAGAATTGATAAATTAGAAAAAGATCAAGTCATTTATGCTAACAAATTAAATAATTTATCTAAAAATGTAAACGAATTAAATATTAAATTTAAAAAATTAGACAAAAAAACTACTAATGTAGATAAACTCCTTGCTAACTTAGATAAAAAAATTTTCAATGTAGATACGCAACTTACCTATTTAGAAAATAGAATTGTTCATTTAGATAAAAAAACCAGTAACATAAGCACTAAACTCAAGTCTCAAATTAAACAACATCTAAAACTTAAAGAACAATTCAAATTTTTACATCCTAGCTTTGCTTAAGATTTTAGTTTCGCCACTTTGCCCACCACTTTCTTAGCACTCAAAACTTCATTCTGCTAATTGCCCCTTTTCAAGCTCCAGCACACTAGCTAAAATAGAACTATGAATCCAAACCAATTCACTACCAAAGCCGCCCAAGCTTTACAGGAGGCTTTTCAACTCGCTAATAAAGTTCAAGATAGCCAACTCACACCTTGGCATTTACTCTACGTCTTGATTAAGCAACCAGATGGCTTAATTCCTACCTTGTTACAAAAATTAGAGCAAGACCCTCAAGCCTTAGCCCAACAAGTTCAAGATAAATTACGGCAATTGCCTAAACTAGCTACCGCTAGTGAGGTTTATCCTTCCGCCCAACTTAACCAAGTGCTGAGTCAAGCCGAAACTCAAGCAGCTAAATTAAAAGATGAATATTTAAGCACTGAGCATCTTTTTTTAGCCTTGCTTGAACAGCCAGAAATTAGCCAGCTTCTTAAGCTAAAACCACAACAAGTGTTAGCAGTGCTCAAAACAATCCGCGGTAACCAAAAAGTTACTGATCAAGATCCGGAAAATAAATATCAGGCCTTAGAAAAGTATACCCAAAATTTTACTCAATTAGCCAGAGAAGGAAAAATTGACCCAGTTATTGGGCGTGATGCAGAAATCAGACGGATTACTCAAATTTTATCTCGCCGCACCAAAAATAATCCTGTGCTAGTCGGTGAACCAGGCACTGGTAAAACTGCCATTGTAGAAGGTCTAGCCAGAAAAATTATTGATAATGACGTTCCAGATGCTTTAAAAAATAAAACCATTCTTAACCTCGACATGGGGGCTTTGATTGCCGGAGCTAAATATCGCGGGGAATTTGAAGATCGGCTCAAAGCCGTGATTAAAGAAATTGAAAAAAGTGATAGCCAACTTATTCTTTTTATTGATGAACTACACACCATTGTGGGAGCCGGGGCTAGCGAGGGTAGTACCGATGCTGGTAACTTACTCAAACCAGCTTTAGCCCGTGGCACTTTACGAACCATTGGCGCCACTACCTTAAAAGAATATCGCAAATATATTGAAAAAGATGCCGCTTTAGAACGGCGTTTCCAGCCAGTAATGGTAGAAGAGCCTAGCTTAGAAGACGCTATTTCCATTTTGCGAGGCATCAAAGAAAAATACGAAGCCCACCATGGCGTCAGAATTCGTGACAATGCCATTGTAGCCGCGGTTAATTTGTCTGATCGCTACATTACTGATCGTTTTTTGCCAGATAAAGCCATTGATCTGATGGATGAAGCTGCCAGTGCCATTCGCATCGAAATTGATAGCAAGCCTACCGTGATTGACCAGCTAGAAAGAAAGATTCGCCAACTAGAAATTGAAAAGCAAGCTCTCAAAAAAGAAAAAGATCAAGCTAGCCAAGATCGGCTCAAGGCAATTGATAAAGAACTGAGTGAACTCAAAGAACAACATCAACAACTAGATTTGCATTGGCAAAATGAGAAAAAAATCATTGACCAAATCAAGCAAGCTAGCAAAAAAATAGATCAACTTCGTGAGGAAGCTAAAATTGCTGAACGCAACTATGATTTAGAAAAAGTTGCCAAAATTAACTATGGCGAAATTCCAGAATTAGAAAAAAGCCTTAAAGCCAGTAAACAAGAACTTACTAAACTGCAAAAAGATCGACAAATTCTTAAAGAAGAAGTCACTGCCGAAGACATTGCCAGTGTTGTTGCGCGCTGGACTGGTATTCCAGTAGAAAGAATGCTCAAAAGTGAAACTGACAAGCTCGTTAACTTAGAAGCTGAGTTAGCCAAGCAAGTAGTCGGTCAAGAAACAGCAGTTAAAGCTGTCGCCAATGCTATCCGCCGCAATAAAGCTGGGCTGGGCGATCTTGATCGCCCCATTGGTTCGTTTATTTTTCTTGGACCAACTGGAGTAGGGAAGACTCAATTAGCCAAAACTTTGGCTGGTTTTCTCTTTAACGATGAAAAAATGATCATCCGCATTGATATGAGCGAATACATGGAAAAACACAGTGTCGCTCGTTTGGTTGGTTCGCCACCAGGATATGTGGGTTATGAAGAAGGTGGGCAACTCACCGAAGCAGTGCGCCGGCATCCTTACAGTGTCATTTTATTTGACGAAATTGAAAAAGCTCATCCGGATGTTTTTAATATTCTGCTTCAAATTTTGGACGATGGCCGCCTCACTGATAGCAAAGGTCGTACGGTAAACTTCAAAAATACCATCATTATTATGACCTCCAACTTAGGTAGCGATCTTATTAGCCAATTTAAAGACAAACCAGCTAAACAAGAAGAAGCTATTCAACAATTGTTGCGTCAAACCTTTAAACCTGAATTTTTGAATCGGGTGGACGAAACTATTATTTTCCAACAGCTTAGCCAAGAACAAATTAAAGCTATTGTTAAATTGCAGCTAGAAGAAATTAAACAACGGCTGGCTAAAAAGCAACTTAGCCTAAATGTTACTGACGCCGCAGTTGATTATTTTGCGCAAACTGGCTTTGACCCAGTTTTTGGAGCTAGACCATTAAAAAGACTCATTCAAAAAGAAATCTTAGATCAACTATCTTTGGAATTAATTGAAGGTAAAATTCAGGATGGTCAGACAATTAAATTGGATTATAATAACAAAAAACTACAATTTGTATGATACAATATTGAGGTTATTTAGGATGGGTGTGTAGCTCAGTTGGTTAGAGCGCTATCCTGATAAGATAGAGGTCCTTGGTTCGAGTCCAAGCACACCCACTACCAAATAAAACCAAGTCTAAATTTCATCCCTCAAAACCTCTTTTTTGATATAATTAGCAATAAAAAGCTATATTTTTATGGATAAAATATTAGACTTGAAAATTAGCAGTCACTAAGATAGAATGCTAAAGTTAATAAATAAGCAAAAAGATTGATATACAGGAATAAATGAAAGATAACAAAAAAGATCAAAATACATCAAAAACTAACGATAAAACTTCTGCAGACCTCAAGGCTACAGAAGAAAAGCTTGATCAAGTCATTGATCGTCTAAAAAAAATGGCTAAAAAAAGCGCTAAGCTAGCTGCCACAGCTGCTGTTAATTCTTCAACACCCCAACCAATAACTGCTCAAGCAATTAAACCTCAAGCTAAAGAAAAACCAGCTACCCCTAAACTTAATTTACCTGAACCATTACTCACGCTACCAGTTATTCCGGTCCGTGAAGGTGTGCTTTTCCCCAGTACTGAATCAATTTTAACCTTTGGCAGAGAGATTTCTAAAAAAGCTTTACTCAATGCTGCTCATAATAAAAATTATGTCGTCTTAGTCACTCAAAAAAGAGCCAATCTTAAAAATCCTCAGCCCAATGATCTTTATCAGGTTGGCACTTTAGCGATTATTGAACGAAGCATTAAAAATGAAGATACGATTAGTGCTTTAGTCCGTGGCATTAGCCGAGTAAAAATTCTTAATTTTGTTCAATTAGCGCCAATGATGATGGCCCAAGTAGTTAAAATCAAAGAAATCCTCACTAGAGATGATGAGCTCATGGCTTTAAGCAGCCATTTACAAAAATTATTCCGCGAAATTGTTCAATTAGGCAAACCAGTTGAGTTTCTAAGCTTTATGAAACTAATGAGTGGGGTTAACGAAGGCGAGCTGGCTGACCAAATTGCTAGTACTTTAGACCTTAAAACCGCGCAACGTCAACAACTTTTGGAAACCTTTGAAGTTAAAACTCGAATCAAAAAAGTGATTGAACAACTCACTCACGAAATGAAAGTGTTAGAGATTGAAAAAGATGTGGTGCATAAAACCCAGAAAAAGTTTGATCAAAGCATGCGCGAAAGTATTTTGCGAGAGAGATTAAAAACTATTCAAAAAGAATTAGGGGAGATTGATGAAACCCAAGCCTTAAGTTTAGACTATCGCAAAAAACTTAAAAAACTGCATTTGGAAACCAAACTTCACCAACAAATTGACAAAGAAATTACTCGCTTAGAGCAAATGTCTGTTAATAATCCAGAATCTGGTTATATTAGAGCTTGGCTAGACACTGTTTTTGATTTACCATGGGGGATTAAAGACCAAACTAATATTGAATTAAAGAAAGCCGAAAAAATTTTGGAAAAAAATCATTATGGTTTAAAAGATGTCAAAGATAGAATCTTAGAATACATTGCTGTTTTACAACTAAGCACCTTACAAAAAAAACAAGCTGCTAAGGCTCCTACTATTTTATGTTTTGTCGGCCCTCCAGGTGTAGGTAAAACTAGCATTGGCAAATCAATTGCCCAAAGTTTAGGCCGTAAATTTACTAAAATTTCTTTAGGTGGTATTCGTGATGAAGCAGAAATTAGAGGCCATCGCCGTACTTATGTAGGGGCTATGGCTGGTAGAATTATCAACGGCATTAAACAAGCAGGCAGTTTAAATCCAGTGTTCATGCTAGATGAAGTAGATAAAATTGGTCAGGATTTTCGTGGCGACCCAGCTGCTGCTTTGTTAGAAGTGTTAGACCCAGAACAAAATCAAAATTTTGAAGATCATTATTTAGATTTTCCTTTTGATTTATCACAGGTTATTTTTATCACCACTGCTAATACTTTAGATACTATCCCACCAGCCTTACGAGATCGTTTAGAAATCATTGCTTATTCTGGTTATACCTTTGAGGAAAAATTCCAAATTGCTCAAAAACATTTATTAGATAAAGTTTTAGAAAAAAATAGCTTACAAAAAACTCAAATTAGCTTAACTGACGAAGCCTTAAATATGATCATCCAACGTTATACCAGAGAAGCTGGAGTGCGTGATTTAGAAAGACAATTAGGCAAAATTGCTAGAAAAGTGGCCAGAAAATTAGTCGAAAATAAAAAAACTAGCCCTCAAACTTATCAGATTGAGCCTAAATTAGTTAAAAAATTCTTAGGCCCAGAAATTTTTGATGTTACTTTAGCTGAAACAGCTGACCAAATTGGCTTAGCCAATGGTTTAGCCTGGACCAGCATGGGGGGAGATATGTTGTTTATTGAGGTGGCACTGACTCCTGGCAAAGGACAAATCAAACTCACTGGCCAATTAGGCAATGTAATGAAAGAATCAGCTCAAACAGCTCTCACATATATTAAAGCCCACGCTCAAGATTTAGCCATCAAACCCAGTTTATTTGAAAAAAACGATGTACATATCCATGTCCCAGAAGGCGCTGTGCCAAAAGACGGTCCTTCGGCTGGCATTACCATGACCACTGCCATTGCTTCTGCTTTCAGCCAGAAAAAAATCAGACGTGACTTGGCTATGACAGGGGAAGTTACCCTGCGAGGTAGAGTTTTACGCATTGGCGGCCTTAAAGAAAAAAGCATTGCCGCACATCGCTCAGGAATTAAAACTATTATTATCCCTGCGGATAATCAACGAGATTTAGTAGAATTACCCAAGAGTGTTAAACAAGCTATCAACTTTGTGCCAGTTAAAGATGTGGCAGACGTGCTGAAGTTGGCTTTAAAAAATTAACTCACAGTTAAGCCTCAAAAGTCAGAATAAAGTCAGTTTTTTATGTTAAACTAGACTTAGTTGTGAAGCTAAATAATTTATATTTAATTGCTATTATTATTTTGTCCAGCCTATTCTTAGGAGCTTGTAATCCTTTAGATTCTAAAATGAAAGCTGGCTTGCAAGTCATTAGCCAAAATAACGAAGTTAATGTTTTTTTGGACGGAGAACTATTAGGCAAAACTCCTTACATCAATAAAAAGATGAAAGAAGGAGAATATATTCTTAAACTTGAACCGGTTGATCAAAGCCTAAGCAGCTACGAGACGTCTATTAAACTCAATAAAGCTCTATTAACTGTAGTTACCTGGAATCCTGGTAAAACCCTAGAAACCAGCGCCGGGGTCATTTATGAATTGATTCCAGTTAATAACAAAAAAACTGCCGAAGTCTCTTTTATTAGTATCCCGGATACCACCATGATTAAGTTTGACGATCAAGCTAAGCAATTTGCACCAATGATTCTTACTGATTTAGAGCCAGGCCAACATCAATTTGAGGCTAGTTTGCCTTCTTACAAAAGTTTTAATAACGTCATTAATTTATTAGCCGGGCACCGCTTAACTATTCATCTTAAATTGGCTAAAGATTTAGGAGAATCACTTGATAATCCTAGCCCCAGTAACATCCCAGTTGCTTCTGCATCAGCTCAGCCAGCTAGCCCCAGCGGCCAACTTACTGCCAGCCCTAGCGCTATGCTTAGCCGTGATGAATTTTTAGCAACTACTGCTAGCCCCAGTGGTCAAACTTTAACTGGTAAAAGAGTTAAAATTTTAAGCACCAACTTTTTTATTGAAGGAGAAGAAGTGCTTAAGGTACGAGCAGAAGCTAATTCCAGCAGTAAAGAATTAGGCCTGGCTAAAGTTGGCCATGAATATGCTTATTTAGAGCAAGAAAGTAATGGATGGTATAAAATTAACTTTAACCAACAAACTGCGTGGGTAAGCGCTAAGTACTGTCAATTGATTTTAGAATAAGTAAAAAATTGAAACAGTTAGCCAAAGGCTAACTGTACGGCTCAACTGCTTTTGAGCGAAATAAAAGGGAAATTATGACTATGAAAAATCTTCCGGCTGTTATTGTAACGATACTATTATTATTTGCAGGCGTTTATTTAATCCCTTGGCAAAATCTTAGCTGGGGAAAAATTGAATTAAGCCCAGCAGCCGTTGTTACTGTTACTGGTGAAGCAACCGGCATTGAAAAAAACCAACTCGCTAGTTTTACGGCTGGAGTAAGTGCCAGTGGAGCAGATAAACAAACCACCATCAATGAAGTCAACCAAAAAGTAGAAGCCTTAATTGCCTCAGTAAAAGGTTTTGGAATTAAAGAAGAAGACATCGAAACCCAAAGCATTAGTGTCAGTGAACAACGCGAACCAATTGAAATTTACAGAAAAACTAATGGCGATTACAAATGGCACGTTAGCAACTCCATTGTGATTACTTTACGTGAAGTTAATCGCGCCTCTGAATTAGCCACTTTGTTAGGCAATAGCGGTGCTACCAATATCTATGGCCCTAATTTTAGACTTGATCAAGATAATCTTAATGAAGATGGCTTAATGGCTCAAGCCATTGCCGATGCCCGCACTAAAGCAGAAAAAATCGCTACTGCCAGCAACCGTAAGCTCGGTAAAGTAATTAGCGTCAGCGAAAACGGCGTGAGATCTAGCTATGATTATTATCCAATGGCCATGGGCTTAGAAAAAGCTGACTCCGCAGTCAGTGTCCCAGTTGAACCAGGCACTACCAAGACTTATAAAAGTGTAGTGGTGGTGTTTGAGTTGAGGTAAATAAAAATATGCTAGATGAATTATTTATCAAATTTTATCAAAAATTGAATCAATTAAGACGTATTTATATACTTAGTGCAATAATTATGTTAGTGGCCAGTATTTTCTTGAGTATTCCACAAATAGGCATGGCTGTGGAAGGTAGCTCGAGTATTCAAGAATCATGGCCTTTTTTAGTAGTTATTTTCTTTTTACTCACTTTTTCTGTATCGTTTCTGTATTATCATGCTTGGATTTGGCCAAAAATCTATCCAGATTTTAAAACTCTAAAACAATATAAAAAATACAAAGAAAAAGAAACTGGTCTAAAAGCCATCCGATTAAGAAAAACTACAACTTCACTTCCAATTTCAGAAATTAATTCAGCACAAAGAAATTTTAAACAATTTGACATCGATTTAATTTTTGCTGATCAAAAAGAGCTAACTCTAAGTCCATTTTCAACTTTAGAACTAGAAGATGTGCAAAATTTTTTGATGGGGTTAAATAAAAAATACCCTAAGATAAAAATTCTTCAGCTGCAATAAAAATAAGCAATTATCCATTTATAGTAAAAAAAAGGGCGGCAAGTTTTTAAGCTTGCCGCCCAAAGGGAAAAGAGAAACCTGGGGCCATCAATCCTCGTAAGGATGATAGCCTCCAAAAATCATCTTCCAAAAATCCTTGATGACTTTAGGTAAAACTGTGACGCCGATAGCGGCGCAACCTCCTCCAAGCCACCAAAGATCTTTGAACGGGAGAGTAGAAAAATAGATCCACCCCCCAACGATTGTAAAGAAGGCGATAGCCGTCAAAAATGTCCTGAAGGAATCCTTCCCTTTCATTGCCGGCCTCCTGGAGAAAAATAATTCCCCCAGATCAAACCAATTGCCGCACCAACGGCAAAGACCAGACACCAAATTGAGTCAGCCTTAAAATACCAGGCTAACCCGTACGTTCCTACTGAGCAGATCAGCAGGACTATAAGAAAAATAGGAAAACTCAGCTTTGGTTTCATTGCCGGCCTCCTTTCTGAATCTGTGCTTCATAAATGAGCATGGCAATCACACTCGCCACAACGCCAATAAACCACCCGTAACCAGGACAGCCCACTTTTGCTGCCATTTCTTCGGCAATAGTGGCCACTAAAAGCATGATCGCCGGGTATCCCAACCATTTCCAAGATAAATTCGCCAGAATAATCACTCCGGCGATCAGGCCTCCCAGCCCGCCCAATAGAGCGAGAAAAAGGGGTTCGCCAAACATCTGCGTCACAATCACTCCAATGACCAAACCGATTAGACAAGATCTCCCCAGTTGCATCAACTTCCGTTTCATCTCAAACCTCCGCCCCTTACCTTGATTTATTCTCATCGGTCCCGAGAATAGGTAAGGGATATCAATCAAGTTTTTGCGCTTAACTGATATCCCTCACTTATTTCTCAGGATTGATTTAGTTTCTCTTTTTTAAAGAACTTTGTTGAAATTAATAAAAGCCAGCTTTTGACTTAATTAATTCAACAAATACACTTGAGTTCGCAAACGAAGTGCAACACTTTCAGGCAGTAAAATACTGCAAGAGAG
>CAZYBC010000005.1:0-65188 GCA_964645645.1 uncultured Pseudomonadales bacterium
TACTATTTAATCACTATGCAAATTGCCATTTACACAATATTATTGACAGACTCTTACTTCCTGAAGGTGTATCTCCAAACAAAAGTCATGTCGTAGATTTTCTACAGTTGTATGTTGCCCCTGGTTCAATACTTAATACTGACGGATCTTTTATCTATCAAAAAATTGAACAATATTGGCCAGTTACTCATCAAGTTAATATTCATGACAAATTTGAATTTGATTTGACTTCACAAATTGAAGGCACATTTGGTAATTTGCGTACCTTCATTAGAAGGATGTATTATCACCCCTCAAGTACCAAATTAGATTCGCTAATTGCAGAATTTAGCTGCCGATTTAACCATCCAGAAATGTTTGAAAATCCCCGATGCTTCCTAGAATTTACCCTTCACCTTGTACCATCAAGGTAAGTGTGCCCATTTAGTTAAAGATTTTTTAATAATTTTTCATTCACATCTTTTTTCATTCTTTGCTACAATTGCTTATATGACAGATAATCTATCTCTTTTTAAAAACAATTTAGATAAAGTTTGTGATCATGTACGCAATGATATTGCTAGTTTAAGAACTGGTAAAGCTAATGCTGCTTTATTAGACTTAGTTAGTGTTGAGGCTTACGGTAGTTACATGAAAGTTAATGAATTAGCCAATATTACTGTGCCAGATGCTAATATGCTAATTGTTACTCCTTGGGATAAAAGTGTGTTAGGGGCCATTGAAACGGCTATTAATAAAGCTGAGCTAAATCTTAATCCAGTAGTTGATGGCGATAAAATTAGAATTGTAGTACCAGCCTTAACTCAAGAACGACGTCAAGAAATGGTTAAACTTTTACATCAAAAAATTGAATCTGGTAAAGTGATGATTCGTAATGAAAGAACTGACACAAAAAAGATGATCGAAGCCCAAAAAGGTGAAGCAGCTGTAAGTGAAGATGATATTAAATTAGAATTAACAGAAATGCAAAAAATTGTTGATCAATATATTGAAAAACTAGAAGAAATTGCGGAAGTTAAAGAAAAAGAGTTAATGACTATTTAAACTATGTCGATTATTTTAGTGGTTTTGATTATTTCTTTTTTAGTGATTATTCATGAGTTAGGTCATTTTTTTCTGGCTAAAAAACACAAAATTAAGGTAGAAGAATTTGGACTTGGTTATCCACCCAAATTATTTAAATTATTTCGTTGGCTAGATACAGATTTTACTGTTAATGCCATTCCTTTTGGCGGTTTTGTTAGATTAGAAGGTGAAAATGGGCCAGAAGAAAAAACGGCTGATCAAGCAGAAAAAAAATCTCAACCCAAAGAACAAGCTTTTTACCAAAAATCAGCTTCAGCTAAAATTCAAGTTTTATTAGCTGGAGTTGTCATTAATTTTATTTTTGGTTGCTTAGCTTTTTGTCTGATTTTTTCCTTTATGGGTATTCCTACTTCTTTGAACAACCAGCCCATTATTGGTCAGTTGTCAACAAATTCTCCGGCGGCTGTTGCTCAGTTGCCACTTAATTCATCAATTGAAGCTTTGCAATTAGAAGGTGAAGCTTTAGTAAAAGTTAATCATATTAATCAAGTTCAAGATTTTGTAAAAATTCATCAAGGTCAAACCATTAAGATTTATCTTAGCCAAGAATGTCAAATGGATCTTTGTCAAAGTGCGATGACCGAATATCAAATTTATTTAAGAAAAGATGATGAAATTCCTGCTAATGAAGGTTCAATGGGGATCATGTTTGCTGATTATTATCTTAAATTTTATCCTTGGTATGAAATGCCTTTTAGAGCGATGTTCTACGGAGTTAAACAAGCAGTGTCTTTGGGATTATTAATTTTAGTGACCTTATTAAGTGTTTTTAAAGATTTATTAACTCATGGTTCTTTACCTCAAGATGTGGCTGGGCCAGTAGGGATTGCTCATCAAGCCAATGAATTTAATTTGGCAGGGCAAGATTGGGCCACTTTATTAAATTTTGCTGGAATGTTATCTATCAATTTAGCAATTATGAATTTATTACCATTGCCGGCTTTAGATGGTGGAAGAGCTTTATTTGTTTTATTAGGAAAATTTATCGGTAAGAACAAATTAGAAAAATTGGAATCATATCTTAATTATGCTGGTTTTTCTTTATTAATCTTATTAATGATTTTAGTCACTATCCGTGATGTTAGTCGCTGGATTGGAATTTAATTTTTATGGCAAAAAAACGTACTAAAAAACAAAAATTAGCTGCTAAAGAAAAACGACAGCAAAATTCAACTTCTGTTGCTGTTGTAAAAAATTATTTAGAAGTACAGCCTTTAACAACAAAAACAGAAGCAGAAGCAACAACTGATAATGCTGATGAAGTAGCTCTAAGAACGACTCAATTATTAAGTACACCTGTCAAATTCATCCATCAAGATTTATTTAAAACAGCTTTAGTGACAGCAATTATTTTAGTGATCCTGATTGTGCTTGCAATTTATTATTAAATAGTTAACAATTAAGTAATAAGCTCTTGGAGTTTATTTTTTTTGAATATCACGAAAGGAACAAGTTTTAATGTCAAAAAAAATTCTTATTAGTGCTTTAGTTTTATATCTATTATCTGGCGGTTTGTCTTATACTGCTTTTTCATATTTCATGCCAGGTTCTTCTAGCATTTCTGTTACAGATCAGACTGATAATAATGGCTCAAATGATCAAGAAAATACAGCTTTAGCTGCTTTATTGGAAATTGATCCAAATGAAGCTAAAGATCAAGTTTGTCCTTTAAATGGTGCTTATTTTACTAATACAGAAAAGACAGCCTGGGAAAAACGTCGTCCTTTATTTGTAATGATTGAAAATTCAGTTGATGCGAGACCTCATTCTGGTATTAATAATGCTGATGTTGTTTTTGAAGCTGTTGCTGAAGGTGGTGTTACTCGTTTTGGTGCTTTATTTTATTGTAATGCTCAAGCTTACAATGTTACTTTAGCTCCAGTACGTAGCGCTAGAACTTATTTTGTAGATTGGGCTAGCGGCTTTAATTATCCAATGTATGTTCATGTCGGTGGTGCTAATATTCCTGGCCCAGCCAATGCTTTAGGTCAGATTGCTGATTATGGTTGGAATTTACAAAATGACATTAATCAATTTTCAGTAGGTTATCCTACTTTTGTTCGTAATGCTAATCGTTTAGCTGGTAAAGAAGTAGCTACTGAACATACCATGGAGACTACCACTGAGGCTTTATGGAAAGTAGCAGAAGAAAGAGAATGGACTAATCTTAGCCCAGTAAGAAAAGTAGGACGTACTTCTGTGGGCGGTGACGATTGGAAAACTGGTTATAAAGGTTGGACTTTCTTAGATGAAGAGCCAGCTGATGGAACAGTTGCTAATATTGCTTATGATTTTTGGAGCGGTTACGGTCAATTTAGCGTTGCTTGGAAATATGATC
Source organism: uncultured Pseudomonadales bacterium (assembly GCA_964645645.1). Taxonomy (GTDB): domain Bacteria; phylum Patescibacteriota; class Microgenomatia; order UBA1400; family PJMF01; genus CAZYBC01. The sequence goes on from CAZYBC010000005.1 coordinate 3,425, forward strand.
CAGCTACCAAAATGTATTTAAGATCTAATGGTGGAGAAATTCATACTGACTTAAATACTGGCAAACAAGTCACTGCTAAAAATGTAATTGTTGCTTGGATGGTAGAAAAAGGCCCGATTGATGAGGCTAAACATTTACTTTATACCACGCTTGGTACTGGTGAAGCTTTAGTCTTCCATAACGGTACAGTTACTGAAGTATTATGGCAGAAAAAGACTCGTGAAGGAGAATTAACCTTTGTAGATAAAAAAGGTAAACCAGTTGAGTTAGCCAGAGGTATGACTTGGATTAGTGTTTTACCTAAGGGTAATAAAGTTACCTATTAAAAAGCAATTATTAATAGTGTCAAATTTTGCCGGGCTTTTAGCCCGGCATTTTAGTTAAACAAGCTTTTTATAAACCATAGCGGTAGTTTTTAAGTTGTGTTTTTAAATCATTCCAATAATTGAAAAAAATATATATGACTTTATAAACCATTTGAGCGAAGCGATTGCGTTTATAAAGTCATATATATTTTTTACTGCTTTACTAATAATTGAGTACATATTATATTCTATTTAATTATCTATAATTATTTTTATAAAAAAGGTATTTTATGAGCAGCATGCAAGACTTTATGATCTCCAGGGTAAGAGTGAAAATGTTGGAATTATTTTTTTGTGAAGAAGATGAAATGTTTTATGTTAGAGAAATTACTCGTCGGATTAAAGAAGAAATTAATGCTGTAAGACGTGAATTAGATAGAATGTTAGAATCAAGTATTCTTAAAAGTGAACAACGTGGTAATCGTCTTTATTATTACCTAAATAAAAAATACCTTTATTATCAAGAATTACAACGGATGGTCGCTAAAAGTATTGGTTTAGGTAAAAAAATTCGCAAATTACGTCATAAATTAGGCCAATTAGATTACGTTATGTTTTCTGGTAAATTTATTACTGGCCGTAGACCCAATCGAGATGAAGTAGATGTTTTAGTAATTGGTGACGTGGTTTTAACAGAATTAGAAGAATTAATGAAAAAAGAGCAAGAAAGATTAGGTAGAGAAGTTAATTATGCTGTTTTCTCTTTAGATGAATTTGATTTTAGAAAAGTGAGAAGAGATCCTTTTATTATGGATATTCTTTATTCTAATCGAATTATGATTATTGGCGACGAAATTTCTTTTGCAGAACGAAAAACCACCAATGTAGTTTAGAAATTTTTTATGAAAAACCAAAATTTAAAACGTTTATTACTTATTATTTTGCTTTTTTTAATTAGCTTATATATTAGTTTACCAAGTAAATTTAAACTTGATTTTAAAATTTTTGGCAAACAAATTTCTCAAGAAATTCAAATTCCACAATTAGATTTTTGGTTTTTTGGCAAAAAAGTTAATCCAAAATTTGAATTAAAAAGAGGTCTAGATATTCAAGGTGGAATGCAGGTAGTTTTGCAAGCCAAGATGGATAATATCGCTTTAGAAGATAGAGAAACAGCTTTAGAAGCTGCTAAAAATATTATTTTACGTCGGGTAGATTTATTTGGCGTGGCAGAGCCACGGGTACAGACTGCTCAAGCTGGAGAAAATGATTATCGTATTATTGTTGAATTACCAGGTGTTGATGATCCTGCCGCCGCTCTGCAATTAGTTGGTCAAACTGCTCAATTAGATTTTAGATTACAAAAAGAACAACTCTCACCAGAAGCTACTCAATCAGCAGCCGCTTTTTTAAGTGATTTTGAAAAAACTGGTCTTTCTGGTAAACAACTTAAAAAAGCTCAAGTTCAATTTAACCCCAATAGTAGCGAACCAGTCATTAGCTTGGAATTTGATGAAGAAGGGACGCAATTATTTGCGGATATTACTAAAAATCACCAGGGGGGTGTTTTAGCTATTTTTATTGATGAGTTTCCTGTAGCTATGCCAAGAATTAATGAACCGATTTTAACGGGTCAAGCACAGATGTCAGGTGGTTTTGATTTAGAATCAGCTAAACAACTAGCTATTCAACTTAATGCTGGGGCTTTGCCGGTTTCAATTAATGTTATTAGTCAACAAAACATCGGGGCCAGTTTGGGTGATCAATCTATTAAAGAAAGTATTAAAGCAGGTGTCATTGGTCTAATTTTGGTAATGCTATTTATGATTTTATATTATGGTAGACAAGGTTTAATTGCCAGTGTAGCGTTATTAATTTATGCTGCCATTACGATTGCTTTATATAAACTTTTAGGAGTAGTAGTTACTTTACCAGGTATTGCTGGCTTATTGATCTCAATTGGTATGGCTGTTGATTCTAATATTTTAGTTTTTGAAAGAATTAAAGAAGAATTAAGAAACGGACAAATGGAAGACCGAGCCATTGAATTAGGTTTCGGAAAAGCCTGGGAAAGTATTAAAGATGCTAATTTAGCTACTATTATTACAGCCTTAATTTTAATTAACCCGCTTAATGCGAGATTTCTTAATAGTAGTGGTTTAGTCAGAGGGTTTGGAATTACGCTTTTATTAGGTGTTTTAGTGGGTTTATTTACTGGTGTGGTAGTTAGTCGGACTTTAATGAGAGTCTTTTTACCTATTTTAGTCAGGAAAAAAGTTAAATGAAAAAATCAACAGTAGTTTTTGATATGCACGGGGTGATTTATGAACATGATTATCATGCTGATGGTTCACATCATTTTGTAGAAATAGATCATGCCTTGCAAGTTTTATTAGCTTATTATCAAGCTGGATATAAGATTGTAATTTTATCTAGCTCGGCAACTGAATATTCTCGACAAATTTTGGAAAGTTTATTAGTTAATTATCCTCAAGTTGATCAAATAAAATTTTTTAAGGAATTAGATATTTTGTCAATGAAATATTTTGGCAGTAAAGATAACCAAGATTCTTGGCAAGCAGCCTTAGAACCTTATGTTAATATTGAACATATTTATGAGGATGGGGAATATAAATTAAAAATGGCTGGTTTAGCAGCTCAAGCTTTGGGTTCTCAACCAACTTTACATTTAAGTACTCAAGAATAAAAAGGATATTATGAATCTTCTTAAATATAAATGGATTTTTTTCACTATTTCAGCCGTAATTTTGATTCCTGGTTTAATTAGTTTACTTTTATTTGGTTTAAAACCAGGCTTAGATTTTATTGGAGGGTCTTTATTAGAAGTAAAAGTTTTAGATCAAGCGAAATCTCTTGATGGGCAGACGATCTTTGATGATCTAAAAGCAGATTACTCTTTAGAGAGTGTTGTAATATCTAAAGAGAATCAAATAATTATTAGAGCTGAAGAACTTAGTAATGAGCAAAAAGACATTTTATTGACAAAATTAAATGATAAACTTGGTCAAGTTGAAGAGATTAAATTTGAAACAGTAGGGCCTACTTTAGGAAAAGAATTGTTAATTAAAACTATTGTCGCTGTTATTTTAGTAGCTTTTTTTACTATTTTATACGTTTGGTATGAATTTAAGGATTTTTCTTTTGGAGTCTGTGCAATTTTAGGAATGTTTCATGATAGTTTCATTTTATTAGGAATTTTTAGTTTATTAGGTAAGTTTATGAAGGTAGAAGTAGATGTTTTATTTGTAACTGCTATCTTAACCACTTTGTCTTTTTCTATTCATGATACGATTGTGATTTTTAATCGGATTAAAGAATTAGAAAAAAAACATGTTAGAGAAAAATTTACGACAGTGGCTAATGTTGCAGCAGTAGAAAATTTGTCTCGTTCGATTAATAACTCTATAACTATTATTTTAATGCTGGTAGCTTTAGTGGTTTTAGGAGGTGATACTTTACGTTGGTTTAGTTTGGCTTTATTAATTGGGGCAATTATTGGGACTTATTCTAGTACCTTTGTGGCTGTGCCTTTATTAACTGTTTGGCAGGAAAGAAAAAAGAAAAAATAGTTGTTAGCTATTTTTTTGAGCTATTAGTTCTTTGGCTAAAGCTAAAAGTTTTTTAACTTCGTTTTCAGCTGGATTTTCTAGTACTATTTCTAAAAGTTGATTAAGAATTTCACCTAAAATTGGCCCTGGTTTAAGTTGGAGTTTTTCCATTAAGTCATGACCATTGATAGCCAGATCAGTTACTTCCATAGGCTGATTAAGTTGGTCTACCATTCGTTGCTTCATTTCTTCTAAACGCCAACTGGTTTTTTTAGAACCACTGCCCAGGCGATCAGCTTCACGCAGATCTAGCATATCATCTACATTTTCTAGGCCAACTTTGCGCATAAAACGTCTAATTGAAGCATCAGTATGATCTGGTTGATAATAAAACATATGATAGCGAACCATAATAAATAAGCGTTGTAATTGTTTTTTGCTTAATTTTAGCCGTTTACCAATTTTATCAGCGATTCTTGAACCAACAATTTCATGGTTATAAAAAGTAATGGTGTTATTTTGATATTTTTGAGTAGAGGCTTTACCGATATCATGTAAAAGGGTAGCCAAACGCACAATCGGATCATGATTAGGACAAGCTTGTACGGCATTAAGACTATGAACCCAAACATCAGTAGTATGATGACCAGCCTGATCAACCTTTTTAGTACTAATTAATTCAGGTAAAATTTCTGCTAATAATTCTGTTTGATCTAATAATTCAATGGCCCGCTTGGGTTGATCACTAGCTAACATTTTTAAGAGTTCATCTCTAATTCTTTCGCCGCTGATATGTTTAATTAATTGATGTTGTTGTTTAATCGCTTCTAAAACTGGTTGAGTAAGATTAAACTTTAACTGCACAGCAAAACGAATAGCTCTCAACATTCTTAAGGCATCTTCTTGAAAACGTTCGGTTGTTTCACCTACGGTGTTAAGTTGTTTAGCACTGAGATCTTTCATGCCATTATGTTCGTCAATTAACTGATATTGGCTCGGTTTAATCAAATATTGAGTTTGTAAAATTTTTTGACTAAAAATTTCTTCCAAAAAAGCGTCTTCAATTTTTAAAGCCATGGCATTAATAGTGAAGTCACGGCGATTAAGATCTTCTTGAATAGTTTTTCCCCAGCTAACTTGGCTAGGATGTCGGAAGTCAGTATATAAAGATTCGCTGCGATAAGTAGTAATTTCAAAATCATGAACTTGAGTATTATTTTTATCTAATTCTGATTGGGGTTCAGTAAGTGATTGATGCAGTTTACTGGCTTTAGCTAAATCAATTAGTTTAGTCTTTGGTTGATTAGTTAATTCCACCCAAGTAGCTAAATTTTTAGCTGGTAAAGTATATTGTTTTTCAAGCTGAATAAGTAATTTTTCGTGAGCTGTTGCTACAGTGCCAAATTCATTTTCATAATAACTATCAGGAAAAATTTTCAAAATTTTTTCTGGAGGAGCATTGGTCGTAAAATCATAATCAGCTATAACTTGATTAAAAATTAATTGATTTTGAGCATTTTGCAAACTATTTAAACTATTAATCAAAATATCTCTCACCGCTCCGCCTACAATATAGGCATCAACATTAGCTTGACGTAAAGTATAAAGCACAAATAAAGTTTCGAAAGGTAAAGAGATAATCATAATGGTATTATAAATGATATGAAGTGGCAGATAAAAGCACCAGATCAAATTTCTAATTTAGATGAATTAAAAAAAATTCTTTTGACTAATCGTCATTTAGATCTTAAATCAGATTTAGATTTTTTTTCTCCACCTCATCCCAGACAACTTTCTTTAAATTCCGTAGGTATCAAGGAAAAAAGTTTGTTGCATGCTCAACAATTGATTCAATCAGCGATTGATCATAAGCAAAAAATCCTTATTTTTGGTGATTATGACGCAGATGGAATTTGTTCTACCGCGGTAATTTGGGAAACTTTATATCACTTAGGCATGAAAGCTCAAGTTTTTATTCCTCACCGTAAAAAGCATGGTTACGGGCTTTCAGTGACTGCTTTAGCAGAGATTTTTGCTAAAGATAAACCTGATTTAATTATTACTGTTGATAATGGCATTGTGGCTCACCCTGCTTTGGAATTTGCCAAGCAGGCTGGAGTAAAAGTAATTGTGACTGATCATCATCAAGCTGATCAAGAAAAATTAGAGGCTGAGGAAGTAATTCATAGTACAGCTTTGGCTGGAGCTGGGGTGGCTTGGTTTTTGAGCCAAACTTTAATTGGACGAGCTGCTGATCAATTATTAGATTTGGTGGTTTTAGCGACCATTGCTGATCAAGTGCCAGTTTTAAAAGCTAATCGGAGTTTTGTTTTTCATGGTTTACCAGCTTTAGCTAAAACTCAACGTTTAGGTTTACAAGCATTGTTAAAAGTAGCTGGTTTAAATAGTGGCAAATTAGATAGTTTTCAAGTTGCTTTTATGTTAGCTCCTAGAATTAACGCGATGGGGAGATTAGATTATGGTTTGCCAGCTTTGCAATTATTATGTACTAGAAATAAAGATCGGGCGGCTACATTAGCCATTCAACTTAATCAGACTAATCAAGAAAGACAAAATTTAACTTATGATGCACTCACTCAAGTAGAAAAGCATTTAACTTTAGGTGAAAAAGATAAATTACTTTTAGTTTTTGATTCTAGTTATAATCCTGGTGTAATTGGCTTAATAGCTGGTAAATTAGTGGAAAAATATGCTCGGCCAACTTTAGTGATGACCAAGGTAGAAGGAGTGATTAAAGGGTCAGCTAGAAGTGTAGAAGGTATTGATATTACCACTTTTTTGAGAAAATTTAGCAAAGACTTTTTGGAATTAGGTGGGCATAGTATGGCCGCTGGTTTTGCTTTTAATCCAGATCTTCAAAATGAACTTTTTATTAAATTACAAACTCAAGCTCAACAAGATTTTGCCGACGAGTTATTAGTGGCCAATTTAGTTTTAGAAGCTAAGCTAGATCCACAATTATTGAATTTAGAATTACTGGATTTATTAGATACTTTTAAACCGTTTGGTCAGGCTAATCAAGCTCCTTTGTTTGCTTTGTCTAAGTTAAAACTTTTAGACAAACAATATTTAGGTAAAAATCAAGAACATTTAAAATTAATTTTTGCTTATCCAGATCAGGAAGCTAAAACTTTAAAAACTCTTTTTTGGCAACAAGGAGAAATTTTTAATCAGTTAAAATTAGCTCAGAGCTATGATCTGGCTGTTAGTTTAGAAAGAAATGTGTGGAATGGTAAAAGTAGTTTACAAGCTGTAGTTAAAGATCTAAAAACTGAGCTTTAAAATTGAAAAGTTGAGGAATCAGATAAATAATGAGCATCATTTAATTCTGTTCCATTAAAATTAAGTTTGGCTAAAATAGAATTTTCAATTTTTTGAGCGGTTTGAAAATTACTTGGTTCATTAAAAAAAGCAATCCCAAACCCAAAACCCAAGGCTAAAAACAAACAAAAAAATAAAGTTTTTTGTTGAGTTAAAACATTGTTTACAAATTGATAAAGAGAATAAAAACTGTTAGTAAAAATTTTTTTCATATTAAGTTCAATAATTAAGTCAGTATGATGGCGGTGCTTATTAACGTTGATCATTGGATCGTATTATATCAATTAATATCAAATTTAGCTAAGGAATAGGCAAATAATAACAAAAAACCCCTCGGTTAAGAGGGGTTTTAGCTTTAAGTTAAATCTTAATTTAAAGATATTTTTCTACAATGGCTTTTACTTGTTCAAATGGTAAAGCACCAGGGATTAATTCATATTTGCCATCTTTAGTGACCACAATCGTACCAGGAGTACCACTCACACCAGCTTTAGTACCACCAGCCATTTGATCAGTAACTTTTTTGGTCATTTCACCACTATCCATACAACTCTTAACAGCAGTTTGGTTTAAGCCAATTTGAGCTACTAATTTAAGAGCATTATCAATTTGAGCTAAAGTTTCATCTTCAGCGTAGCCACTGTAAAATAAGTCAGAAAATTGCCAGAATTTTTCATTACCACCTAATTTAGCGACACATTCACCCATTTCGCCTAATTTTTGAGCATTTTCGTGGAAACTTAAAGGATAATGACGGTAGACCCAAGCTACTTTATCACCGTATTCATCTAAAACTTGTTTCATAGTAGGATGAAAACGACTACAGTAAGGACATTGATAATCTGAATATTCAATGAAAGTTAGTTTAGCATTAGCATTACCACGGATATGATCATTTTTATCAACTTTTGGTACTTGAGCTAAGGTTTCTTGGGTAGGACCTTCATCAACTACAGTTGGATCAGCATCTTTAACAATGGCTCCAGTATTAGTACCATTTTTAAGCATTTGTTTTTCTGTCCATAAAGAACCAATAATAAAACCACCTACAAAAATTAAGGCAAATAAGAAAATTAAAGCAAAATTATTATTCATAAAGTTAACTAAAGCTTTAAAAGAATAGGGAGAAAAATCGCTGCTACTCGTTGAAGAATCAGGCATTGTGTTAGAATTATGTCTTTGTGCAGTCATAAATACTTTCTAATTTATTAGATAATAACTATTATTGTAAAAGATACTATGCAAAAGGCAAAGCGTCAACTAACGGTCTATGAAAAAAATCAGTTATTAAAACATGGTTTTTCTCTAGACCAAATCGATTTAGAACAATTAGGAGAAAAACCAATTGAATATTTTATTGGTCAAGCTGACTTTGCTGGCAGAACTTTTTTAGTTAATCAGCATGTTTTAATCCCCAGAGTTGAAACTGAGGAATTGCTTGATTTGATTGTTGATTATTTAAAAAGGCAGCAATTAAATCGACCAGTGAAAATTATTGAGATAGGTACTGGTAGTGGTTGCATAGGGATTACTTTAGCTTTAACTTTAGAAAAACTAGCGATTTCTTATGAACTGATTTTAGTGGATATTAGTCAATCCGCTTTAGATCTTGCCCAAAAAAACTGGCAAAGTTTGCAGCCTAAAATATTAAAATCACAATTAAAATTTCAGCAAAGTGATTTATTGGAGCAATTTACAGATCAACAATTTGATTTAGTTGTTGCTAATTTGCCCTATATTCCCACTTCAGATTTGCAAGCTTTAGATCTTAGTGTTAAGGGTTTTGAGCCGATTTTAGCCTTAGATGGTGGAGTAGATGGTAAATTTTTAATTAATCAGTTATTAAATCAAGCTCAAACCCAACTAAAAGCTAATGGCAAAATTTTTTTGGAAATTTATGAAACGATGAGTTTCCCAGAATGGACTCATCAATATGAGATTGAATATTATATTGATCAATTTGGCAAAAGAAGATTTGCTCGTTTAGCAAAAATAACCGATCATTGCTAGTTTGAGTGAGCTATATTAAAATTGCCATTAATGAAAAAAATTATATTATTTATTTTTAGTTTCTTATTTTTGAGCATTAGTTTTTTATCTTTAATTTCTAAACCAATTTATGCTCAAGAAACTCCTAAAATTGTTCATCTATTTAGTTCACGCACTTGCCCCCACTGTAAAGCAGAAAGATTATTTTTAGAACAATATCAAAAAGAAAATTCTGACATTAAAATTTATGTTTATTATATTGATAAGTTTAATGAAGTAGTTAATACTAATTTAATTACCCAAGTAGCTAAAGAGTTAAACATTTCTTCAGCTGGAGTTCCAATTACCATCATTGGTGATCAAGTTTTGATCGGTTTTGGTGACGCAGCCACCACTGGTCAAGAAATCAAAAATTTAGTTGGCTCAGAATTTACAAAACCAACATATCAAGATGTTGTTACTAAGATTGCCAAAGAAAAAAATTTGATCCCTGTTTTTGAAGATTTAAGCTTAGCTAAAGTTACTACTCCTACGCCAGAACCAGTTGGTTTAATTCCTAATAATAATGGCGATCAAGTTAAGCAAGATCAAGACACTGGAGTAAAAGAAATTAGCTTACCACTTATTGGCAAAGTTAGTTTAAAAGGTATGTCCTTACCATTATTAACTCTAGTTTTGGGTTTAGCAGATGGCTTTAACCCTTGTGCCATGTGGACGCTAATTTTTTTAATTAGTTTATTGTTAGGTTTAAAGGATAGAAAAAGAATGTGGATATTAGGTGTTTCTTTTATCTTGGCGAGTGGCTTTGTTTACTTTTTATTTATGGCAGCGTGGTTAAATTTCTTTTTATTAGTAGGGATGATTAAATGGGTAAGAATTGTTATCGGTTTAGTAGCATTAGGTGCAGCCTGGAGTTATTTAAAAGATTATTGGGAAAATAAAGATGGGGCTTGTAAAACTGATTTTAGTGGTAAAAAACAACAAGTTTTTGCTAAGTTAAAAGCCATTACGAGCAAAGAAAGTTTAGTTTTAGCTTTAATAGGAATTGTTCTTTTAGCCTTTGCGGTTAATCTTGTGGAAATGGTTTGTTCAGCTGGTTTACCTGCTATTTTTACTAAAGCTCTTACTCTTAATAATTTACCCCAATGGCAATATTATGGCTATATCTTGTTTTATTTACTCTTTTTTATGGCTGATGATATTATTGTTTTTACAATTGCTATGAAAACCTTACAGGGTGTTGGTTTAGATACCAAGTATGCTCGTTATTCTCATTTAGTAGGAGGAATTTTAATGTTGTTAATTGGTTTAGCGATGATTTTTAAACCCAGTTTATTAACTTTTGGTTAAAAAAAAAGCCTTGTTATTAACAAGGCTTTTTAATGTTTTATAAGCGGATTTATTCTTCTACAATTTCTAAACTATTAATCACAATATCACTAAGTGGTTTATCGTTATTACCAGTTTGAACTTTTTCAATCTCTAAAGCTATTTCCAAACCTTTAGTAATTTGGCCGAAATTAGTATGCTTACCATCTAACCAAGGAGTTGATTCAGCGGTGACAATAAAAAATTGGCTTCCATTAGTATTAGGGCCACTATTAGCCATAGCTAAAGAACCTTGGACTAATTTATTAGGGCTTTGCTCATCTTCAAATTTATAACCAGGACCGCCCATGCCACTACCTAAAGGATCACCACCTTGAATCATAAAACCTTCAATGACACGATGAAAAATTAAACTATCGTAAAAGCCCATTTTAGCTAAGCTAACAAAATTATTAACGGTTACGGGCGTGTTTTTAGCATCCAGAGTAAATTCCATATCACCTCGATTGGTGTGCATAATGGCTTTATAGGTTTTATTTTGATCAATGCTCATGGCTGGTCTAGCCAATTTAGTTTTGCTAGTGCTATCCATATTTGTCCCTTCTGTTTGATTATTATTAATTAAGTCAGTTTTAATTTCACTGATTTGAATATTAGTTCCTTTAACTTTATCATCAGTGATGAGATTTTCTTTGGGTAAACTGACAGTTTTATTGGGTGGATTAATAAGTAGTAATAAAACTACAAAAGATATTAGACTTAAAAAAACAATGACTAAGATTTTATTTTTCATGTCTGTATAATAGAGATAATGAAGAAAGTTTGGCAACTAGCAATTTATCTTTTATTAGGCTTTATTTTTAGCCTAGCTATTTTAATTATTAGCCAAAAAAGTAACTGGAGAACATCAATTCATCTCACCGAAGAACAAATTAATCCTTTAGTTACTGCTCCCTTACCTACTCCAATCCCACCGATAAAAAAAATTAAACTGATTTTTTTAGGCGATATGATGTTTGACCGCCATATCCGTAAATACGCTCGCCAGAATGCTAATTACACTTATATTTTAGAAGATTTCCGTAGCCCTTTTTATCAAGCTGATTTAATTATTGGCAATTTAGAAGGGCCAGTAACAGATAATAAAAGTCGCAGTGAAGGCAGCGTGATTGGCTCTACTAATAATTTTATTTTTACCTTTGAGCCAGCTGTTTTGAAAATGCTCAAAGGCTATGGAAAATTTTTGCTTAATTTAGGGAATAATCACATTTTTAATTTTGGTCAGAATGGTTTGAAAGAGACACTTGATAATCTTAATCAAGAAGAAATAGCTTATTTTGGTTTTTTAGGGCCAGTGAATGGCTACTATAGCCATCGAATTGTTGATTTTAGCAATCAACAGCAAAATTTTAAAATTGCTTTTATTAATTACAATCAATTTATTGCTGATTCTAAATTACAAACTTTCACAGAAATTAAGCTATTAAAACCACAGGTGGATTTAGTGGTGGTTTATCCTCATTGGGGGATTGAATATCAAACTACAGCCAACTCAGCTATTACAACCTTAGCCCATCAATTTGTTGATGCTGGAGCAGATTTGGTGATCGGGGCGCACCCGCACGTAGTCCAACAATCAGAAATTTATCAAGGTAAATATATTTACTATAGTTTAGGCAATTTTATTTTTGATCAATATTTTTCTCCAGAAGTGAAAAAAGGGTTAATGTTAGAAGCAGAAATTGATCCTATTAATAAAGAAATCCAGATTAAGGAATTTCAAACTCAATTAGAACTTAATGGAAAGACCAGTTTGGTAAAATAAAAAAGCCCAGTGGTTTAGACTGGGCTTAATTAATTTACCAAAATATTTATTTTGCTAACATTTTAAATAGCCATCCTAATAAGCTGCTAGTTGCTTCCTCAGTTTTCACCATATCTTGTAAGCTCGTATTTTGTGCTGTTAAAGCCTCAATTGCTTCTTGCACCATTTGCAGATCACCTTGATTAGAAAGCTGAGTTTTAATCTGTTCTAATTGTTGAATTCTTAATTGATTCTGTTCCATTTCTTGATTAAGAGCCTTTAAGGCTTTGTAATCTGGACCAATTAAACTTTTCATTAACTGACCGCGATTTTCTACTTTATGCAATTCAGTTTGTAATTGAGTTTGAGTTTGTTGATGTTCTTGAGCAATGGTTCTAACTTGATCACCAATTCCGCCTTGAGTAGTTTTAACTGAAAGTAATTATTGAACTTTTTGGGCGACCACGCTCATGTTTTCAGCAGCTTGAGAATTACCTTTAGAATCAGAATCATCTTCTAAGCCATTTTTTGCCATGTCTTTTTCACTATCATCAATATATTCACGCATTTCTTGTTCTTCTGTTGTAACTTGAAGCTGGGATTCTTCACCCTCGTTCTGAGTTTGAACTTGATTTTGATTTTTAACAGCACTACCAGTAGGCATAATTTGCTGAGCTTGACCAGCACTAGGCTGAGTAGAGCCTTGAGCCTTAGCCTCATTTTGAGCCGCATAGGCTAAAGAGGAAGTGGATAAAAGAGTACAAGTAACAAGCAAAAGGACAAATTTTTTCATAGGGGCTTTCTGCTTAGTTGGTAATAAGGAAATCATAGCATATTTGAAAAGAAATTTTTAAAACGGTGTCATTTTTTGATCCCGAGCCAGGATTCGAACCTGGAATAACTGATTCAGAGTCAGTTGTGATGCCATTTCACTACCCGGGAAAATGGATGAACTTGAGCTTAAATTTTTAGCCGTCACTTTAGTTCAAAATTTAGCTTAAAAGTTCATAATTTTGTCATTTTTGGCTGTTAAACTGCTGGTATATCGAGTTATAAAAGAAAGGTCTTTTAGCAGGCATAAGTATATCAAACTCCTGGCTAATTTACAGCTATAAATCCTATGTCAAAAATTTTATTAGCAGAAAATGATCTTAATTTACAAGCTATTCTTAAAAGTTGTTTGCAAGCTTATGGTCATCAAGTTTGGGCAGTAGCAAGGGTAAGTAGAGTTATGCAATTATTAGCAGAAATTAATTTTGATTTACTGATTTTAGATCGCTTTTTGTTGGATGGTGATTTGTATGCTCAATTGCCTTATTTAGCTCTTAAACACTTACATGCCAGAACCTTGATTATTAGTCAAGAAAATAATGTCACACATAAGATTAGAGGTTTTGATTTGGCCGTCAATGATATTTTAGCGAAGCCCTTTACTTTGGCAGAGTTTCAATTACGGGTAAAGAATTTATTAAATTTGGAAAAGATCTATCAGTTTAACAAGATTCAATTAGGGTCGCTTTTTTATCATCCAGACACTGGTTTAGTTGAAGATCAAGATTTACAAGCTATTTTTTGTCCTAAAGAAAAAATTTTGTTTGATTGTTTGTATCAAAACCGTAAGAGAATTGTCAGTCGTGATTATTTAATTAGTTTAGCCTGGGGCAATGAATTAATTCCGCAAAATAATACTTTAGATGTTTATATTCGTCGCATTAGAATGAAATTATTTACTCAAGCTAAAAAACTAGAAACCATTAAAAGAATTGGTTATCGTTTATGGGTTTAAGTTTTGATTGGTAAATCTATACTAATGGTGGTGCCACGATTTTCTTTACTTAGAATTTTCATTTTGCCGTGCATTTGGGTACAAAAGATTTTTTTAGCATAAGCTAAGCCCAAACCAGTATGGTTACTTTTATAGCTAATACCTTTTACACTGGCAAATTTTTGTTGCAGCCAACTCATGCCCAAACCGCCATCAGTAATGCTCAAGTAACAAGTTTCAGTAGTTACTCTGGCACTAATGATCACCATTTTATGAGGAGTTTTGTCGCTGTAAGCTTCAAAAGCATTATTAATTAAACAAATTAAGGCTTGTTGAAAGCAAAAAACATTGCCTCTAATTTTAATTTTTTCATCAATATGAAAATAGCGAATGATTTGTTGATATTTGGCTGAAAACTGACAAAGATTTAAAGTTTCATTAAGGGTTTTACTTAAATTAAATAAGCGTTGTTGGGCTTGCGGTTGTTTGAGAATGCTTTGTAGGTACTTACTAGCCATTAAAGATTGGCTTAAGTAGTGAGATAAATTACTCTGATCATGCTTTTGCTGACAAATATCTAAAGCTAATTGAGTATTAAGTAAAATATTAGTAACTGGAGTACTCAGCTGATGAATCAGTTGAGCATAAGCTGGTGAGTTGGTCATAATTAAAAGCATAACAAAGAATTATGACCAAATTATGAAATTTTTTTTGATGGTGGCAGGGTTAAAAAATCTAGTTTGCTTTTGCCTTTTGAATGGCTAATTTTTGGCTGTAAGTAGTAATATCCCAGATTTGTTGGCAAAGGTTATTGGGTCGGCAATATTCGGCTAACAAAGTAATTTCTGAACTATTAATTAACATACGATGAGCGTTAACAATTAATAAAACCTGATCATAGTTATTAACTTTTTGGAGTAATTCTATGGGTAAGTCTCTGACTGGTTGACCAATGCCTTGAATAAATAGATTAGTGACATCGCGGCCATGATAATACATTAGTAAACCATCTGGTAAGGTACCAAAAAAACCTTCAGTCGCTACTAATAAATTTTTATCGGCTTTCAATTGATGAAGGTAAGTGACACTTTCTTTAACACCAAATCCAGCTGACCATTCATTTAAGTATTGAACCTGATCTAATTTGCTAAAAGGAATTTTACTTAAATCTGTGTATGAATAAAACATGAAACGACCACTCAAATATAAACTCCAACTAATTAAAACTAAAAGAATCAGTTTACCTAAAGATTTACATTCTTGCCATAAAGCTTCAGTGGATAAGGCAAAACTTAAGATAAAACCGATTATTGCTGGCATTAGATAACGGGCATAAACAGTTTTACCTAAAACAAACATTGGGAATAAAAAGCTGAGACTAGTTAAAATTAAAACTAGATTAGTGCGACGTAGTTTTTTGACTTTGATTAGAGCAATAAAAATAAACATAAACACTGGCCAAGTTAAATAATTGCCCAAACTCTCACCAAAGCTTAAACAGTTATGCCATAAAATTTGACCTGGCTGTTTGAAAAATTCTGTTAAAGGATATAAAAAATCATTTCCGCGACTAAATAATTGGCCAAAAGCTGGATTTAATTTTAAACTAGCAAAAATAACTAAACCTAATAAAACAGTTAAACTGGGATTTAACCAAGTTTTTAAAGAAAACAGATTTTTATTTTTAGCAAAAAGAACGATTAAAAAAAGACTAGGAATAAATAAAACTGCTGGAATTTTAGTCCATAAAGCTAAGCCTAAAAATAGACCAGCTAGACAGCTATCTTTTATCGCCAACGGCGATTGTTTAATAGCTTTAATCATGAAGTAAAAACTGAGTGATAACAGCAAAGTTAGCAAAGCATCAATTAAAGCCATGCGGTGATGAAAAAAGAAAAAAGGTAAGAAAATAACACTAAAACTAGCTAAAAGTTGAGCCAATTTTTTACCATTTAGGAGTTTGACTAAGGCGCCCATTACAAAAACTTGTCCTAGACCTACTAAGACTGATAAAAATCGTCCAGCATAAAGTTGATCATTAAAGATTAATTGAAAGGGTAGCATCAGCCACATTTGCAAAGGAGTTTTACCATCATTGAGCGGAAAAAATAGATATTGTTTCCAGTCATCCATAATTAATTGAGTCCAACGAATATAAATAGCTTCATCAGCAAAAACTGGTAAAAAGACTAATCTATATAATCTAGTAATTAAATAGAGGCCAATTAACAAGAGTGGTAAAAGCCAAGTCTTTTTTTTCATCATTTTTTAATTTTTTTTACTCCATAAACTAAAGTACATAAGGCTAAATAAATTATTGGTAATAGCCAAGTAATTAATTTTTGTTGAGCTAAAACTTCAGGAGTATAACCGTTAATTTTTAGCCAAGGTAAATAGCGTAATAAACTAGTTAAAGAAAAAATTAACAAGGTATTTCGCCAAACTTTTTCTTTAATAAACGGAAACCAAATTAAGCTCCAACTTAAATACCAAGGCAAAAATTGTTGTGAGCGAAGTGTAGTTAATGGTAAAAATAATAATAAAGAGGCTAATAGAGGCCAATTATTTTTTAACCAATTAGTAAATTTGCTTGGCAGTTTAAATTTGAGTAATTGCAAATTTTCGTTTAATAAAAATGCCCAAATTGGAATTAAAACAACGGTCGCTAATTTGGTTGAAATAGAAAAAGCTAATAATAAAATAGAAAAAATGATTCTTTTAAGATCTAATTTTTTTTTGCCAACAATTAACAAACTAAGCATAGCTGGCAATAGCATCCACAAATCATTGTGACTATTACTGATTAATTCAAGCAGCATTAAAGGATTAAAAACTAAAGCCGTTAAAGACCAATTAAATTTTTTGTCATCTAAATTAGCAAAATAGGCTTGTTTGAGAGAAATAATAATTTTAATAGTCAAAATTAGAGCTAAAACAGAAATTAACCTAAAAATTAACCAAGTAGTTAAAAATTTATTTAAACCCAATAAATAAGGTACTAGCGAAAATAATGTCCAACCATAACCATAAGGGGCCGGGGTATGAACATTATGCATAAAACGAGTCCAGGTATCAAAACTATAATTTAAAGCCACACTTTGATGAGGATTAGCGTGATAAACCAAAACCATTTTGGCATTAAAAATATAATTAAAAACGTCATAAGATAAGGCATTAAAGCTCAAAATTAAAGGGCTAAGAATTAATAAATATTTAATGACTGTAGCTTTAAAATTTTTTTGCCAATCTAGCTTTAATTTTTGTTTGGATAATTGAAATAAAATTACTCCATAGCAAACAAACAAAGCAACAATTAAAATTAAAAATAAATTAGTGGCTAAATTTCGATTATTATAAATATTAGCCCACATCATGTTTTGGAAATTAGTAAACCAAGTTTGATTAATTAAAGTTAAATTTGGTGCAGTTAAACCATAAGTAAATAAACCATAAGCCACTAAAAGCAAAAAATAAAAAATTAATAATAAACTCATAGTCAGTATTTACCTTGTAAATCTGCTAATCTAATTTTGATAATATCTTTTAACATTCGCCAACTATCCTTAATAGGACTAACTCTGGCTGAGTGAAAATGTTTCCACAGGATAGGAACTTCCTTAATTTTGAGCTTATTTTTTCTGGCTAAATAGAGTAATTCAACATCAAAAGCTCCAGTAAAGGCATCTTTACGAGGTTTATTTGAACCATAAATATAAAGTTTATTAAATAGTTGTTCTTTAGCTGCATGAGAAAATAATTTAAAACCACACTGAGTATCCCAAATACCCGGTATGGCTAAAAATTGGACTAACAAATTAAAGCCTTTACCCATTAAATGACGATGAAGCGGCTCCTTATCGCGAATAGCTCCTGGTAATTCTCTAGAACCAATAATAATTTGATAATCAGCAGTAAAAGGAAGTAATTTTTCAATTTCTTTTAAAGGGGTACTTTGATCAAAATCAGTAAATAAACACCAGTCTCCTGTTGCTGCTTTCATACCGGCTTTAACAGTTGGTGCCTTGCCAGCATGTTTATTGGCGAGTAATTTTACTCCATGATATTGTTGAGCAAACTTTTCTAGAGTTTCAAGGGTGCCATCTTGGCTACCATCATCACTTAAAATAAGTTCAAATGAATAATCTTGACTTTTAAGATAATGATAAAGATCAATTAATACACCTCTTTGAAGATTTTCCATCTCATTATATGAAGGCACAATCACTGATAAATAAGGTTTCTTAGACATAAATATATCTTACCAGACTAGTAATTATCTTCTCAATAGATGAATAATTGGCCCATCTGGAATAATTAACTGCTCACTAATTTTTTTATTAGGAAAGGTGATTATTTCATATAGCTCAGATTTATTTGGGTCAAAATTCTGTTTAAGTTCATCAATTACTACTAAATTTTGAGCTTGGCTACTTAATTCAAAATCAATTGGTGGGTGATTCATTGTAGATAGAAAATAACGGTAGTTTTGACCATGAAGGTCATTAGTAATACTCAAAAGAATTAAACTATAACTTTCATTGGGCGGTACAAAATCAGTCACGGCTTGAGCTGTTTTTTGGATGTCTTTAATTGTCCAGCCAGCAGTTTGCCAGATTGGATTTTGTAAATTAAATTGAAAAATTAAATAGCTAAGAAAAATAAATCCAATTAATACGACTAAATTTTTAATAAAATCTATTTTAGGAAGTTTAAAATTTAATAAACTATTAATTACGATGGCATAAACTAAAGCTGTTACAGGAAAAAGGTAGGCAATATAATGATCAAAAATACTGTTTTGATAAAAAGCTGTTCCTAAAATTCCAATAAAAAGAAAAATGGCAATAATGGTTGTTGGTGTAAGCTGATTGTTTTTAGCTCGTTTTTGTTTTACCACTACGGTAATTAATAAAATTAAAATAAAGCTATAAGCTAAAATCTGATTTAGCTGACGATTTTTTCCAATCATATATTCAAAAAGAATATGCATTGCTCTGCCTTCAGATTCACTCAAAGTTTTAAAAACTTTAGTTGTTAGCGGCTGATGGGTATTAGTAGAAAAATTTTCTCCTTGAGTTAATAGATTTTTAAAAGCTTTAAAATTTAAGCCATCATGTTTTAAATCAAAAAGGAATAATGGGGTTAAGCTAGCTAGAAAAATTAAAAAACCAATTAAAGTATATTTAAGATGTTCTAAATTAATTTTCTTTTGAAGTAAATAAATTAACCAAATTAATCCAGCCGTTCCTGCAGCTAATAAAGTTAAATAATGAAGTTGTAATAAAACAGCTATGCAAGTAAAAATTCCCAGCCAAAGTTTGGGATTTTTTTGTACTTTAAATAGTAAATAAATCATAATTATGCTAACTAAAGGAGCTGGATTAGGATTCCAACTAAAACGAGTTTGAGCGGCAATTGTAAAAGAAAAGGCATAAAAAAAGCTGGCAATTAAAGCAATTTTTTCATCAAACATTTTTTTAGCAAATAGATAAAGTAATAAAATTGTCATAATTCCTAAACAAGCAACAGCATAAATTGGCCCCATTGGACTAGGATATGACAAAAATAAAAAAGGCAACATAAAATAATAATAAAGTGGGCCTAAATACATGTTTCCCACACTAGTAACTGGGCCGATAAAAACCAAATCTTTTTCTTTAAAAATTTTGGAAACAATTAAAGCATCACGACCTTGGTCACCTAAAAACTGTTGACTATTTTCTAGATTATATAAACGCAAAAAAGCTCCAGCTAATAAAATAATAATGAAAATTTTATCAGCCATACTTAATTGAGTAATAAATTGAATTAATTTTTTTAACATGGGCAGTGTTAATTATTTTTTTTCTTTTTCCAAATAAAAGTGTTATAAGCGAAAAAATTCCAGAACATACCAATTAAAATGCCTACTACGGCAATAATAGTTCCTAAATCTAAATCATAATTAATGATTGGCAATTTAAATAAAATTGGGAAGACAGCCAAGCCATTTTCTTGAGTAGCAAATAATCTTTCTCCCAAAAAAGCTAAAAATTGTTGAATTAAAATAGAACCCCCGCTAGCAAAATTAAATTTAATAAATTTACTTGGGATTTCGCTAAGCTTAAGCTTTCTATCTGCAAAAGTCCAAATGTTATTAATAGCAAAATTAATTAAAACAGCACATTCAATAGCGGCAAAATAAGCAGCCTGATAAGGTAAAAATAATCTAAAAGCTTGTAAAGAAATTAGTTGAGTTAAGGCTCCAATTGTACCAACCACTAAAAATTTAAAAACTCGGCTCTCTAAAATTTCTTGAGTTCTAACTTTAAATAAATAAGAAAGATTATTAATAATAATTTTAAAAGAATTAATTTTGCTAGTACCAATAGTGCGATCTTTAAAGTGAAAAGGTATCTCCGTAATTTTAAATTTCTTTTTAAAAACTTTATGCAAAAACACAATTTGAAAAGTATAACCAGTAAAACGTGGATCATTCATTTCATTTCCCACTGCCATAAAAACTTTTTTAGTAATCGCTCTATAACCACCAGTCCAGTCAGCAATCTTAAAATCAGTTAAAATAATTCTAATGATTAAATTACCAAACACACTTAAAAATTTGCGGTGAATACCCCAATTAGAAGGAATACTGCCACCTTTAATGTATCTTGAGCCTAAAACCATATCATAGCCATGATCAATTTTATCTAAAAAGGCAGGAATTTTAGTAGGATCATGTGATAAATCAGCATCAAATTCAAAAATCACATCAGCATCTAGCTTGTAAAAAGCCTGTTTCATGCCAGCTAAATAGGCAGCTCCTAAACCAGCTTTCTTCTTATTAATGAGCAGATGTAAATTTTTTTGTTTTTTTTGTAATTCTTCTACAAATTCATAAGTTTTATCTGGTGAACTATCATCAACCACTAAAATATGACAATCCCAATGTTGAGAGACTTTTTTAAAAGCTTCTTGAACCGCTAAAGTAGTTTGTTCAATATTGCCTCTTTCATTATAAGTAGGGATAATCACAATCGCTTTTGGCATAAATTTTAGTCTTGATTTTTACTTTCTTCAGATAAGTCAGCTTCAACCATAATTTTCACTAATTCTCTAAAGTTAGTTTTTGGTTGCCAATTTAATTTTTGTTTGGCTTTGCTAGAATCACCAATTAATAAATCTACTTCAGCTGGCCGATCAAATTTAGGATTATGTTTATAATATTGTTGCCAATCACCTAATCCTGCTTCTTGGCAAGCAATTTCTAAAAATTCTTTAACACTATGAGTTTCTCCTGTAGAAATGACGTAATCATCAGCTTGATCTTGTTGAAGCATTAACCACATGGCTTCAACATAATCTTTGGCGTAGCCCCAATCTCTTTTTGATTCTAAATTGCCCAACTCAATAAAATCTTGTTTACCAAGTTTAATTCTGGCCACAGAATTAGAAATTTTACGAGTAACAAATTCTAAACCACGACGTGGAGATTCATGATTAAATAAAATCCCAGAAACAGCATAAAGATTATATGATTCACGATAATTAACGGTAATCCAATGGCCATAAACTTTAGCTACGCCATAAGGGCTACGAGGGTAAAAAGGAGTGTTTTCATTTTGTGGAGTTTCTCTCACTTTACCAAACATTTCACTAGAGCTAGCTTGGTAGAAACGTGCATTTGGCGCAGCTAAACGCATGGCTTCTAACATTCTAGTTACGCCAATGCCAGTAAAATCACCAGTTAAAACTGGTTGATCCCAGCTAGCTTTTACAAAAGACTGAGCGGCTAAATTATAAATTTCATCAGGCTGAATATCTTGCAAAGCATAAGTTAAAGAATGTTGATCAATCAAATCACCAGAAATTAATTCTAAATTTGGATTATGAATCAAGTTTCTAATTCTCGTAAAATTTTGAGTGCTAGTTCTTCTGGTTAAACCATAAACGCGATAACCTTTTTCTAATAAAAATTCAGCTAAATAAGAGCCATCTTGCCCGGTAATCCCAGTAATAAATGCTTTTTTCATAAATACTTTCTAATTTTGATTTCTATAAAAATTTAAAATCCTTGCTAAAGTTGGCTTAATATCTTTGGTTTCTTGCCAACCTAAAGTCTTTACCTTGTGATTATCGGCAATAATTTGCGCAGTATCAAGTGGTCTAAATTTTTGTGGATCAACTTCTACTTTAATTTTAACCTGAGCTAAACTAATTAGCATCTCCAACATTGCTTGGATGCTGTAACCACGGCCACTGCCAAGGTTATATGTTTCACCAATTTCTCCTTGATTCATTAATAAAATATAAGCTTTGACAATGTCTTTAACATCAGAAAAATCCCGAATACTATTTAAATTACCTACCATGATTTTATCTTGTAATCCTTGTTCAATTTTTACTATTTGACTAGCAAAATCGGCAATCACAAATCCTGGAGCTTGTCTTTCGCCAATATGATTAAAAGGTCTCACTCGGATAATATTTAAGTGATGAGTTTGTTGATAGTTATAAGCCAGCATATCTTGAATAACTTTAGAAACGGCATAGGGATTAACTGGCCCTAAAGGAGTATTTTCATCTAATGGTTTATCTTGTGGCTGATAAACTAAAGCACTGCCAATAGCTAAAATTTTAGCTTTAGGCGTGAATTGTTTTACAGCATGCAGAAGATTCAACTGTAACACTAAATTATTTTCTAAAGTTTCTTTTTCTGCTTCATAACTACTGCCCACTGCGGCGGTAGCAGCCAAATGATAAATTTGGGTAGCTTGCAATTTTTCTATTAATTCAAAGGTAGCTTGCTGGTTGGTTAAATCAACCTGGTGAATTTGATTAGAACCTAACAAATTAGCCACATAGCCACCATGGCTGGAAATATTGGTGACATGGATATTTTTATATTGTTGGGCAATTAGTTCTTCAACGAGATGTGAACCAACAAAACCAGTGCCTCCAGTAATTAAAATTACTTCTTGTTTAGACATAATATTTTAGCGTCCAATGCCAATATATTTGAAGCCAGCAGCTTTTATCTTACTTGGATCAAATTGATTTCTGGCATCAATAAAGTAAGGTTTTTTAGTAGTTTTAATTGTAGCAAAATCAAAGCCAATAATCTCCGGCCATTCTACTAAAGCCATAATAACCTCAGCTTTTTGACAAGCTTCTGGTAAAGTTGATACTTGAGTATAATTATCAAAATCAGGTTGATATTTAGCCATAGGATCAAAAGCCATGATTTTGGCACCCTTATCCATTAAAACTGGCACAATTTTAGTTGCTGGCGCTTCACGTAAATCATCGGTGTGGGGTTTAAAAGATAAACCTAAAACAGCGACAGTTTTGCCTGCAAAACCACCTACCTGTTGATCAAATTTATCCATTAATTTATAAATTCTTTCTTCATTAAGTTGACTAATCTTATTAAGCAAATTGTTACTTTCTCCAACCGCCCTAGAATAGGCAGCTAATTCTTTAACATCTTTGGGGAAACAAGAACCACCATAACCCAAACCAGGATACCAATAATGGTTGCCAATTCTTTGATCAAAACCAATGCCTTTAATAACTTCCATTACATCAGCGCCATTTTTTTCACACAAGTCTGCAATTTGATTAATAAAAGTAATACGAGTGGCTAAATAAGAATTAGCGGTATATTTAGTCATTTGAGCTGAATTAGGATTCATTCTTAGGATAGTGGTTTTTAGTGGCTGATGAAGTTCTTCTAATTTTTTAAAGACAAATTCATTAGTAGCGCCAATAATAACTCGATCTGGATTTAAAGTATCAGCTACTGCACTGCCTTCTTTAAGAAATTCTGGCAAACTGGCTGTATGAAATTTAGTCTTAGTTTTAGCTTTAAGTGCTTTTTCTACTTTATTTAAAGTACCAGGAGGCACAGTAGATTTAACTACCACAATGGCATCTTGCTTAAGATATTCAGCCATTGCTTCACAGCTAGCAAAAACATATTTTAAATCTGCCTGACCATCAGCAGCACTTGGAGTACCAACAGCAATAATAATGACGTCGGCATCCTTAATAGCAGTTTGATAGTGAGTGGTAAAAGTTAAACGACCAGTTTTTTGTTGTTCAGTTAATAATTCTTCCAGATTCGGTTCATAAAAAGGCACTTTGCTTTTTTTAAGGCTCGCGATTTTTTTCTCATCAACATCAAGACCAATGACTTGATGACCAAAAGAAGCGTAGACAGCGCTACTAACAACTCCTACAAAACCAGTACCAATAATCGTTATGTTCATAATAGGGTACAATATACTTATTAATATAACAGATGCCAAGATGCAGATTAATATCTTAACTCTATTTCCAGACTTTTTTAAAGGGGCTTTAGAAACCTCTATTTTAGCGCGAGCTCAAAAAGCTGGTTTAATAACTTTTAAAATTATTAATATCCGTGATTTTGCCACAGATAAACACCATCTTACCGATGAACGGCCCTTTGGCGGTGGCCCAGGAATGGTGATGAAAATAGAGCCAATTGATAAAGCTCTGCAAGCTTTAAAACTAGCCACAAAATTAAATTGTAAAACTATTTTAACTTCAGCTAAAGGCGGATTATTTACTCAAAAACTTGCTCAAGAATATGCGCAATTAGATGAATTAACCATTATCTGTGGTCATTATGAAGGTGTAGATGAACGAGTAGCTGAGCATTTGGTAGATGAAGAAATCAGAATCGGGGACTATGTTTTAACTGGCGGTGAAAGTGCGGCTTTAGTAATTAGTGATGCTGTAAGCCGCTTAATTAAAGGCGTGCTAGGTAATGAAGAAAGTAATCAGAACGAATCGCATAGCCAAGTTGGTGAATTAGCTCATCCTGTTTACACTCAGCCCAGAGTTTATAAAGATTGGGCTGTTCCAGAAATTTTACTTAGTGGTGACCATCAAAAAATTAAAACCTGGCGGAAAGAACAAAGAAAAACTAGTTGATTTTAAATTGCTGGGTGATTTTTTTTTGTAATTTTTTAAAATCTTGATCAAAAGTAAAAATTTGTTTAATTTGATATTGATCAATAATTGCTGCTGAATAGCAATCTATCCAGCTAAGATTTTTATTTTTAATTTGTTTAAAAATTTTCCATGTTTGAGTAAGCAATTTAGTTTTTTCAGTTAATATTAAAGTCTGAGGATTATTTTGCAGTTTTTCGACAAATTTAAGAGTAGTTTGTTTATCAAATCTCATGCTGCCTACAGTAAGAATTTCTCCAATTACCGCCCAGCTAGTGACAAAATGATCAATCTTAAGATTTTGCTTGATAATTTTTAAAGCTTCAAGATGATTAGTATCGTGTTGATTAAGTAAACTTAGATAAAAACTTGTATCAATAAAAGTCATTTTTGATAAAGGGTTTTTTTATAAGTAGTAGATAATTGTGGATCAGCTTTAATTGCTGGATCAGAAATTTTGCTTAATTCTAACAAAATATTGCTATTTTCAGCTTGTTCTTGAAGAAAATCATTAATTAAACTTCTAATTAAATTAGAAATATTAAGAGCCTTTTTTTCAGCGATTAATTGTAAAGTTTGCTTATCTTTATCTGGTAAACGAATAATAAGTTGAGCCATATTAAAATGATTGAGATTTTGTATTACGTATTGCATTATATTAATTAAACCAAAGATAGTAAATATTTAGTTACTGCTATTTATAACAAACAAAAATGAAAAAATTATGAAAAAAATAAACTAAATTTTAATCTCTTTAATTGCACTTTTAATGTTCTTTAGTTGAAAATCTAAAATATTTTTTAATTTACTGCAATCTAAGGCTGTATTTTTTTGGTAAGGCCGATTTAGAGTTTTTAAATAAGCACTTAAATCACCTTTTTTGACCTCTCCTGGTAAGTTTAAACCTTCTTTAAGAGCTAGAGCAAAATCATAATCGCTCCATTTTTCACCACTGCTAGCGTGAAATAAACCAGTTTGCTGAGTACGGATAATAAAATCAATAATTTTAGCAAAGTCATCAACAAAAGTTGGCCCGAAATAATGATTATCAAACATTGGATAAAGTTGATTAGCTTGTAAACCCTGAATAATTTTATGAGCCATATCAGCTCTTTCAAAACGATCAGAACGGAATGGTTGATCAATACGTAAAATTGTCCAGTTAAGATCACTATTAGTCACGGCTTCTTCTGCCCAAGCTTTGGTTTGACCATACCACTCAATTGGTTGCATCACATCATTTTCGCTGTATAAATCTTCTTTTTCGCCATTAAAAACATAAGCCGTAGAAATATGGATTAAATGTTTGCCAGTTTGTTCGCAAGCTTTAATAATATTTTTAGTGCCATCAACATTAATTTTATAAACTAAACCATTTTTATCACCTTGTTGATTCCAAGCGGCAGTGACATCTGTAAAAGCAGCTAAATGCAAAACAAATTTAGCTTCAGGAGTTTGTGCAAAAGCCTGTATCACACTTTCATAATTAGTGATATCCACTGGTTGAGTTGGATGTCTTAAATCTAAACTATGAAATTGATATTCTTGTTTAAAATCATTGGCAAATTTAGAACCAACTAAACCATTTAAACCAGTTGTAATAATTGTTTCTTGCATATTAACCATATTTTTCTTGAAAATATTTTTTGTTTTTTTCTTTTAGTGCTTGCCACCACCATTGATTATCTTGGTACCATTGAATGGTTTTGGTTAAACCTTCTTCTAAATTAACGCTGGGCTTCCAGCCTAATTCGCGATTAATTTTAGACCAATCAACACTATAACGGCGATCATGGCCAGGACGATCATTAATAAATTCAATTTTATTTTCATCTTCATTCATTAAATTAAGAATCATTTTGCAGATTTCTAAATTAGAGACATCTTTATTTAAGCCACCAATTAAATAAGTTTCACCAATTTGACCATTTAATAATACGGCTTCTATAGCACTGCAATGATCTTGAACATATAACCAATCTCGTACATTTAAGCCATCACCATAAACTGGAATTTTTTTACCTTCGATTAAATTTGTAATGGCTAAAGGAATAAATTTTTCTGGAAAATGATATTCACCATAATTATTAGAACAATTAGTGAGAGTGTAGGGTAAACCATAAGTTTCTCCATAGGCTCTTACCAAATGATCACTGCTAGCTTTGCTGGCTGAATAAGGACTTCGTGGATCATAGGGAGTTTGTTCATTGAATTTTTCCTCAGTATCTAAAGCCAATGAACCAAAAACTTCATCAGTAGAGATATGATGAAAACGCTTAATTTTATTTTTTAAAGCGGCATCTAAAAGAGTAAAAGTCCCGTTAACGTTAGTATCCAAAAAAATTTCTGGATTACTAATAGAACGATCAACGTGAGATTCAGCTGCAAAATGTACTACGGTACTAACATCATCCATAATTTTTGCCACTAATTCTTTATCAGTAATATTACCTTCAATAAAAACATAATTAGGATTATTTTCTAAATCTTTTAGGCTATCTTTATTACCGGCATAGGTTAAAGCATCAAGGTTAATGATTTTATAATCAGGATGATTTTTCATCCAATAATGAATAAAGTTAGACCCAATAAAACCGGCTCCGCCAGTTACTAATATAGTTTTTTCTTTCATAAAATGATCCTATTTTTTTTAGAATTAAAAATCATAATCTAAATCTTGTTCATGTGATAAATCAATTAAACGTTGAGTTTCTTCTCTGCCTAAAATATCTCTCACTCTAACATACATATCCTCTAGCTTATTATATTTTTTTTGTTCTAATTTATAAGCAGATTGATAAAATCCAGCCATTAGAGCTAAGACTAAAATTATTATTAATAATATATAAGTGAGAGTTCTATAACTAATTGGTTGCTTTAATTGCATTGGACTTAGTATATCAGTTTAATAAATTTCTACCAACTTTTTTTTTGTTGTTAATCCTTGTTTAATAAAAATTTGTGAAGTTTTACAGTGAAAATGATCAGATAAAATTTTAATTAAAACTTGATTAGCTTTTCCTTTTACTGGTGTAGTAGTTAAATAAACCTGCCAAATTTCTTGCTTATCAACGAGAATTTTTTCCACTAAATTTTTTTTAGCTTGAGGATGCACTAGCACTGTAATTATTTTCATTATTATTGATTAGCATTAAGTTTTAACAAAATTTCGTTACGAAAATCATCAATATTTTTAATTGTATAAACCCATAAATTTTCATAATAGAAATCTGGAGGATTATAAAGTACCCCAGAAGGATCTGATGGATCAGTGCTTAAAGTTTGACCGACAATTTTGAGTTGATTAATAGTCGGTAAAAGAGCGCTCACTGTAGCAAATAAATCAACCAGACTTAAGGCTTGAGAATAATTTTGGTTATAAAAATTAATAATTTTTCCACCTATCTCAGGATGATCATAAAAATATTGAGGATCTCCAACTTTATTGAAAAAAGCCTTGAATACTTCCTGTTGACGTTCACCTCTGGCGATATCATTACCTTCGTCATCAGCGCTTTTTCTTGATCTGATATATTGTAAAGCTCTTTTTCCAGACATTAATTGTTTGCCAGATTCAAAAGTAACGGTTTCATAAAGTAAATTCGGATCAGTTACAGTGCTGATATCAACATCACTTTTAGGAAATTCTGTATCAGTAAAACCTTCAGCCACCTCAACTTCAATCCCACCAACAACATCAATTAATTGTTCTAATTGTTCTAAAGATAAAACTAAAGTGTGATCAATATGAATATTAGTTAATTCACTAATTACTTGAGCTGGAAATTGAGTTGGATTAGTTTGATTACGCTCATAACCATAAGCGAGTAAAGCATTAATTTTAGTTTGATAAGATTCGCTCCAAATATCTCTAGGTAAAGAAAGAATATTGATAGTGCCAGTATCAAAATGAATTCTAACAATCATCATCGTATCAGTAAGAGGCGGAATATCACCTCGACTCTCTAAAGTATCTACTCCAAGCAAAAGAATAGTGGTTTCGGTTCTATTGGCTTCTTGATAAAGCTGGCTTTTATCATATCCAGTTTGAACCATAGAAAGCAAATTTCTAACTGGAATTTGAGCAGTAGATTCAAAAGCTTGGTATTTTTTACTAAAAATAATAAATAAAATAGCTGAAGATAACCAAATTAAAAAAATACAAGTAAAAATAAAATAAGCAAACCAAGATAATTTTCTTTTCTTTTTTAAAGGTTGATTTTGATCATTGCTAGTATTAATTTGATCTTCCATAATGGGAAAATTCTGATTATTTTGATCCATAATTTTAATATTGTATCAATTTTAATATTTAATTTGCACTTGTATTACTCATTTTAGGCATAAAGCTTAAAAAAAGATACTCTTATTTTAAATTAGAAAGTTAATATTATTAATCTTAGTTAATTTGCTACAATAAAAATAATGAATAGAATTTTACGTAATATTATTTTATTTTTAATTTTTCTAGCTAGCTCTTGGTCATTATTAAAACCAGGATTTTTTTCTTTTCATGATTTTACTCATGGAGCTAGAATTGCGGAAATGACAAGAGCTTTAGAAGATGGTCATTTTCCTGTTCGTTGGTCAAAAAATTTTGGTTTTGGTTATGGGATGCCCTTATTTGAATTTTATGCTCCTTTACCATTTTATGTAGGGAGTTTCTTTTATTGGTTAGGTTTAGACTTAGTTACCTCTATTAAAATTTTATTTTTAATTTGTAATGTTGGTACTTTATTAGGAGGTTTTTATTTAGGTCAAGCTTTAACTCATCATAAAAATGATCCTAAAATTAAAGATCTGAATGGTTTAATTTTTGCTACCTTATTAACTTTGGCTCCTTACAGAGCAGTTAATCTTTTTGTACGTGGTGCTTTAAGTGAAGCCTGGGGGATTATGGCTTTTCCATGGATTCTATTAGGTATAGTTCAAATTATTCAACAAAAAAAACAAGCTTGGAAAACTTTATTATTAGGTCTAATTATTTTATTTTTAAGTCATAATTTGATGACCATGATTTTTGTTCCTTTTAGTTTGGTTTTTGGATTAGCTTATTTTTATTACGAAATTAATAAAAAGGAGAGTCTGTATCAATTAAAGGGAAAATTAGTTTGGCTTGAAATTAAAAAAACTGTTTTTAAAACAGCTGGAGTTTATCTATTAGCCATTGCGGCTTGTACTTTCTATTTATTTCCAGCTTTCTTAGAAAAAAATTTAACACAAGTTGATAAACTTATCCTAGAATCAAGTGGGTATTGGAATTTTCAGCTCCATTTTCTTTATTTAAGACAACTTTTTAAAGTTAATTGGGGCTATGGCGGAAGTTTTTGGGGTCCTAATGATGACATGTCATTTTTCCTTGGCTATCCACAAATAATCTCTCTTTTAATTTCTGGATTTTTTATTATCACTGAATTTATCACTAGATTTAAAAACAAAAAAAAGTTTAATAAAATAAATTTTTTATTTAATATTTTTTTATTCTTGCTTTTGTTAAGTTCAGTTTTATTAACTACATCTAAAACTAGTTTTTTATGGGAAAAAATTGAACTTTTAAGTTATATTCAATTTCCCTGGAGATTTTTAAGCTTAATTATTCTTGTAATTGCTTTAATTAGTGTTTTTGTTATTAATCAAATTCAACACAAAATTTTATTAAAAATAATTTATTTTCTTCTTTTATTTAGCACTTTAATTCTTAATTATCATTTTTTTAAACCTGATTTTTATTTAGATAACCCTAAGGGTGTATTTTATGAAGATGAACAAAAAATTAGAAAAGAAATGAGTGGAATTTTACCTGATTATCTTCCTACAGATATGAAATGGGAAATTGTGCCAGTTGATCATTTAGTTTTAAATGATCAGTTATCAAAAAATGACTATAAAATTTTAATCGATAAAACTCAAGAAAAATTAATTGATTTTAACTTAACTCAAGAAACAAAAATCGATTTGGCCATTGCTTATTATCCAGGTTGGCAAGCTGAAATTGATGGTCTTAAAACAATAGTAGGAAAAAGTAACACTGGTGGTATCCAAATTAGTTTACCAGCAGGCAATCATAAATTAGGTATTTATTTCGGCTATACTACAATTCGTCTAGTTAGTGATTTGGTGAGTTTAGGAGCTTTTTTCTTAATTATTTATTTATTATTTATTAGAAAAGAAGACTAAAATGATTGAACAAACAGCTGTAGATACTACTGATGAATTAGAAGAAGCACTGTCAGAAGAGCAAATTACACAGATTAAAAATAAATCAGTTTCTGGAGCAATTGCTTATTTTATAAGAACTTTATTTTTACAAGGAATTGGTTTGGCAAGTGCCTTTGTGTTAAGCTGGTTTTTTGAGCCAGAAGATTTTGCAGTTTATGGTTTTGTCACTCAAATTATTGGATTATTAATCTTTTTTTCTGATGTCGGTTTGGCTGCAACTTTAGTAAAAAAAGAAACTGAACCTTCTGAAAATGATTACAAAACGACTTTTACAATTCAACAAATTTTATCTTGGTTTATCTTTTTAATAACTTGTTTAATTTTTGTTTTGGGATTTGTGCAAAAACGTTTTGGTATAGCCGGAGGATGGATTTTATTAAGTTTAGGTTTTTCTTTTCCTTTAGCTTCTCTAAAAACTATCTCTTCAATTAAATTAGAAAGAAAGCTGGATTTTTCTAAATTAGTAATTCCTCAAATTTTTGAACAAATTGTTTTTCACGGTTTATTAATCTTTTTAGCTTGGAGAAGCTATGGACCCATCGCTTATGCATGGGCGATTACTGCTCGGTCAATCATTGGCGTGATAGTGATGTTTATTATTTATCCATGGAAAATCGGCTTTAAATTAGAAAATAGTAGTATTAAGCAATTATTGGGTTATGGTTTAAAATTTCAAATTAACGATTTATTAGCCCGTATTAAAGATCAATTGTTTTTCTTGGCGATTGGTTATTATTTGCCAATTAAAAGTTTTGGCTTAATTAATTGGGCTAAAAATTGGTCTTTGTATCCATATAATCTCACAGTTCAAAATGTAATGGCTGTAACTTTTCCTACTTTTTCTCGTTTGCAGAAACACAAAGATTTATTGAAAAAAGCTTTAGAAAAATCAATCTTTTTTATTAGCCTTTTTATTTTTCCTCTTTTAACTGGCATGTGTTTAATGATTACTCCTTTTGTTACAGTAATTGAAAAATATCAAAAATGGCAGCCAGCTGTGCCAAGTTTTATTTTCTTTGCTTTAAGTATTGCTTGGGCTGCTTTGTCTACGCCTTTAATTAATACTTTAAATGCTATTGGAAAAATTAATCAAAGTTTAAAATTAATGATTATGTGGACAATTTTAACTTGGATTTTAACGCCAATTATGATGTTCTTTTTTGACTTCAATGGCGTAGCTATCGCTGCTTTCCTAATTTCCTTTACTTCTGTTTTATCTATTAAATTTGTTAAAAAAGAAGTTGATATTCAAGTTTGGCCTAATATTTGGCGACAATTATTAGCTAGTTTAAGTATGGTTTTAATAGCTTATTTAATTAGAGATTTTATGGCAAAAGATATACAAAGCTTTTTATTAAGTGGTGTAGCTATCAGCTTTACTTATTTGATAGCTTTATTACTGATTGATAAAAATATGATTTTACAACAATTACATAGTTTAAAAGCTAAATAATCAATTCTATATATGGATAAATTGAAACTTAATTCTTTATCAGTTTTTTTTCCTTGCTTTAATGAAAGTAGTAATATTCCTATTTTTGTACAAAAAACAGCTGATTTTTTACCTAAAATTTGTAAAAAATATGAAATTATTATTGTTAATGATGGCAGTAGTGATGACACCATAGATGTTGTTAAAAATTTGCAAAAAAATTATCCTTATCTAAAATTAGTTAACCATAAAAAAAACTTAGGATATGGAGAAGCTTTAAAAACAGGTTTTAAACATAGTCTTTATGATTGGATTTTTTTTACTGATGGTGACTTACAGTTTGATATTACTCAGCTAGAAAATTTTATACAGCATACTGATGAATATAGTGTCATCATTGGCTATCGTACTAATCGTGCCGATGGGGCTTTAAGATCTTTGAATGCCAAGCTTTTTAAAATTTATATAGATTTATTATTTAGAGTTCATGTCAAAGATATTGATTGCGCTTTTAAATTATTAAAAGCTGAAACAATTAAATCTATTAATTTAGTTTCTAGTGGTGCTTTTACTACTTCAGAATTTTTATACAAATTAAAGAAAAAAGGCCAAAAATTTAAGCAATTACCAGTTAAACATCAACAAAGATTATATGGTAATCCAACTGGAGCCAAATTAAAGGTCATCATTAAAGGTGTCTGGGAAGCCTTTAGACTTTATTTACAGATTAAATTCAAAAGTTAATTTATTTTTAAAATTTTAACTTTATCATTTTGATAATAAATTTTAAGGTCAGGAAAAATTTCCTCCAGGGTTTTATAATAAAGTTTTTCATTTTCATCAAAAAAAGGAATTTTCAATTCCTTTTGAGGATTATTATTATAAATGAAATCAGCTCCACTTTCTTTTAGTTTAGCCTTTAAAGTAATTAAATTATCAAACTTAAAAATTTGATCTCTAAGTTGGAATCTTGCTTGAACTGGTTGATTATGGCTTTCCAAAATCACTTTGCCACTGGCATAACCGTAGCCATTACTAAAAAAGCTAATATAAGGTGTTTCTTTATCCCAATGATCTGTAGAATACACCAAAATGGTACTATTAGGATTGTTTATAGCTAGATAATTTAAAGCTTGATATTCTTCCAAAGTTAAAATAGTAGCATCAAAACCTTTAAGATAATTTCGACTTTGATGATAAAAAACAGCCATTGTTCTAGGCAAAATAATCATGATTGATAAAATAATCAATAAGTTTTTTATCAGTTTATTATTAATTTTATTTAAAAAATAATCTAAATTAATCGCCGCCAAAATTCCAAAAATAATTAAAGAAACTACAAAAAAATTAAAAACATTATGACCTCCAGATTTTTGTAAAGTATTTGCTCCAATGAATAAAAATAGAAAAGCAGTTATATATAAAGATTTGAATATATTAATGTCAGTTTTTTGGGCAACAGTTTTGTTAAAGAAAAATCCACAAATTTTAAGCGCATAAACTGAGATTAAAAACATCATTGAAGCTAAAAAATTATAGAAAACAATAAATTTAATATTTTTATATTCTTGATAAACTTGCATTCTTAACCACCAATCATTCCAGTTTAAATTCTCTGCACCAATATAAAGCTTTACCCAATTAAGAGGCGCCCAAAACAGACCTCCTGCTTCTTTATTAACTGGAAAAAAAATCAAGCTACTAATCAGTGCAAAAATTAAAACATTTAAAATTGTAAGTTTATTTTTGATAAAAGTTTCAATTAAATTGCGCTTTTTAAGAAAATTCAATAAAACATATAAACAGTAAAATAAGACAGCAAAAATGCCAAAATAAATTTTAAAACCAACTAAAGTAGAGAAAATTAAAACGCTAATAAATTCTAATTTTTTGTTTTTTTCTTGGATAGCTTTAATTAATAGAATTAATCCTGAAGCCAATAAAATTTTAGCAAATGTTTGAGGAGGGTTAAGAAATTGAATAATTCCATTATCAATAGATGCGATTTGCCAATTAAAATTTTGATGCAAAATTAAATTAAAAATATATGAGATATCAGCTCCAAAATATAAAAGAAAAACCGCCCAAAGCCCAGCGGTTTTAGAATTACTTAATAGTTTGGTAAGTTTATAAAAAACTAACCCCATTAAAAAAGATAAAACTAAAGGGAAGTATTGGAAAAAAGTATGTGTAATTGGTGTTTGCCAAACTCTAATGAAATCAGCCATAACCATATTTGACCAATAATGATAATTAGTAACGGGTAAGCCAGCCGCTCCTGGTTGTAAGGGAGGGAAATTCTTAATTAATTCGTTGATTAAGCTAATATGAAAAACACCATCAAAAGCATTTAACCAATAAAAAATTATGCCTTTACTAGTCATTAACCCTGAAAAGAAAACAGTTGATAATTCAACCAAAGAACCTAAAATAATTATAAATATTAATAATTTATTCTTTTTAAGCCCTGCAAAATTTATTTTTAAATTTTTTATTTTAAGTTGTTTAATAAACAAAATTAAAAAAATTAGTAAATATAGGTAAACTAAATTTCTTAACTTTAACCAAGCAAATAAATAATTTATTAAACCCCATAGAGCAATCCCTAAGAATGGTGAGGTTAACAATTTGCTTGTTGTATCTTTAAGTTTAATTTTAGATAGAACAACAAATCCTGGTATAAAAAAAGTCACTAAAAATCCTAATAAAAAAATTATTAGATTAAAAAAGAACTGATAACTAAAAAGAGGATATATTTCTCTCATCTTATTTTTCTACTATTTATTGTTTCATAATAATCCTATTATAATCCTATTATAATAACAAAGATATAAATGAAAAAATATAAACACCTTTTACTTTTTTGGTTAATAATTTTGATTTCTAGAGCAATCTTCGCTTTTTTTTGTAATACTTTCGGTCAAGATGTCGCTAGAGATTTAGTTGTAATTGATCAACATCGTAAAACAGGACAACATCTTTTTTATTATGGCCCTAAGGCTAGTGTGGCTAATTTTTATTTACCTCCTGCTTATTATCAAGTTCACTATTTATTGTCTTTAGTTACGAGCAATCATCCTTATACCATGAAGTTTTTTACTATTTTTTTGGAATCTTTGACTCCGATTATTTTATATTTAGTATTAAAAAAAATTGGTTTAAAAAATTATGCTTTAATTGGTGCCTTTTTATATGCAATTAGTTATTTTCCAGCAAATTTTGGTATTCAAGCATGGAATCCCAATACGATTCCTTTTTTTAGCACTTTATTTTTATTGCTGTTACTTATTTATTTAGAAAAAGACAAACCAAAATTTTTATTAGGTGCAATTATCTGTTTAAATTTGGCAGTTCAATTTCATTATCAAGGCGTGGTTTTAGGTTTATTTACATCCATAATTGCAATTTATCAATTAAGTAAAAATTTTAAAAAATATTGGGCAAATTGGATACTAGCAAGTTTATTAATGATTGGATTGTTTACACCTTATTTTATTGGCGAAATGAAGAATCATTGGCAAAATACTCAAGCAATTATTACTTATTTTACTGGAGAACATAAAAATTATTATCAACGAGTGTCTAAACCAGATTATGTCTTAACTTTTATTCCATCTTTTTTTGAAATGGTGATGATTGGTAAACATCAAGCATTTAAATTTTTAGGGCGTTTAACCTTTTTTATTGGATTTGCTATTTGGTTTAGGACAATTTTTATTAATAGAAAATCTCAACAGCAAACTGCTAAAAATTCACGTTGGGTCTTTATTTATTTTATCTGTATTTTATTAATGTTTAGAGTTTATAAAGGCGATAAAGTTAGTTATTACATGAGTACTATTTTTATTTTGCCTAGTATCTTATGGGGATTTTTGTGGCAATTTAAGAAAAAAATTACTATTATTTTGACTATGTTGATGGTGTTTTTAATTGGTCAACAATTTGCTCAAGTAAATTTTCGTAATGATTTGAAACAAATTAAAAATGAGATTAATTTGTTAGAAGCTAATTTGCCTCAAAAAGAAATTGCTCTTTTTTTTCATAATTCAGAACAAATTAATACTTATGTTTATGCTTTAGATAAATTTTCCAATCTTAAAATTAACCAACAGAGCAAAATTTTAGTAGAAGTTTGCCATAAAACTAATATCTTATGCAATAATGTTCATCGACAAGTTTGTCAAAATTCTAAAACTCAGGTTTATACTTTGCTTTTAAGAGATCAATTTGCTATGCAAACAATTAAAGTGCTTGAATTTCCTGAACAACAAAAATTTTGTATTAATCAATTAACTCAAGATTTACAACCATTACATTATCAATATTATAATTATAATTTTGAATATGGTTCAGATGTTTTAATTCCTGAAATTGCTAGATATAATCAATATTAATGAAAAAGATTTTTCGCTATTGGCAAATTTTAGTGATTTTAATTTTAGCTTTTGTGTTACGTTTTTATCATTATGCTCAATTTCCGATTGCTGGTGAAACCGCTGACGAGCGCGCTTGGACAATGATCGGGGCTAGTTTAATTCAGACTGGTAAACCAGCATCATGGTCATATTTTGGTGCTTATGAAAAATTTAATGCAGTTCTTAAAAATACAAGCGAACCAATTGTTTCTCCTGCTTTAGATCACCCACCACTTTTTGCTTTAATTCCTGGTTTAGCACAAACTTTAAAGGCTAGCTGGGATCAACTGCCTTCTATTAAGGTAATTCGTTTTCCTTTGCTTTTATTAGGAACACTTAATGTTTATTTACTTTATTTAGTAGCTGAAAAATTATTTAATCAAGAAAAACTGGCATTAGTAGCTAGCCTTATTTATGCCACTGCTCCAGTTTTTGTTTTTGCCAGCCGTTTAGTGATGGCAGAAAATTTATTAATTACTTGGATTTTGTTAAGTATTTATCTTTGTTTAACTAATTATAAAAGAAAATATTTTTTCTTAACCATCATTGCTGTTTTAGCAGTTTTAAGCAAATTTTCTGGAATAATTTTACCCACTTCGGTATTCTTGTATGCTCTGGTAATTAAAGATAAAAAATTAATCATTGCCTCTTTACTAGGTTTAGTGTTAGGTATTTTAGCCTTTTTTATCTATGGGGCTATTTATAATTGGCAATTATTTTTAGCGATTTTCTTTTCTCAATCAAATCGAGCAATTGGCTTTTTTACTTTTTATAATCGATTCTTTCTTCATCCTGGAGTAGTAGACAAATTATTTACTGATGGTTGGTTGATGTTGGGCTTTTTAGCAAGTTTTTTCTTAATTGCTTTTGAAAAAGACAAAAAATATTTGTTTATAAAAATTTTATTTATAATTAATTTATTATTTATTTTTGCTTCAGTAGGACAACAAACTTTTCATGCTTGGTATGATTACGTTTGGTATCCATTATTTGTTTTAGCAATTACATATTTGTTTAACTTTATTTATCAAACTAAAAATGATTGGTTATTTGCCTTAAGTTATTTAACTTTACTACCTTTATTTCAGATTTTTTTCTTAGAGCTTAAATTTAATCCATCAAGCTTAATTACCAGATTAATTTTAGCTTTTAGTCTTAGTCCATTTTTAATTAAAATCTTTTTTAAAGATAAATGGGGAAGTAAAATAATGAAATTTAGTTTATTAATTTTATTAATCATTAATCTGATTGTTATTGTGCGTTTTTCTCAAATACAATACTGGGAGACAGATAGTTTCTTATATTATCGTTAACCTATGAAAAAATCTTTAGCTTTAACAAAAAAAGAATGTTTAATTTTTACTTTAATTCTTTTAATTGCCTTTCTAGTTCGGTTTATTAAAATTACCACCATCCCGATCGCTTTTAATCGTGATGAGCTGGCTTTGGCTTATAATGCTTTTAGTATTGCGCAAACAGCAAGAGATGAACGGGGTAATTTTTTACCCCTTAATTTTGAATCTTTTGGCGATTGGAAACTTCCTGGTTATATTTATAGTCTTGTGCCTTTAATCAAGATTTTTGGGTTGAATGATTTGATAGTTAAATTACCTTCATTCTTAGCTGGCTTAGGAATTATTGTCATTAGTTTTTTTCTCATGCGTTTATGGCTGGATAAAAAAGACTCAAAATTAGCTTTTATGCTAATGTTTTTTTTAAGCATTTTGCCCTGGGCGGTTCATACTTCTAGAATTGCTTATGAGGCTAATTTAGCTTTATTTTTATTTAGTTTAGGAATATTAAGTTTTGAATTATTTAAAGAATCTTATTTGAAAGCTAAACAAATTAAACTTTATTTAATCTGCTTAGCTGGTTTAAGCTTTTTTCTAACTTTACTGACTTATCATGGTTTTCAAATAGTTACTCCTTTATTTTTACTAGCTTTATTAATAATTGAAAAAGAATTTTTATTAAAATTATTTAAACAAAATAAAAATGTTTTATTAATTCCAACAATTCTATTTTTATTATTAACAACACTATTTTTTCTAGCTGGCACTAAAAAAGCTAATACTGTTAAGGGCAGTGGCTTGTTAATTCTTAATCAAAGTTATCAAAACGAAATTTATGAAAAAAGAAATTTTCTTAAAAATAAACCGTTAATAGCAAAAATTTACGTTAATAGTTTATCTCTTAAATTAGCTAGTTTAAGAGATAATTTTTTTCAGACTTTTTCTTGGGATTTTTTAGTAACCAGTGGTGGTAAAAATGGCGCTCACAATATTAGTTTAATTGGTAATTTATACCCTTATGAAATAATTTTTATTTTTATAGCTTTATTTTATTTTTTTACTGAAAAAAAATTGTGGCAAAAAAAAGTTTTACTTTGGCTTATTACTGCCTCAGTTGCACCCATTTTAACCACTGCCCCAAATCACACAATCAGATTTATCGCGGGGATGATTCCTTTAGAAATTTTATCAGTCTATGGCTGTTATAAAGTTTATTTAAAATTTAAACATAAAAAATTTATAATTTTTATGTTACTTATTACTTTAATTTACAACTGGTTTTATTATTTTGTCTCTTACTTTTTAGTTGCTCCATTAAAAGATGTTAATAGACATAACTGGGCTTTAAAAGAAATCAGTCAAGAAATTCAACAAAAAAAAGACCATTATGACTTAGTAATGATTGATGAATCTGGAACTTCTCTTTATATTTATTTGCTTTATTATTGGCAATATGACCCTAAAAAACTTAGTAGCAATTTAGTTTATTATCCTCATGATGATGAAGGTTTCTCTCATGCTCAAGCTTTAGAAAATGTTGTTTTTGCCTTACCTAATTTTATCGAAAATGAGAATAAAGATTATCAAAAAATTTTATATGTTTTAAAAAAATCACAAGTTCCAGAATTTATCTGGATCCAAGGTCATTATAAATATCTTAAGGAATTTAAAAATGACTATGCTAAAGAGACTTATGTCATGTTTGAATATGAAAAATAAATTGTTATTTTTTCTTTTATTTTTAATTATTATTACGAGAATATTTTTTCTATTAGATCAAAACGTTAATTTTGTTTTTGATCAAGGAAAAGATTCTTTAGCAATTTTAAATATTTGGTTAAATAAAAAACCTACTTTAATAGGTCCTTGGACAAGTATCCCAGGACTTTTTTTTGGGCCAGCTTATTATTACTTATTATTACCGTTTTATATGTTGGCTAATGGCAATCCTGTTTTTGCTACAATCCCGATGATTCTTTTATTGTGTATTGCTGTAATTATCTTTTATTATAAATTTAATAAAACAGCAGCTTTAATTTTAGCCACTTCTACTATTGCCTGGACTATTACAACTAGTGCTTGGAATCCATTCCCAATGGTTTTAATTAGTACTTTAATTTTATATTTTTTAGAAAAAATAAAGGGTAAAAATTTAAAAAAGGATTATTTTTTTATTGGCTTAACAGCTTCTTTAGGATTTCATTTTTCAACAGCTTTTGCTATTTTTTATCCAATTATTATTGCTTTAGTTTTATTACTCAATAAAATTAAAATAAATTTTAAAAAGATTTTCTTATTAATGATGGGATTTTTTCTTCCATTTATACCTCAATTAATTTTTGAAATTAGACATAATTTCATCCAAACAAAAGCAATCTTAGAATATTTAAAAAATGGAGAAAGTCAAAATTTGGGTTTAAGTAAATTATTATTAGTACTCAAAGACTCATTATCTGAATTTAAAGTTTACAGTTTACCTAAATTTAATTTTTTCAATATTAAAATAAGCGATATTTTACTATTAATTTTATCTATTTATAGTCTTTATTATTTATTAAAATTTAAGAATAAATTGAACAAAAAAAAGATTATAGAAACCTTAATCTGGCTTTTTATTCCTTTTGCTTCTTACTATTTTTTACATTTCAATTTTTGGTATTTGTTAGGCTTAGCTCCCATTGTGATTTTAACAGTTAGTAAAATTATTAATAAATTACCTATAAGTTTAAAAAATATAATTTTATTTTTATTTATTCTGAATCCATTATTTCAATTAAATAATTATTATCAAAATAAAAATTTCATTAATAATACTGGTGATTTTTTAAAAAACAAAACAGAAGTTATTAGTTACATTTATCAGCAAGCTAATAGTCAGTCTTTTGCTTCTTATCAATATGAACCTGCCATTTATGACTACAGCTATCAATATTTATTCTTCCAAAAAGCTCTAACTGGTGAAAAATTACCTTTTGAATTTTCTTATAAACCAGGAGAAATTAGCTATATTAAAGAGAAACCAGAATTATTACAATATTTTGCTAATAAAATATATCAAGAGCCTCCTCAAAAAATATTTTTTATCGTTGAAAAAGCAGAAAATGAGGCTTATTTAAAATCATGGTGGAATCAACAACATTATTCTAAAATTATTTCTGAAAGAAATTTTGGATCTAGTATAAAAGTATATGAAGCCTTACCATAAATTTATATGACTCTTTCTGTTGTTATTAATACTAAAAATGCAGAAGCTACTTTAAAAAAGTGTTTGGATTCAGTGAAGTTTGCTGATGAAATTATTATTGTTGATATGCATAGTCAAGATAAAACTCTTGAAATTGCTCAAAAATATACCAATAAAATTTTTACTTATAAAGATGTCGGGTTTGCTGATCCAGCCAGAAACTTTGCTTTGTCTAAAGCTACTCAAAATTGGATTTTAATTGTTGATGCTGATGAAGAAGTGCCTATTAGTTTAAAAAATAAAATTTTGGCTTTAATTGCTGAATCCAATAATACGCCAGCCTACTTTATTGCTCGTAAAAATATTATTTGGGATAAATGGATTGAACATACTGGCTGGTGGCCAGATTACCAATTAAGATTTTTTAAACGAGGTGCTATTGATTATCCAGCTAAGATTCACACTAAGCCTCAAGCGCCTCAAAACAGTCAGTTTTTACCAGCCCAAGAGGATTTAGCCTTAATTCATTATAATTATCCAACTATTAGTAGCTTTTTAGAAAAAATGAATCGCTATACGGACTTAACTGACATTGCAGTTAATAAATTTGACGCTCAAGCTGTTTTAGATAAATTTTTTGCTGAATTTTTGGCTAGATATTTTGTTCATCAAGCTTATTTAGATGATTTAAATGGAACCGCCTTAGCTTTAGCTCAAAGTAGTTATGAATTATTTACCTATCTAAAAGCTTGGGAAAAACAAGGTTATAAATTTAATAAAAATAATCAACAAACTACTTTTGCCTTTTGGCGTAAGTTAAATAAAGATCTTAACTATTATTTAGCTGATTTCCAGGTTAAAAACACCACGGGCTTTAGTAAATTTTATTGGCAAATTAGACGTAAATTTAAGATTTAAAATTATTTTAGAATTACTATAATATAATAATGACAATCTCAAACAATAATACTTCAAAAAAAACTTGGCTTTTACTTTTTATCATTTTTTTATTATCAATTTGTTTACGTTATTTAGCTTTACTTGATTATAAAATTGTTTTTTGGTTTGATCAAAGTCGTGATGCATATATTTCTCAACAAATTATTAATAATCATGATCTAAAAATATTAGGTCCTTCGGCAAGTGGTACCAATGATACTATTTATCATGGTGTATTGTATTATTATTTTATTGCTCCATTTTATATTTTAAGTAAAGGTAATCCCTTATTACCAGCTTTAGCTTTATCTATTTTAGGAGCAACCGGAATTTTTCCATTATTTTTCTTTACAAAAAGTATTTTTAAATCTGCTAAAGTGTCTTGGCTATCTGTAATATTTTTTTCTTTTTCAGTAGAAATTGTTCAACTTTCGCATTGGCTATCTAACCCTTCTCTAGCTGTTATGCCATTAATTATTTTTTATTGGTCACTTTGGGAAAGTGCTTATCAAAATAAAAATAAATTTTTAATTCCTTTAGCACTTTCTTTAGGTGTTTGTTTACAAAGTGCTATTTGGCTTATATATCTTATGGGTTCATTATTAATTGCTATTATCTATAATTATGATCATTT
Source organism: uncultured Pseudomonadales bacterium (assembly GCA_964645645.1). Classification (GTDB taxonomy): domain Bacteria; phylum Patescibacteriota; class Microgenomatia; order UBA1400; family PJMF01; genus CAZYBC01. The sequence continues at coordinate 46,602 of CAZYBC010000005.1, forward strand.
TGGTAAAAAATCTCTTTTCATCAAATGGAAAAAATTATTATTGCCTTCTTTTTTAGTTATATTATTGATTTCAACTATTATATTAGGCCAAATTATGCTTTGGAAAAACCATGTTTTTAGTTTAAAAAATTTGCATGGTAATAATAGTCAAATCAGTATTGCTAATCAGATTGTTGGTTTATCCAATATGTATATAACTAAAGTATTACAGAGCATAACACCGTCTTCTCCGATTATTTCTTTAGTTTTATTTATTGTAATTTTATTGCAACTTACTAAGTTGAATCATCCTCAAAAACTTTTTTTCTTGTCTTGGATTTTGGCTCCTTTTTGGCTTTATATTATTGAATGGCGTAATAGTTTACATATGTTAATTTCTTTAGAAACAGTTTTATTTATTTTATTATCGGTTGCTTTAAACCAATTATGGAAAGACAAAAGACCTGTCCTAAAATGTTTAATGTTAATACTAGTAATAATTTTTATAATAACTAATTTAGTTCAATTACAAAAATATCGTAATAATGCTAGTAGCATTTTTTCTCCACAGCAAGGAACTGATTTATCAATGCAAAGAGAATTAATTGAATATACTTATAAAAAAGCCAATGGTCAAAATTTTTCTTTTTCAGTTTTTAGTAATCCATATGGATATTTTATTACTTGGGCTTATTTATATAATTGGTACAATATAGAACAGAATAAAAATTATTTACCCACTTATATAGGCCCAGATCAAAATGGATTATTTGGAAAAGAATTATTACCACGTAGTGATGTGCCAAAAAATAATTTACATTTTACTATCATAGAGCCTAATTTAGGCAGTGTTCCTGAAATTATTTTTCAAAAATTTATGCAAGAACAGGATTCTTTTGGAGAAGTAATTGAAAAACAACAATTTGGTAGTACGCTCATTTATATGAGGCATGTTAATTAATTCAAAATAAATTCTTGGTGCTTATTATTAGTATTTTTACCCCAAAAATCACTATTTAAGGTATAATGAAATAAGATTATGAATGAAATTGCTATTATTCTAGTTGACTATAATAGTCATGATGAAACTCGAGCTTGTTTAGCTTCACTCTTAGCTTTAAAAAGACAAAATTTTAATTTTAAAATTTTTGTTATTGATAATGGTTCAAAAACTCTACTAAAGCTGACTAAAAAAGAGTCAGATAATAAAATAGAGGTATTAAGAAGTGAAGCAAACTTAGGTTTTACTGGAGGTAATAATTTAGGCATTAGTTATGCCATTAAAAATTATAATCCAGATTATTTATTATTGCTTAATAATGATACGCGCATAGAAGAAAATTTTTTAACTCACTTATATTTAGCTTTAAAAAATAATACTAAAGCAGGTATTGCTGCTAGTAAAATTTATTTTGAAAAGAACCATGAATTTCATAAAAAAAGTTATGCTCGGCATCAACGTGGCAAGGTGTTATGGTATGCTGGCGGCAGCATTGATTGGTTAAACTTATTAGCTTTTCATCGAGGGGTAGATGAACTTGATTATGGCCAATTTGATCAACAAACAACTAGTGATTTTGCCACTGGTTGTTCAATGTTAATTAAAAGAGAATTAATTGAAAAAGTAGGTTTATTAGATAAACGCTATTTTTTATATTTTGAAGATGTTGATTATTCTTTAAGAGCTAAAAGGCATGGTTATCAACTTTTATTTGTTCCTCAAAGTATTGTTTGGCATATTAACGCTGGTTCTAGTGAAGGGGCAGGAGGAAATACCTCTATTTATTATCAAAACAGAAACCGCTTATTATTTGCTTTTAAATTTGGTAGTTTTAGAAATAAATTAACTGCTTTAAAAATTCTATTTAATTTACTAAAAGATCGTCATCCTATTAAACGTCAAGCTGGGTGGGATTTTATTCTGCAAAGATTTGGTAAACAAATCATAGTTTAAATTTATGAAAAAAACTCTTAGCGCCATTATTATTGCTAAAAATGAAGCTTTAATGTTAGAAGCTTGTTTAAAAACTTTATCTTGGTGTGACGAAATTATTTTAATTGACAGTGGCTCAACCGATCAAACTCAAAGCATTGCCAAAAAATATCAAGCTAAAATTGTTGAATTTACTCATCATTCTTTTGCTAAATTAAGAGAAAAAGGCGCTCAAAGTGCTACTAAAGATTATCTTTTTTATGTTGACGCTGACGAAAGAGTTACTCCTCAGTTAGCTAAAGAAATTTTAACTGTTTTAGAAAAAACTGAAGCCAAAGTTCTAAAAATTAAAAGACAAAATATTTGTTATGGTCAAGCTTTAACTCTAGGTGGATGGGAAAAAGATTTTGTTACCAGAATTTTTGCCAAAGACAGTCTTAAAGGTTGGCAGGGTGAAATTCATGAAAGTCCCATTTTTAGCCAAGAAGTTACAACTTTAAATTCTAGTTTAATCCACTTAACCCATCGCTCTACTGAAGATAATCTACTTAAAAGCGCTGCTTGGACAAAAAAAGAAGCCCAATTACTTTATGAGGCAGGAATAAAACCAGTTACTTTTTTAACTTTACTGCGTAAAGGAGTAATGGAATTTATTCGTCGAGCTATTTTTCAGAAAGGTTATCAAGATGGTTTGGTGGGTTTAATTGAAGCTTTAGTTCAAGGTATTAATCGAATTTTTGTTTATATTCAAGTTTGGGAATTACAACAACAACCATCTCTTAATCAAAAATATCAACAAGCAGAAAATAAAATTAGCAAATCATGGGCAGAAACAAAGAATCAACTTAAATAAAATATGAAAATTGCCCTTTATTCACCTTATTTACCCAATCATTTTGGTGGAGGTGAACATTATTTACTTAATGTTGCTTTAGCTTTAGCTCAAGAGCATCAAGTTTATGTAGCGATTAACGCTAAGAATAAATTAGATGCAACTAAATTGGCTAAAATTAAAACGCAATATGAACAATTTTTAGCTCAAAAATTAAATAATATTACTTTTATAGAAACTCCTCTTGGTAGTGCCGCCAATTTTTTAAAAAAATTATTTTGGACTAAACAATTTGACTGTTTATATTATCAAACTGATGGTAGTTTATTTTTTAGTTTAGCAAAAAAAAATATTTTGCATATCCAAATTCCTTTTACTCAAAATAAAAATAGCTTTATTGAAAGATTAAAATTAAAAAATTGGCAAGTTAAAAATACTAATAGTTTTTTTACCAAAAATGTGGTTGAAAAAAGTTGGCAAACCACAATTGATTATGTTCACCATCCTATCATTAAACTAAATACTCCAGTTACAAATCAAGTTTTTGGTCAAAAAGAAAAAATTATTTTATCTGTAGGTAGATTTTTTAGACATTTGCATAGTAAGCGCCAAGATATTTTAGTAGAAATTTTTAAACAAATGCTAAAACTTTATCCAAAACAATGCCAAAGTTGGAAATTAGTTTTAATTGGCAATGTTGAAGATGAAGCTTATGCTGCAGAAATAAAGAAAGCAGCTCAAGGTTTTCCTATTGAAATTAAACATCAAGTAAATAGGGAAGAATTAGAACATTATTACTTAAAGTCAGCAATTTATTGGCATGCTGCTGGTTATGAAGTTGATGAAAATCTCCATCCAGAAAAAGTAGAACATTTTGGGATCACCAGTGGTGAAGCAATGTTGGCTGGGTGCTTGCCTTTACTCATTAATAAAGGCGGACAACGAGAAATTCTTGGTGATGATTTGAAAAATCTTTTGTGGCTTGGTGATTCAGATTTGATTCAAAAAACGTTATATTTTATGGAGAATAAAAAAGAACGAATTGCTTGGGCAAGTAAAGCTCAAGAACAAGCTAAAAAGTTTAATCAAAATAATTTTAGTCATATTTTAGAAAAAATGATTAATTAATTTATGTCAATTTCTGTACTCATCCCAACTTTTAACGGTCAAAAATTATTAGCAAAAAATTTACCGGCTGTCCTAAAAGCTTTAACTAACAACGATGAATTAATTATTCTTGATGATGCAAGCACTGATAATACTGTTTCATGGCTTAGTAATTATTTTAATTTAAGCCCAAGCCCTATTCCACAAAATTTAGCCAATCATTCTGTGGCTCAATTTTTGATTGGAACCAAACAAAAAATAAAAATTAAATTATTAGTTAATCAGCAAAATTTACGTTTTGGGCAAACGGTTAATCGAGGATTCTTAATAGCTGAAAATCAATTAGTTTGGCTTTTAAATAATGACGTGGCACCTTATCCCAATGCCCAACAATTTTTAGTCAAACATTTTAAAGATCAAACAGTTTTTGCCGTGGGTTGTTTAGAAATAGAAAAAAATTTAGGAGGCGTTAAGGGTGGCAAAAATAAGCTTTGGTTTGACAAAGGCATCTTTATGCATAGTCGAGCTGAAGATTTTAAAACTGGGACAACAGCATGGGCGAGTGGTGGTAGTGCCATGTTTGATAAAGAAAAATGGTTAAAAATTGGTGGATTTGATAAACGTTTTTATCCAGCTTATTGGGAAGATATTGATCTTTCTCAAACGGCTAAAGAACATCATTGGCAAATTTTATTTGAAGAAAAAGCAATAGTTAATCATAACCATGAATCCACTAACGCTGATGTTTTTGGTCAAGCTCAAATAGAAAAAATTAGCTGGAAAAATGCTCAGAAATTTGTTTTTAAACATGGCACTATCTGGCAAAAACTAGCTAATTTACTGTGGCGTCCTTATTGGCTTTATCAGAGACAGAAAAAAAACAAATGGCAAATTTTAGTTTTTTTAGGTATTTTTATACTAGCGTCTATTTTAAGATTTTATCAATTGGGGAAAGTTCCTCATGGGATGACCTGGGATGAAGCAGCTATTGGATATAATGGTTTTGCTATTCTTAATACTCGAAGAGATGAATGGTTGGTAAGATTGCCAATTTCCTTTAAATCTTTTGGTGATTTTAAAGCTCCGCTAGCTATTTATCTTAATGGTATTTTTACTCACTTTTTAGGCATGAACTTGACTGCTGTTAGAATGCCTTTTGCTTTAGCAGGGGTTGCTTCAGTAGTAGGAATTTTTCTGTTGGCACAAACAATGGCTGAATTTTTTAAATTAAAAACTATTCAAGGTTTAAAATGGCCATTTTGGGCAATATTAGGCTTAAGTCTTTCACCTTGGCATTTACATTTTTCAAGAATTGGCTTTGAATCGGGTTTAGCTTTAATGTTTATTATTTATGCTTGTTACTTTTTATTTAAACTTTTTCTTGAATCAGAAAATAATTTTTTTAAAATCAATTTTTGGGCTGGCCTAGCATTCACTAGCTTTGTGGCGAGTCTTTATACCTATCATAGCAGTAAGATTTTTTTACCTTTATTTGCTTTATTGTTTTTAATTTTATTTTTTAAACATATTAAAAAACTTTGGTTAAAAATTTTACCAGCCAGTTTATTTAGCTTAACCTTACTTTATCCTTTAATTAAAGATTCTATTTGGGGAGAAGGAATGACTAGAGCTAATTCATTAATTTTTAGTGAAAAGCTAAATTTTTTTCAATTAGCAGGCAAAATCATTACTCAATTACTTGCTCATTTATCTCCAGCCTTTTTATTTTTAGGTCAAACTGATACGTTAAGACATGGCCCAGGTAAATTAGCGGTCTTATTACCTGGCTCAATTATTCTCATTATTTTGGCCTGCTATTTTTTGTTAACTAAAAAATTTTCTAGCACTAAGAAAAAAATGTTTCAATTTTTATTAGGCTGGCTAATGATCGGTTTAATTCCTGCGGCTTTAGCTACTCCAGTTCCACATAGTAATCGTGCTTTATTAGCTTTACCAGCAATTATTTTAGGTTTAAGTTTAACACTAAGTTATCTTCGTTCTAAATTGATAATTGGGCTTTTTGTTATCATACAAAGTCTAAGTTTCATAGCTTATCTTCAATATTATTATCAAGATTTTGCTAAATTATCTGCCAATGATTTTAAAGATGGTTATTTAGAAATAATGGCAATCACTCAAGAATATGAAAAAGGTCTTAATGGCAAACCCAAAGTAGATAAAATCATTTTTACTAATGATTATGGCCAAGCTTATATTTATGCTTTATTTGTTAGACAAACTAATCCAATTTGGTATCAAGGTGGTTCATTAATCAAATATGAATTTAAAGATGATGTTAATGTTGGAGATTTAAGCCGTAACAATAGCTTGATTATTGGTAGTAATAGTGATGATTTACCCACTGAAAAAGCTGATCATCTAGTTTATGGTAGTGACAATCAGGTAAAATTTAAAGCATTCTATGTTAAATAAAAAACAATTTATTTTGGCTTTTATTTTAATTATATTTTTTGCAGCTCTACTTCGCTTAGTGGGTTTAACAAAATTACCACCAGCTCCATATTGGGAAGAAGTCGCTTTAGGTTATGATGCGTATAGTTTATTAAAAACTGGCAAAGATCATCACGGTCATTCTTGGCCAATTGTAGCTTTAGAATCTTTTGGTGATTATAAACCAAGTGGTTATTTTTATGCTTTAATGCCGGTCATAGCTGTTTTAGGTTTAAATGTTGAAGCAGTTCGTTTACCCAGTGCTTTAGCCGGAATTGCGATGGTGGCTGGCATGATTGTTATTAGTCAATTACTTTTTTTTCCAGATAAAAAAGATAAAAAATCTTTGTGGCCACTAATTGCTGGCTTAATTATGGCCATTTCTCCTTGGGCAATTATATTTTCTCGCTCTGCTTGGGAGGTTAATTTAGCAACAGCCATGTTGCTTTGGGCTATTATTTTAGGCATCAAAACTTTGCGAAGTAAAAATCTAAATTATTATTGGCCACACTTACTCTTGTTAATAACTACTTTATATACTTACCATAGTACAAGAATTACTGCTCCTTTAATTGGAATTTGGTTTTTAGTGAATTTACTTAAACAAAAAATTATTAAGAATAAAACACAATGGATACAATTATTATTAGCCTTAAGTTTAACTTTTCTAGCTGCTTTACCAATGTTATTAGCTATGCGACAAGCAGAATTTAGAATTCGTTTTGCTCAAACCAGTGCTTTTAATAACTCATCACTGATTGAACAAAGTAATGCGGCTAAAGAGCGTTTAAATAATAGCCTTTATGCCAGACTTGTTTATCATCGTTATTGGTTTTTCCTTAGAGAAATGAGCACTAATTTTTTGAGTCATTTTAATTTGAATTTTTTATTTATCAGTGGTGATATAAATCATCGTCATTCCATTCAAATGATGGGTCAACTGTACCATATCGAAATAATTTTTTTATTTTTTGGCTTTGTCTATTTATTTGGTAGAGAGAAAAATAATTTTAATAAATTTTTCTTATTATTTTGGTTGACAGCCGCTATTTTGCCAGCCAGTTTAACTAATGCTACACCACATGCCTTGAGAATTTTACCTAGTTTACCAGTCTTTATTTTATTAATTATTTTAGGAATTAAAGAATTTTTGAACTTAATTAAACCACTAAATTTAAATAAGTTAATCAGAATCTTCAGCATAGTTTTAATTGTTGGTCTTTATTTAGGAGAATTTACTTATTTTATTCATAGCTACTGCAAACTTTATCCTCAACAATATAGTCAGGAATGGCAATTTGGTTATCAGGAAATGCTAAGCGCTTTAGACAACTTAAAAGAACAATATCCAGATTTACCAATTTATATGACTAGAGAACAAGGGAGACCGGCTATGTATTATTGGTTTTATCAAAACACCGATCCACGTTTAGTTCAACAAGCCGAAGCCAGCGCATTAAAAGATCAAGGTGAATTCTTAGAATTTGCTAATATTAAATTTATCAATGGTTTAAATTTAGCCGAAAATAAACCAGCAATTCTGGTTGGCTCACCAGCTCAAATTATTCAATATCAACAAAGCTATCCCAATCGCCAGTTAGAAATTAAGCAAACGATTAAAGACTTAAAAGAAGAAGTTATTTGGCAATTAGCCATTTCAAATTAAAAATGCTAAATAAATTAAATAATTGGTTAAAAATTAAAAATCATCATTATTATTTAATGATGGGATTGCTATTAATCGTAGCCATTTTTTTACGTTTATATAAATTGGGCCAAATTCCTTTTGCTCTTTACATTGATGAATTAGCCATGATGGTAGATGCTAAATCTTTAAGTTTAACTGGTGTGGACATGCACGGTAAAGCTTTTTGGCAAAGTATGTTTTTATCTTATGGTGATTACAAGTTGCCAGTTTATCTTTGGTTAGCAACTTTGAGTTTTAAATTATTTAGAATTAGTGAATTTTACTTACGCTTACCCAGTGCTGTTATTGGCATTCTAACGATTGTCTTAACTGGTATTTTAAGTCAAAAGATTTTTAATTCAGCCAATAAAAAATCTTTGCGCCAAATAATCAGTATATTAGTAATCACGTTTAGTCCTTGGGCAATGTTGTTTTCTAGGACAGCTTTTGAAGGGCATGTTGGACAATTTTTTCTTGGTCTAGCAGTTTTAATTTGTTTTTTAGCTTTAGAAATACCTGTTTTATTTTTATTAGCCGGTCTTAGTGCTGGCTTAGCAGTTTATTCTTATTTTTCAGTACGTTTTGTTTGGCCGATTATTTATTTAGCTTTTGGAATTTTGTTTGTTTTATTTAGAAAAAAAGAAACTCAAACTAAAAATTTATTACTAATAATCACTTTTTTTGTTTTAGGTGGTATCGTTTTCTTTTTATCCTTACAACCTTTATATAAAAGTGAATATTATCAAGCCAGTAATCAATTCCGTTATAGCACTACCTCAGTTTTAAATCTCAAAGATTGGCCTGTGGAGTCTAATATTCTCAAAGAACAAGCTGGTAACCATTTTATTGATCGTTTCTTTTATCACCGCTATGTTTTGATGGCTAGACAATTAGCTAAAAATTATGCTGATCATTTTTCTCTTAATTATTTGTTTTTTCAAGGAGATAGTAATTTAAGACATGGTACTGGACAACATGGGCTATTTTTATGGCCACTAATTTTAGCTTTTCTTTGGGGATTAATTATTTTATTTAAAAAAAATATTAAGGCTTTTGCCTTCTTATTAATTTGGTGGATTGCTGCTGTTTTACCAGCAGCTGTACCAATGGAAACTCCTCATGCTTTAAGATCACTGAATGCTTTAATTCCTTTAAGTATTATTATTGGTTTCGGCTTAAAAGAAATAATTATTGCTTTTACTCTTAGCCAAAAAAAATCAATTAAAATTTTAGTTTCTTCTTATTTTTTACTTTTAATTTTTAGCGCTTTTGAATTTGTGACTTTTTATTTTCAACAATATCCTTATGTTAGTGCCTTATCTTGGCAAGATCATCAAAAAGAATTTGTTCAAACTTTATTAGCTAAACAAAGCCAAACAGAGAAAATTTATTTGCAAGCTTTTACCAGTGAACCATATTTAGGTTTCTTAGCTTATGATGAAAATTTAAAAGATTTTTCTCAATTAGATTTAAGTAATAATGATTTAAAACAAATTACTAATCAAATTAAAATTACTGATATCTATCCAGATAATTGGGAAAACATTTTTCCTTTTCAAGCTAGATTTATAGTGGCTGGTGAGTACAAGTGGTTAATGAACAATCAATGGCTTTTAGAACCAGACTATCTTAAACAGGTAGAATTTATCTATAATAGTTTAGGTGAAAAAGCTTTTGCCATTTTAATTTATGAAAGATAAGCATTTACTTAAAACTATCTTAATTGCTTTAATCGGCTTATTTGCTTTATTAAGATTAATTAACTTAGGCACTAATCCGATAATCCTTAATCGAGATGAAGCTGCCTTAGGTTATAATGCCTGGCTTTTATCTCAGACTGGTTGGGATGAATGGCATCAAAAATGGCCGTTAATGATTAAATCATTTGGTGATTATAAATTACCAGGCTATGTTTATTTATTAGTCCCACTATTTAGAGTTTTTAGCACCAGTGATTTTTTATTAAGATTACCGGCTTGTCTTTCAGGGATAATTTTAATTTATTTGAGTATCAATTTAGCCAAAAAATTAGGCTTAAAAAAAATTACAACATTAATTTTTGCTTTAAGTATCGCGATTACTCCGGTGTTTTTCTTTTATTCTCGCATGGCGTGGGAGGCTAATTTAGGCTTAACTTTGCTAATTGGTAGTTTGATTTGCTTATTAAATAAACAAAAATTATTTAATTACTTAGGAATAATTTTAATTTTATTAGCTTGCTTTACTTATAATACTCCTTATCTATTATTACCTTTTATTTTAGTTGCTCTAATTTTTTGGCAAAAAATGATTGGCAAAAAAACTAATTGGCTAATTATTTTAGCCTTAGGCATAGTTTTTATTGGTACTAGTTTAATGATTTTGCCACTTACTAATCAAAAAAGCGGCATTACGATTTTTACTGATCCAACGGTAAGAGCTAATTATATTAATTATCGAGCTGATTTTAGTGGCTTAAGTCAAAAAATTTTAGCTAATCAATATATCTATTGGGCATCACTAATGTTCAAAAATACTTTAGCCAGCTTTAGTTATCAATTTTTAGTAAAAAATGGTGGTGGTCATCCTTGGCATAGTCAGCCTGGTTTTGCTCATCTAAATAATAGTTTTTATTTTGTCGGTTTAGCTAGTTTAGTTTTTAATTTAGGAAAAATAATCATTGATTTAATTAAACGTCGTAAAATTCAGTTGCCAATGGTTTTTTTAATTTGGCTTTTATTTTCAGCATTAATTCCCAGTGTAATTACTACAGACGCCCCACATGCCACTCGGAGTTTATTGTTTTTTTATCTATTTAATTTAATGGCCGTAATCGGTTTAGAACAATTTTATTTAGCTGTTATTAAAAAAAAGCCAATGCTAGTGAAAACTTTATTGCTGATCTTAGCAAGTTTAATTAGTTTAGAAACTGGTCGCTATTTTTATCACTATTTTGTAAGTTATCCTCAGCAACAAACAGCTTTACAGCCTGGTTATCAAAAAGTTTTAGCAGAAGTGAAGTCAACTAATCAAGCCATTGCCGTGGTTGATCCAAGTGGGTATCAATATATTAGCACTGCTTGGTATCTAAAATTACCTACTAAAATCTTTCTTGATACAGTTATTCATCAAAATCCTAACCAAATTGGCTTGTCTTATGGAGAAAGAATTAACAATTATCACTTTATTGCCCAAAAAGAAGACCGTAATGAACAAGAAAAAATTTTAATTATTTGGGAAAATGGGCAATGGGTTATACAATATTATTAGAATATGATTTCAATCGTCTTAGCTATTCATAATGAAGAAAAAAATTTAACGGCTTGTTTAAGCAGTGTAGCTGATTTTGCCGATGAGATTATTGTTGTTGATGGTGAATCAACAGATCAAAGTTTAGTAATTGCCAAAAAATTTAAAGCTAAAATTATTAAAACCAGCAATAAAAAAAACTTTCACATTAATAAACAATTAGGCTTAAACAAAGCTAAAGGTGATTTGGTTTTACAATTAGATGCTGATGAAATAGTTGACCAAGATTTAAAAAAATTTATTCTTAATTTACATCAACAAATTCTTAATTTAAGTCCTAAACAAGAAGCTCATTTTCAACCCAAAGCTTGGTGGTTAAAAAGAAAAAATTTCTTTATGGGTAAAGCTTTTAAAAAAGGTGGTCAATATCCTGATCCAGTGATTAGATTATTTATTAATGGTTTTGCTAGATTACCTCAGAAAGATGTCCATGAACAAATGCAAGTTGATGGCCAAGTTGGCTGGGCAGAAGGTCATTTGCTTCATTATTCTAATCCTCACTTTAGTGATTATTTAAGAAAATTTACTACTTATACAGATTTTAAAGCCACTCAATTAAAACAACAAAAACTTAAAATTAATTTAATCACAGCGTTTAAGTATTTAATTTTTTTGCCTCTTTATACCTTTTGCCAATTGTTTTTAAGACACAAGGGTTTTGTTGATGGTTGGCGAGGTTTCATTTTTGCTCTTTTTAGTGCTCTACATCATCCTATTAGTTATTTAAAATACTGGGAACTAAAATATGATTAAAGTTTTAATTGATACTAGCCCTTTGGCTAATGCTAATTCTATTAGAGGAGTTGGCAATTATACTAGATTCATTACTCAATATTTAGAAAAAATTCCAAATTTAGAAGTTAAAAGAGCTCAACGTAAAAGTTTCAGAAGTTTTAAACCAGATATTGTCCATTATCCTTTTTTTGATTTATTTTTTAATACTTTACCGATTACTTTAGGTCGTAGACATAAAATAATAGTAACAGTTCATGATGTTATCCCTCTAAAATTTCCCCAATGTTATCCAGCTGGCATTAAAGGCAAGCTTAGATTAATGAAACAAAAAAAAGCCCTACAGATGGCTGATGCTATTATTACTGACTCTTTTGCTTCTAAAAAAGATATCCAAAATTATTTAGGAATTAACGAAAATAAAATCCATGTTGTTTATTTAGCTGCTAATCCTAATTTGACTAAACCCACTGAACAAATCATTACTAAAGTTACTCGTAAATATAATCTTCCTAAGAATTATTTATTATATGTAGGTGATATTAACTATAATAAAAATATTCCTCAATTAATTAAAACTTTAAAATATTTACCTCCTCAAATCAAACTGGTTTGTGTTGGTCGCAATTTTGTGCCAGCTAATATTCCAGAATGGCAATGGATTGAAACTCAAATTGCCATGAGTGATGTAAGTAAAAGAATTAAATTTATTACTGATTTAAGAAGTGAACAAACTGAAGAATTAGCCGCTATTTATTCCGGAGCTCTAGCTTATATTCAGCCCTCATTAGCTGAAGGTTTTGGCTTACCAATTTTAGAAGCAATGCAGTGTCAAACCCCAGTGATAGCTAGCAATAATAGTTCTTTAATAGAGATCGGTGATAAATATGCTTTATTTAGTGAAGCAAATGCTGAGGCCTTTGCAGAACAAGTTGAAGTGATTCTAAATTGGACTAAGGAAAAAAGAACTCAACATCTTCAAGAAGCTTTATTGTGGACTAAAAGTTTTACCTGGGAAAAAGCTGCTCATGAAACTCATCAAGTTTACCAACAAATCATGGCTAAAAAATAAAGTATGTTATGTTAAAAAATTTTTTATCTAAATTTTTATTAATGATTTTTTTAATTTTTAGTATTATTTTTTTGCTCAAACCTTATTTAAGCACAACTTTTCCTTATACCCATGATGGCATGAATCATTTAGCAAGATTTGCTAATTATAAAATTGCTTTACGTGAAGGACAGTTTCCACCACGTTTAGCCCCAAATTTACTTAATCATTATGCTTACCCAGTTTTTAATTACAATTATCCATTAGCAAATATTTTATCTTTACCTTTTTCAATTATCGGTTTTAATTATGAATTAACTTTTAAAATTATAGTTGTTTTTAGCTTAATTTTAGCTTGCTTAGGTATAACTTTTTGGTTAAAAAGCCGAAAAGACAAGCTTACAATCGTTTTTTCTCTGGTGGTTTTTCTTCTAAATCCTTATTTAATTAACTTAATTTTTTTTAGAGGCAATATTGGTGAAATTTTAGCTTTATCATTATTACCGTGGTTATTTTATAGTTTGGAAAAATTTAAAACTAAATCAACCGTTAATTCATTTGATCTTTTACTATGGACAGCTTTTTTATTATCACACAACGTAACTGTTTTATTTGGTAGTGGCATATTAATAGTTTATGCCATTTTAATTTTCAAAAATAATTTACAAGCTTATAAAAAATTAGCTTTTGTTTTTATTGGCTCAATCTTATTAAGTTTGTGGTTTTGGTTACCGGCTCTTGCTGAAAAAAATCAAATTGTTTTAGATAATGCTAATTTAAATATTGATTTTCTTACTCACTTTCCAACTCTTAAAGAATTATTATTGGCACCTTTAGAATTTGGTTTTTCTCGCGTTGGATCAGTTGATGATCTTAGTTTTAGTTTAGGATTAGTGCAAATTCTAATCATTGTTTTGAGTTTTATATTATTATTTATTAATCAAAAATTTGCTCAAAAAAATAAATTTTTAATTATTTTAATTTTAGCTTGTTTAGTTTTTCAATTATCCTTGACTCAAAAAATTTGGCAGGTTTTACCATTAGTCTCTTTTATTCAATTCCCTTGGCGTTTAACTTTATTCATTAGTATTTTAATTTTGCCTTTAGCAGCACAATTATGGCAATTTAATAAAATAAGATTGATTTTATTATTCTTACTTTTAATTCAAATTATTAATTTAAGTCGTTTAAAACCAGCTGACCAATTTCATTATCAAAAAGTAGACTATGAAGCCTTTAGTCAAACTACTTCTACTCAAAATGAAAATTTAGCCAAAACTTTTAAATATCAAAATTTTGCTGATTGGCAACCAACTGCCAAAATTTTAAATGGGGAAGGGGAAATCAAAATTAATTATTGGTTTGGTTCCAAAAGAGAATATCAGCTGCATCTTACTACCGATGCAACTATTATTGAACCAAGCATGAATTATTTAGGTTGGCAAACCTGGGCCAATCAACAAAAAATTTCTTATTTTGATAATGAACAAATTGCAGGCAGAATTGCTTATCAACTTAAAGCTGGTGATTATTTAATTAAAACTAAATTTACCCAACAAACCCCAGCCCGCTTAATTGGCAACTTTGTGAGCCTTAGTGCTGGCCTTATTTATTTAATTTTATTATTTAAAAATAAATATGCTAAAAAAAATTAGTCTTTGGTTTATTCTTTGGCGAATTGCCTTGTTTTTATTAGCAATAATAGCGCCTTATTTATTGATTTATCAGCCAAGTTTTCCTTATGCTGATAGTTTGTTGCCCAATACAAATCTTCCTCAATGGCTGTATTCTTTTGCCAATTTTGATGGCGTGCACTATTTAACTATTGCTAATAAAGGTTATATCGGGACTGGTTTAATTCAAGCTTTCTTTCCGGTTTATCCCTATTTAATTAGAATCTTAAGTTTTAAATACTTTTCTTTATTATTAACAGGCTTAACTATTAGTAATTTAAGTGCTTGGCTATTATTAATTTTATGGTTTGCTAGTTTAAAAAAAATCTTCAATACTAAAATAGCCAACTTAGGCATCTTGGTTTTAATTTTTTCTCCTACGTCTTTCTTTTTAGGCAGTTTATATAATGAAAGTTTATTTTTAAGTTTAATTTTGGCTTGCTTTTTAGCTAGTAAAAAAAAGCATTGGCTGTTAGCTGGCTTATTTGCTGGCCTAGCCAGCGCCACTAGAGTAGTGGGAATTTTCAGTTTATTAATTATTGTAATTGAAGCCTGGCAAAGTTTAGGTAAAAAAATGTTTAAAAACTGGCAAATCTACTTAAGTTTAATCTTAGCTAGCAGCGGTCTAATGGCTTATATGTGGTTTTTAAAAACTGAATTTGATGACTATTTATACTTTTTACATGTTCAAAATCAATTTGGAGCAGGGAGACAAAGTCAGTTAATTTTGTTTCCTCAAGTAATTTGGCGATATAGCAAGATTTTACTAACAGCTCGCCCAATTAATTGGAAATATTATAGTTATGTCCAAGATTTAATCATTAGTCTTGGCGGATGCTTAATTTTACTTAAACAAATTTACCAAATTGTTAAAGAAAAAAAATTAAATTCTCCAACTCTTAGTTTACTTATTTTTTCAACAGCTTGCTTTTTTTTACCCAGTTTAACAGGTACTTTTTCTAGTATGCCTAGATATCTTTTAGCTTGCCCAAGCATTTTTATATTTATTGCTAACTGGCTTCATCAACATTCCAAGTGGCAGATTTTATATTTTAGTATTAGTATAGGACTACTTATTATTAACACTATTTTATTTATCCAAGGTTATTGGGTAGCTTAAATTTATGCAAAAACTTAACATTATTGTGACTGGTGGGTCTGGTTTTTTAGGCAGACATTTATTAAGAGCTTTATCAGCCGCCGGACATCAAGTAAAAAATATTGATCTTAAAGAAAATCCGGAATTTCCGACAACTATTGCTGATGTAAGAGATCAAGAAAGAATGTTAGCTGAAGTTAAAAATGCTGATGCGGTTTTCCATTTAGCCAGCCTAATTGAAGCTGGTGAATCTGTTAAAGAACCAGCCAAATTTATTGATTACAACATTAATGGCACTTTAAATATTTTAGAGGCAATGCGCCAAAATAACATTAAAACTTTTTTATTTTCTTCCAGTGCCGCCATCTATGGAGAACCTTTAAAAACCCCCATTAAAGAAGATGATCGCTATTTACCCATTAATCCTTATGGCATGACTAAATTAGCCATGGAAGGTCTATTAGCTAGTTATGTCAAAGCCCACGGTTTTACTGGCGTAGCTTTACGCTATTTTAATCTTTACGGCCCAGAAGAACATCATATCCCTGAAACTCACGCCATCCCTCGTTTTATTGAACAAATTAAAAATGAACAAGAAGTCACAGTTTGGGGTGACGGCCAACATCAACGTGATTTTGTTTATGTCTTAGATATTGTTGAAGCTCACTTAAAAGCCTTAAATTATGCTTTAAAACACCCTCAGCAATATCATTATTTCAATCTGTCTGGCGCTAATGCTACAAAAGTGATTGACGTCATTAAAATTTTAGAAAAATTAATTGCTAAAAAAGCAATTATTAAACACTTTCCAGATCGACCGGGAGACCCCAGAGTGTTAATTGCTGATGATAGTAAAGCTAAAAAAGAATTAAATTGGCAAGCCCAAGTTAAAATTGAAGAAGGCTTAAAAAAAACAGTTGAATATTTTGCTAAAAAATAGCCTTTAATAAACCACTTAAATTTTTTAGTCTTTCTAAAAAAATGCCTGGAGCATATTTAATTTTTTGACTAATAGACCAATTTTTAGCAATTACTAGACACCAGTTTTTTAGATCTAACCAAGCTTTATAAATTGGCTTTTTAGATGATGTTTGCTGACCTAAATGGATAACTTCTACACTTTTAATAGCTAAATTTTTATAACCTTTTTTATCAAATCTTAATCCAAGATCAATATCTTCTAAATAAGAACCAAATTTTTCATCAAATAAGCCCACTTCTTCTAAAGCGAAACGGTTAAATAGTACAACAGCTGCATTAAAACTATTACTAATAGTAAATTCAGCTAATTGATGATTGGGTATAGCTTTACCAATTGGTAAAACGATAACTCCCAAAGATTCTATTTCGCCTTTAGAATTCTTTATTAAAGGAGAAATTGTTCCAAGTTTAATTTGTTGATTTTTCTGATAATTTTTAGCTTCTTTAATTAAATTTTCTAACCAGCCATTTGATAAAATTACGTCATCATTTACTGTTCCTAACAAATCTCCAGTAGCCCTTTTTAAACCGATATTAACGGTCTTAACAAAACCTTTGTTTTTTTCAATTTGAATAAAAATTACTTGAGGATAATCTTGTCTTAAATTATAAATATTAGATGCCGAAGTAACAATAATTAATTCATCTTGAGAATAATCAAAAAATTTATTATTTAGTATCAAAAAATTTTTTAAAAGATCTTTTCTTAAATTTGGGACAATGATGCTAGCTCTAATCTTAGAATTTTTAGGATAAAGTTTATTATTAGCAAAACGGCTAGTTAATTTTTTAACTATTAATTTTTTACAACCAGAAAAATATTTATCTGCATAAATATTAAGAGAATGAAAAAAAACTTGTTTTTTCCAAGACATACTTAAAGGCTTAAAAGACGATCCTCCTTGATGTTTTATCGTTATTGCTTTAGAAATTCCAAAATTGTGTTCATCATTTAATAATTTTTTAGAAACATCACTATCTTCAAACCATAAAAAAAAGCGTTCATCCCAAAGACCTAAAGTTAAAAACTTAGTTTTATTTACTAATAAACAAGCTCCAGGTAAAGTAATTTTTTGAGGATTTTTATTTTTTATAATTTTATTAAGCCAAGAAAATTCAGTTATTAAAGAAAAAAAATTGGGAATTTCTTTACGATAATTAAAATCTAACTGACCTTTATCATTTAAAAAAGTTGGAGCAACAGCCGTTAAATTTTTTTCTTTTAACTCTATCAATAATTGTTTAATCTGTAATTCATTAATATCTAAATCTGAATTTAAAAATAAAACAAAATCATTTTTACTAACTAAAAAACCTTGATTACAAGCATGTGCAAATCCAGTATTAATTTGATTAACAATCAGCCGGCAATTGGTAAAATTTTTTAACGAATCTTTTAGAGATCTGTCTTGAGAATTATCAACAATAATCAGATCTTCAATATTATCTAAGTTTTTAATTAACTTTAAAGTATTTTTTTCATCTCCATAGTGGACTACAACTACAGATACTTGTATTTTACTCATATATCTATTATATCTAGTTTTTAATGTAAAAGCTTTTTTTGTTAAGGTTGCATACATTCCGGAAAATTAGTTTTTAAAAAATCCACAGGGGTCATGTAATTTAATGAAGCGTGTGGTCTTCGATAATTGTACCAGTTCAAATATTCTTTTAAATCCTCAGAAAACTGTTGTCTATCATTCCAAAAGGAATCAGTATTGACAGGTACCCCAAAAACTAGACAGTTAGTCTTTCATTCATCACAATAAGA
>CAZYBC010000006.1:0-63224 GCA_964645645.1 uncultured Pseudomonadales bacterium
ACAGCCAGAGCTTAGGCGTAAATTTAATTTTGGCTAAAAATTTTACAACTTTTAGCAAATTAACTTTAACAAAACGAGCTAAAAACCGTCCTAGTTTTTTCATTAAAGCGCTAATTTGTTGTAATTGCTTTTTTAGCACAATTTTTACTTAATATTTCTATATCCAAAAACATCAAAAACTAGCCTCTGAACTTGGGGTTAGTTTTTGAAAATTCTTACTTTCAGTATGCGGATTTTTACAGCCATTTGCAAGAGGAAAAAGAAGAAAAAAGAGTTGCAGAATGTGGGACGAAGTTGAAACCTATTTTAAGGACAATAAATACTCATCAACTTTGCTTACCAGTATTTCTTTAATTTTTTGATCAGAATATTCTTTTCTCAACCATTCTACTGGTGTCATTTCTAAATCATCAAAATAAGTCAAAGGATCTAAAATCCATCTTTCATTAACTTGATATCGAAGAACTGCCTCTTTGATTCCCTGTGATAAAGAACATAAACCTTGATCTAAACAAACTGCTACATCCACATAATCTCGCCAGGTAGCACGTTTTCCCATCACATATAATTTTGAACTAAAAATATCTTTAACATCTGCCAAAGCAAATTGAGGATATTGCTTTTCTTCATGCAAAAATGCGGCTTCGTCCTGAAAAAAAGTAATTTTCACATCATCAATAAAAGCAGTGTATTGAGTAGGCGATGAAAGTCGTTGTACTAATTGTGCACTGCCTGCAATAGATTTAATTTTTTTTAATAGGTTATCAGTAATTTCCTCGATCCTCACAAAATCCAAATCATATGATTTTCTGTGACCAATCTGCAGAGAAAGAGCTGTTCCACCCACTAAAACTCCTTCATTTAAACAGCCCAATTTTTCAAGTAATTCTCTTTGCGCTACCGAAATTGATTCAGAATGCAGATCTGACATAATTTTCTTTCACAAGAGGTTCTTTTATTTTTAATAAAAAATTTTTGACAAAATTATAAGTTTGAGACTGGTAAGTTGGTCTTGGATCGTTAATAAATGTATTTCTTATTTCTGAAAAATTGTATAAAGTTTTCAACCATAAATAATCACTTAAATCCCCGTACTGTAGGACTTGATGAATTATGTATTCTTTATGTTGATTTTTGTCCAGATTGTCTGGATTACATGACCAAAAAATTTTTCGAGCAGATTTAGGAAAATTTTTTAAAGACATAATTTTGTTGCGGAACTAGGAGTCGAACCTAGCCTGTGAGATTATGAGCCTCACGTGCACCGTACACTATCCCGCGCGTTTGTTTAATTTTTTAAACAGGGCTTTATTATAACCCAAGTGATCTGATATAATCAAGGACATCAAAAATTTCTTATAATTAAAATCAGGCGACTTGAGTGAAAATCAGGTCTTAAATGATTTTACTTATAAGAAATTTTCTCAGATAATAAAAAAGTGAAAACTCATATTATATTAAATGTCTGTCGCCTGAGTATCACTCAAGCTAAGCAATTTAATATAATACGAGCTTGAACATTTGGCAGGGTAGCTCAGTTGGTTAGAGCATCGGATTCATAAACCGAAGGTCCTGAGTTCAACTCTCAGCCCTGCTACATTTTACTTTTCTTTTATTTCCAATAACTTTACACCATTTCTTTTTACCGCAAAAATTTCTTGACCAAAATTGGCAATCTTTTGTTGATTGTTTCCTCTCAAATGGCAAATTACTAAATCTGCTTGATCTAAAGAACTAACTAGATTTGCCTTAAAAGTAGCATAGTAAGTAAATTGAGCTGGATCACCACAACTAAAAACTTGATAAGTTTGATTCTGATCCAAATTTTTATTTGCCCAAAGTACAGCTTCTCGATAAGAAGCCCCCCAATAATCTAAATCAAACTGTTTATAGGCGCCACGCACCCCGCCCACAAATTGATTGAAATAAATATATTGATAAGGAAAAAGTTTAACCAAATTAAATACTACTATGGCCATATCTAAAATAAGTAAAACAACAATAAAAAAACTTTTTGCTTTAATAAAATGAATCATTTTTAAACTAGCTAAAGTGGCAATGATTGGGAGTAAAAATAAAAAATGTCTTAAGCCATCGTAAATAACTGGTTTTAACAAAAAATAAATAGATAAATTAATCAGCAAAGCTAAAGTAAAAAGTTTAACAACTGGTTTTTCTCTAACTTGTTCTGGTTTGTTAAAACTACGCACAGGAAAAAACAATAAAAATAACATAAACCAAGGTGTAGTCACCAACAGCCAAATTGGGAGATAGATTAAAGGTAAATTTTGAGCATTCACTAAATTTCCTAAAAATAGAACTTCCCCTCGCCACGGATAACGACTACTAGCTGTTAAAAGATGCCCAAAATTACCAATTGGATCAGCTCCTAAATAAGGCAAAGTAAACATATTGAGCAAAAAACCCAACATCACAATAATCAACAAAGCAGGTAGAATCTGAAACCAATTTTTAGGCTTAAAAATTTCCTTGTTTAACAGTGCCAAATAAGCAACATAAACCACATAAATACTAAAACCCACCACTCTTAATGATTGAGTTAGCCCAAAGGATATCCCTAAAAATAATAAAGCTAAGGCATCGCGGCGGGTGCCAAAAAAATAAATTAAAATTAGAGATATAAAATAACTAATTGCAAAAGGAACGTCTTTAGGATTAGCAGCGATATGTCCCAAAAACCTTGGCATTAATAAAATAAAGATTGGCCCCCAAATCGCCAACCAACCTTTTTTAGTTACTTTTAACAAAAGTTGATAGCTGGCTATAAAAATCACACTGGCAAACAACAAATTTAATAAATGATAAATTTCATAACTTTCTCCGCTATTAAAAGTATATAAAACAGCTTGATAAATACGGTCATAATCATATAGATTACTATCGCCGCTGTTAATTACAAAACTTTTTTCTAAAACAGGGTCATTAGCTCTTAGTTTAATATAAAGCAATTTGCCTAAAAAATATTCTTCTGGCTCATCATTAGTTAGACCATAAGCACGATATGTTAGCAAAGATAACAAACAATAAAATAACAGAAAAATAATTAAGGGAATTTGTTGATAAAAAATTTTTAGCCACCTACCCATACAATTCCTTAATCATTGCCACTACTTGAGTTAAACTTAACGGAGTTGGTTTTTGATCACGATGCTTTCTTGAACCATTAATCAGCATTTTGCCATTGTTGTGATAAAACCAACTACCTTCTTTATCTTCAGCTAAAATCTTTTCATACAGAGCACTTAAATTCATCTTTATGTCAGGACGAACTTTAATATTCATATGACCAATCACTGAATCTTTTTTAATTACCAAAGCAAAACCCATTTTTTGCGCTTGTTTAACCACATCGTTATTACGGGAAGCAACGGCTAAACACTTGCCAAGTTTAATATTAAATTCTAAACCTTTAGTAGCAATAATTTCTTTGGCTTTAATTGTTTGCTTTAACGACGCATAAGCATAATCTAAACATTGCATGCCAAAATGCATTTGCGAATCATCATTATGCAAATCGACACATTCGTGACCACGGATTAATTCGTGCAACATAAAACAATAACGATTGTCAGCTGGTTCTGGCCAATAAACTTCTTCAAAATGATCAATGCTGGTAATAAATTCCACTAATTCTTTTAAAGTTTCATCTTGATCGTAATCTGGATAAACAGTTAGTAAATATTCATAAACCAAACTACTAGCGCAAATTTTTTGACTAGAACGTTTTAATTGGTGATGATCAAAATCGCCAAAACCAGTATCCACATGGGTAACTTGTTCTAACCGAAAACCAATTTCTTTAAGCTGTGCAGGTGAAATGGTATCGCCGGGATTAACAAAATAAATTTTAGCCTCTGCAAAATTTTGGCTATCAAAACGCTTTAGTAACCAAGTAGCACCAATGGCATCTAAATCTGGAGCATGATGAGTAACAATTACTTTTTGATCTTTAAGCATAAAAGCTTTCTAAAAAGCTAAACTTTAATAGGCTTTATTTTACTCTGAGTTTAGGTTATCCTAAAGATATGAAATTTCCTAAATTAGCGAAACTCTTAACAGCGGTAGGTGCTTGCTTAATGGCTGGATTTATTGGTTCTGCCTTTACTACACCTAATATTGCTACTTGGTATGCCAGTTTAAACAGACCAGTCTTTACCCCTCCAAATTTGGTTTTTGCTCCAGTTTGGACTTTGCTTTACATTTTAATGGGGATTTCTTTTTTCTTAGTTTGGAGCAAAGAAGTTAGTAAAAAATACTTAAAAGATAAACGTTCAAGTTTGGTTTTATTTGTTTTTCAGCTAGCACTTAATACTTTGTGGTCAATACTTTTTTTTGCTCAACATTGGTTATTAGCATCAAGCATAGAAATTTTAGTGTTGTGGCTAACAATTTTGCTTTTAATTGTGCGCTTTAAAAAGTTTAGTCAAACTGCCAGTTGGTTATTATGGCCATATTTAGCCTGGGTGAGTTTTGCCAGTGTTTTAAATATTACTTTTTGGTGGCTTAATCGTTAAACTGCGCTCAGACATTTTTATTTTTTCCAACGATTTTTTAGAATTAAGTTCTTATTGTTAGTGCTGTGAAAAAAAGCTTGGTGGAGATTAACTGTTTGTGAGCCATAACGTAATTGACGGTAATATTTTTGCCCTAAATAAAATAAATAATTTAATAAAGTTAAAAGCATCAAATTGTTTTGCTTTAACACAGGTGATGAAAATTTTGCTGCAGCATAATTAGGTAAAAATTTTTTTAACCAAAAATTTTTTTGCCACAATTGAGTTTTAATTTGAGCTTTATCCAACAACCAATCAATTTGTAAAATTTCATAGGCTTCATAAACTGATTGACGATCAGTGGTCATAGTTAGTTGATCTTCAGCTAACCACAAATTAAAATCCCAAGCATTGTTAATATTAATACCTGGCTGAGGCCGACGTTTTTTTAAACAGGAATATAACAACACTACAGCTCTAACCAACCATAAACAATTTTTTTGAGTAAGCACTAAAAAATCCAAATCGTCTTGCTCTGTGGCATTATCAGCCGCCAAAGAACCAGTAATGGCGACGGCTTTAATTAAAGAAAAATTCTGTGCAAATTTTAAAAAATCTTGAGCCTGTTGCTTTTTAGCTTTAGAAATTATTTGACGATGCTGACGAATTTTAATCAGTTGTTTTTGTTCAGCTAAGCAATACCAATTATTTTGACAAATAATTTTTTTCTTTTTTTGCAGTTGAACTAAAATTTGCTTTAATTGAGTTGAGGAAATTTTAATTGGCAAACGCCACCACAATTGTTGGAAATCTAACGGATAATTAAACTGACTAAAATAACAAAGAGTTTTTAAAACTGCTTGTTGATAACCAAAACTCTTGTTGTCCATGCTATTATTTTAACAGTATAAACCTCATAACAAAGTACGAATATGAGCCAAAGTTTAAATTTAATTTCTTGGAATGTTAACGGCCTGCGAGCCATCATGCGCAAAGGATTTTTTGATTTTGTGCAACAAAAAAATCCCAATCTTCTTTGCCTCCAAGAAACCAAAATCCATGAACATGATTTAGACTTACAAATTAAAAATCTTAGTGGCTATGATTATAGTTATTTTTCATCAGCTCACAAAAAAGGTTATAGCGGCGTAGCTACTTATAGCCAGCTAAAACCTTTGCACACTAGCCACAATTTTTTTAACGAAGCTAAATTTGATGATGAAGGCCGCGTGATGATGACTGAGTTTGAAAAATTTACTTTGCTCAATGTTTATTTCCCCAATGGCAAAGCCTCCGCTACTAGGTTGGAGTATAAAATGGAATTTTACCAAAAATTTTTAGCCAAAATAAAGTCATTACTCGCTGAAAATAAAAAATTAATTGTTTGCGGTGATGTTAATACTGCTCATAAAGAAATTGATCTTGCTAGACCCAAAGCCAATGCAGAAATTTCTGGTTTTCTTCCAGAAGAACGGGCGTGGATAGATGAATTTTTAGCCGCTGGTTTTGTTGATACTTTTCGCTTTTTTAATCCTGAAAAAAAGGATCAATATTCTTGGTGGAGCTACCGAGCCCAAGCAAGAAAACGCAATGTTGGTTGGAGAATTGATTATTTTTTTGTCAGTCAAAACTTACAAGCTCATTTAAAAAAAGCTGAAATTTTAACAGAGATTGAAGGATCAGATCATTGCCCAGTGGCAATAGAATTAGAGTTTTAAATCCAAAAAGCGGAGGCTTTCACCTCCGCTTTTTTAATTTTTAGCTTGTACGCTTTTACATCATGCCACCCATACCGCCCATGCCACCAGCTGGCATAGCTGGAGAAGCACCGGGTTTTTCTGGCGCATCAGTGACTAAACATTCAGTGGTCAAAATCATTGACCCAACACTAGCGGAATTAGTTAAAGCAGCAATCGCTACTTTAGCTGGTTCAATCACGCCGGCTTTAACTAAATCTTCAAATTTATTGGTCATAGCGTTAAAACCCCATGTTGCTGAATCTTTTTTCTTGACTTCACCAACCACATAACCGGCATCAACACCGCTGTTGGTAGCAAGCATTCTTAATGGTTCATCTAAAACACTTTTAATTAATTCAACCCCAGTTTTTTCATCATCGCTGTCAGTTTTAATTTTATCTAAAACCTTACTGGCTTGAATGAAAGTCACTCCACCACCGGGAATAATCCCTTCTTCAATAGCGGCTTTGGTAGCTTCTTTGGCATCTTTAACTCTTTCTTGAAGATTCTTCATTTCAATTTCAGTGCTAGCCCCAACTTGAATAACTGCCACCCCACCACTCAATTTGGCTTTACGTTCTTGAAGCTTTTCAATATCAAATTCAGAGTTAGAGCGTTTAATCTCTGCGTCGATTTGAGCGATTCTGGCATCAATGTCATTTTGGGCAGCTTTACCGCCAACGATTCTGGTGGAATCTTTACTAGCACGAACAGAATCGGCTTGACCTAAATCTTCCAAAGTAATTTGATCAAGTTTGCGACCAGTTTCACTAGTCACAAAATTAGCGCCAGTTAAAACCGCAATATCTTCCAACATAGCCTTACGGCGATCGCCAAAACCAGGAGCTTTAACTGCGAGAATCTTAAAAGACCCGCGCAATTTATTTAAAACTAAAGTGGTCAAAGCTTCGCCATCAATGTCATCAGCAATTAGAACCAAGGCTCGGCTAGCATTCACTACTTGTTCTAAAACTGGCAAAATATCTTTGATGTTGGAAATTTTTTGATCAGTGACCAAAATAAAAGGATTTTCCATCACGGCTTCCATGTGATCAGTGTCAGTGACAAAATATGGAGAAGCATAACCTTTGTCAAATTCCATGCCTTCTTTGTGGTCGATGGTAATTTCCATGGTTTTGCCTTCTTCTACTTCTACCACTCCATCTTTGCCGACTAATTTTAACGCCTCTGCAATTTTAGCTCCAATTTCTTCACTTTGAGCAGAAATAGTAGCGACTTTTTCCCATTCTACTTCTTTGACTGGTTTGGCTAAACGGCGAATTTCCTTAACAACAGCGTCAACGGCTTTATCAATCCCACGTTTCATAATCATCGGATTAGTACCAGCGGTAACATAACGCATCCCTTTGTTAGCAATTTTTTGAGCTAATAAAGTAGCGGTGGTAGTACCATCACCAGCTAAATCATTAGTTTTGGAAGCAGCTTCTTTAACTAATTGAGCACCCATATTTTCAAATTTATCTTCTAATTCAATTTCTTTAGCCACAGAAACGCCATCGTGGATAACATTAGGAGCACCCCAAGATTTATCTAAAGCTACATTTCTGCCTTTGGGACCTAAAGTTGTGGTCACCGCATCAGCTAATTTATTAATCCCAACTAACATTTTTTGTCGGGCTTTATCACCAAAAATTAATTGTTTGGCTGCCATAATATTCCTCCTTTAATTATTTACTAATTACTAGCCAAAACTGGCCAGCAAAAAATTCTTATTTAATAGTTGCTAAAATATCTTCAAATTTTAAAAATTGATATTCAACGTCATCAATTTTGACATCATTGCCACCCCATTTTTTATATAAAACTTTGTCACCTTTTTTAACTGGACATTTCACTTCTTTAACACCACTTTCCCAAATTGAAGCGCCACAAGCTAAAACTTGACCATGTTGAGGTTTTTCATCATTGTTGGGCAAATAAATACCTGAAGCAGTTTTAGTTTCGCTTTCAGCTGGTTTAACTAAAACATAACCAGGCATAGGTTGAAATTGTGAGACTTTAAGTTTTGTCATCATTTCTCCTTTCTCTAATAAAAGCTTATTAATACTTTTTTAGCAATGCTTAATTGCCTTTGCTAATTACTAGCAGTAATCTTAATAAAGTGCTAAAAAATTGTAAATAGGCAATTTTAGTTTTCTAACCGATCTCTACCATGCGCCAAACTTCTAATCACTGTTGTGGCTTCTCTTAAATTAGTCATTAATTCTACAGATAATTGCAAAGCCTCACCTTGTAATTTAGCCCCATCCAAAGCTAAAGTGGAATCTTGCATAAAGGCGTCCATTAATTGTTCAATCACTTCCTGATTATCATTAAACCAGGTTTTTCTAGCTGGTAAATCCCACAGTAAAATTTTTTGTAGAGAAGAATTAATTTGACTCACCTCACGATTACGTAAATACAAATCAAAAACAATTTCATTGTGAGTACGATCGGCATTGGCAAAAGAAGATTTAGTTTCTAAAGTAACCTGTTTAACTTTTTTGGATTTCATGGACTGTTATATTATAACCTAAGCCTACAGATGGCAAGGGAAAAACCAATATGTCTTTATAAACGCAATCGCTTCGCTCAAATGGTTTATAAAGACACATTGGTTTTTTCTAATAAAAATAAATTCCATATACTTGTAAACCTCTTTCTAATTGAATTAAGAAATATGTTTTTAGATTAAAAATAGAAGCTAAAAAATCTTTAGGGTTTTTAGTTAATAAACATAGATCTTTTGCATGAATTTTAGTCATGGCAGCTAAACAAAAATCAGTTAGAGAAACAGCTTTTCCTGCTTGTCCATATTTTTCTACTAACCAAGGAATTTCTTCTGTAAATACTTTGGGCAAAATTGGCAACAGATAATCACCGATAATCTCTTTAATCAACAAAGTTTTTTGTTTAAAAATATTTTTAGTATCAGAACCTTTAGTAAATTCCGCCACAACAGGAATAATAGTTACTAAAGTAATATTATTGCTTCTACATTCAGCAACAAAATTAGAAAAAATTTCAGGATAGCTTGAGTAATCACCAAAAAATGAAGTATCTAATAAAAGATGCTTATTTTGCAAACGTTGAAAAAAATCCTGAGGTAGTAGAATTTTCTCTCTCCCTGACAAGGTTTTCACTTTCTTTTCTTAGGGCAGTTGCTACTTTATTGGCCAATTGAATCATTTCCCGCTTATTTTTAACTTGCAGTCCTTTAACTTGAGGAAAAATGTCGTCAAATGAAATAAAAGTTTTTCTACTAAGCATATTTTTATTATTGCACAAATTTTTCTAAAAAATAGACTTATTAAAACTTCATTCGTGCTTATTATTTCCATTTCCACCTCTGGTATAATACAGTGTGATGGAAATTATAAAACTAACTGATTTACCAGCTAAAAAAATTATCGAACGGGCCTGTGAGGTTTTAGCCCAAGGTGGTTTGGTGATTTATCCAACTGAGACTGTTTATGGGGTTGGCGTAGATGCTACAAATCAGCAAGCTGTAGATAAATTATTGGCTTATAAATCTCGCCGCGAAGGTAAACCTTTATCCATTGCTGTAACTGATGAAGAGATGGCTGGTAAATTTGTAAAAATCAATGACCAAGCCCATCATATTTATCAACGTTTTCTACCCGGACCTGTCACGGTTGTTTCTAAAGTTAAAGAGCCAAGCCAGCAGCAATTACTTTTAGCCAATGGCGTGGCCAGTGAATTTCAAACCGTAGGGATTAGAATTCCTGATTTTCCTTTAATTAAAAATTTGGTGCAAGCTTATCAAAAACCAATTACCGCTACTTCGGCTAATGCGTCTGGTGAAAAAAGACCTTATCAGATCAGCGATATTTTAGAACGACTTTCTAACAAACAAAAAAATTTAATTGATCTAATTATTGATGCTGGTGAGTTACCCAAAAATGAACCTTCTAGTGTAATTGATACTACTTTATCTACACCAGTAACTTTGCGGGCTGGAGCGATTAAATTTGAGCAACAACATACTGAACCAAGCAACGAACAACTAAGCCCACTTTTTGAACTCAAAGCTCGCACCAAATTGTTGTCTAATAATGAACAAGAAACCAGCGATTTAGCTGGTAAATTATTGCTGAAATATTTAGATCAATTAAAAACCACCGGGTTGGTGATCGGCTTAAATGGTCGTTTGGGAGCTGGTAAAACTATCTTTGCTAAAGGGGCGGCTAAATTTCTTAAAATTACTAATTTATTACGTTCTCCAACTTATACTTATTGGTTTGATTATGATTTTACGAGATTTCAAACTAGTGGCAAATTAATTCACGCAGATTTATGGAAAATTGATGATCCACAAATTTTGGAAAAAATTCAATTAATGGAAAATTTACAAGCTAATCATGTTTTATTAATTGAGTGGTTTAATCAATTAGATAATCAGCAATTAGCTAAAATTGCTCAACAACAAGCGCCTTTAATTGTGGTTTCTTTAACTAATACTAATGAAGAAAATTCTCGAGAAATTATCATTGAGGAATATCTTGCTAAAAAATAAAATGAACAAAATTGCCAAGTCAAACTCCACTTCCGCCTTAATTTTAGCCATTGATACCAGCTGTGATGAAACCAGTGCTAGTGTCGTGCAAGGTACCACAATTTTGAGTAATGTTATTGCTTCACAGGTAGAATTGCATAAACCTTATGGCGGAGTTTTCCCCACTATTGCCAAACAAGCCCATCAGGAAAACATTGATCGTACGGTGAAATTAGCGTTAAAGAAAGCCCAAATCAATGCTAAAAATTTAACAGCTATTGGCGTCACAGTGGGACCTGGTTTAGCTCCGGCTCTAGAAGTAGGCATTAACTACGCTAAAAATTTAGCGCAGCAGTACCAAAAACCATTGCTGGCGATTAATCATTTAGAAGCGCATGCGCTAAGTGTCCTTGCTCAAGCTCAAAAAAAATCCGTTCAAACTCAGCCAGCAAAAAATTTACCAACATTAGCTCAACGTTTGCCAGCTTTAGCTGTTATTGTTTCTGGCGGACATTCTGAATTTGTTTATCTTGATCAAATTGGCCATTATCAAATTTTAGGCCAAACCATTGACGATGCTGTAGGTGAATGTTTAGACAAAGTAGGCAGAATGTTGGAGCTTGGTTATCCAGCTGGGCCAGTGTTAGAAAAATTAGCTAAACATGGCAATGCGCAAACTTACCAATTTCCTTTACCAATGACAACCAGCCAAGATTTTAATTTAAGTTTTTCTGGTTTAAAAACAGCGGCTTTTAATAAATTAGAAGCTTTGCAAACAGAACAATTATTAAACAAACAGCAAACTTTAGATTTTGCCGCTAGCTTTCAACAAGCAGTTTTTCGTCATTTGTTACATAAATTAGAAAAACTACTCCATGCTTTGATAGCCGGAAAAATCAAAAATACTCAACAACAGATTTTAACTCCACCAAAAGAAATTTGGCTTGGTGGTGGTGTTGCAGCAAATATGACTCTTAGATCAAGCTTAAGAAACATCACTCGTAAATTTAATTTGCCTTTAAAAACCCCTTACACTAAAAAGTTATGTGGCGATAATGCAGCCATGATTGGTGTGACTGCTTTCTTAAATCTCAACCAAATTAAAATTGAGCAAGACTGGTCAAAAATTGATCGCCAACCTCAACTAAATTTCCCCCAAAAATAATTAGACAAGTGTTACAATACGAACAAATGCCAAAACTGGCGCCACTTCCTATCATCGGTTTTCCTTTAGCAACTGGCTGGTCACAAGTTTGTGAAACTAATAACCACCAGGTCTGTTTTGCTTTAGCTATTGCTGGTAATAATGCCACCAATATTGGCAGAGATATTAGCCAAAAAATCAAACAAATTACTATTAAAAATGCCCAAGAATTGCATCAATTCTGTTTAGACTTATTAGCCCATATTCATCAGTTGGGCAACCAAATCCAATTCGCTGGAACTCTATTAGAAGATGGTAAATATACTTTTATCACTTACCAAGGGCTTATTCTTTTAAAAAGAAATCTTAAGGTGGGTGTTATTTTAACTTCTGATAAAGAACTAAAATTGATTCAAGGTAGAGCTCAAGAAGATGATAGCCTGGTTTTAGCCACAGCTGATGCTCATTATTTTGTTAAAGAAGCTCAATTAAAACTTGAACAAGGTTATCAAGCAGCCATGATTGCTACTAGCTTAGTTACCGGCATTACGAGTTACGAAGATTCGGCAACAATGGCGCTAGCGATAGTACAGCAACAGAACAGAACCGACCTTGCTAAAATTAGCCAAGAAAAAAACAAAGAATTAACGATTAACCTTGATTTAGATTTTGCTGATCAGCCACCCTCAACTCAATCCAGTGCAACATCAGAACAAATTGTGACAAAAAGACAGTCTGAAGAAACTTTAATTAATATTGTAGAATCCACAACTGCACTTGATTCTAAACAACCAACCACCACAGCTAAAAGTAATAAAACCAGACAA
The DNA here is from genome assembly GCA_964645645.1 of uncultured Pseudomonadales bacterium. Taxonomy (GTDB): domain Bacteria; phylum Patescibacteriota; class Microgenomatia; order UBA1400; family PJMF01; genus CAZYBC01. Next base: position 12,741 of record CAZYBC010000006.1, read on the forward strand.
ATGGGTTTATTATTAAAAAACCTTAGCCAAAAAATCATTACCACTGTTGGACAAACAGCTCAAAATTTATTTAGCCTTTTACCTAAAATAAAGAAAGGTTTTTCTTTAAAAAATCAATATATTCAAACTCTACCTAATGATAAAAAACGAAAAATGATTTTAGTTATTGTTGCTGCGCTTGGTTTAATTTTAGGATCTATTTTTGGATTTAGATGGTTTAAAAATCAACAAATTAAACAAGCTCAAACTAAAATCCAACCCATGCTCAACCTATTTGCACAAGCTCAACAACTGGTAGACTCAGATCCTTTTCAAGCTAGAACCTTAACTCAAGAATCAATTGATAAACTGCAACAATTAAGGCCATACTTTGAACACAAACCCTATGCCAAAAAAATTATTGAGGAAAATTTAACCCAACAACGCACTTTTTATGACACCATTTCTGGCAAAGAAGAATCACAAAATTTAAATGTATTTTTGGATTTACAACAGCTAGAAAATAATCTGTTAGCTTCTTTAGTAGCAGCTAACGACAATTATTTAATTATCATCGACCAAGAACAAAAAATTTTATTGCTCGTTGATTTAACTAGCAAACAAAAATATCAATTTTACTTAAGCAAAGAAATTCCAGAATTAAGCGAAGCAAAAATTAAAGACATTGTGTTAACTTCAGACAGTTTATATCTCTTGGCCAATGGTTTATATCGCTTGCAGTTTGAAATTAATGACCAAGCTCAACTTAAAATTGAGCAGCTTAAAAAAGAAGGCGATTCTGATAGAGGTGGAACTTTTATTAATAATTATTTAAGCTATTTTTATATTTTTAATCCAGAAAAAAGAAATATTTACCGCTTTAATTATGACGATGGAGTTTTATCCGAACCAATTGGTTGGTTGATTTCTAAAGAAGGTTTAGACTTCAATCAAATTAATGATATGACTGTTGATGGCGATTTGTGGCTTAGCACTAAAGCTGGCCAAATAAAAAAATTCACTAAAGGTTATGAAGATACTGACTTTAAATTAACTGGCTTACCAGAAGAATTAACTAACCCTTTATACATTTATACCAATGAAAATTTAAACTATGTTTATTTATTTGATCCTCAACAAAGTAAATTAATCAGCATTACTAAAGATGGCAAATTTTATAAAGAGCTAAAAAGCCGTTCTTTAGCCGGAGTCACACGTTTTGCCATCAGCCCCAAAAATAAACAAATTTTTGCCATTAGTGGCTCAGTGATTTTTGAAATTCCTCTTGATAACTAAAGACCACTTAGCTGACTAAAACGCTGATCTAATGTTATACTAACCAGAGATGATTTTATTGATTAACAAAAAAGCCAGATTTGATTACGAAATTACTAAAACCCTACAAGCAGGGATTGCTTTAATTGGAGCAGAAGTTAAATCTTTACGTAATAAATCTGGAAGTTTAAATGGGAGCTTTGTTAAAATTATTGGTCATGAAGCTTTCCTAATTAATGCACAAATCACTCCTTATAAATTTGCGGATAATCGCCAATATGATCCTAAAAGAACACGCAAATTATTACTGAAAAAAAAGGAAATTTACCAATTATTAGAAGCAACCCAACAAAAAAATTGGACCGTGGTCCCATTAAAAATGGAATTATTTGGCAATAAAATCAAATTAACTTTAGGTTTAGGTCGTGGTAAAAAACAATTTGAAAAAAGAGCTAAAATTAAAGAGCGTGATGAAAAACGAAAAATTGCCACAATGATCAAAAATCAAAGAATTTAAGCGCATTGACTGACAATCAAATTCAATAAATTATGCTTAAAAAATTAGCTAATAATTTTGTTTTTTTTCTTCCCTTGCTTATTTTGAGTTTAATTTATATGTTGAGCTTAATCAGGCCTGTAGATTTAGCTGGTCAAGACTTAGGCAGGCACTTAATCAATGGCCAAGAAATTTTAGCTGGCCATTGGTCAGTGCTAAAAACTAATTTTTATTCTTATACTCAGCCAGAAGCCAACTTTATTAATCATCATTGGTTAGCTGGAGTAATTTTTTATTTGCTCTACCACTTCATCAATATCCAAGCCGTAATTATTTTTCATAACCTAATTTTGCTGGGTATGCTACTTAGTTTTTTTAATCTTTTAAAAAAGAAAAGTAATCTATTACTAGCTTCAGTTTTAACTTTACCAGCAATTTTATTTTTCTTAAACAGATTAGAAGTGCGTCCTGAAACTTTTGGTTATCTATTTATTAGTTTAATTTTAAATATTATTTGGCAAGCCCAACATGACCAACAATTAAAAACTCAGCATTTTTGGAGCTTAATTATTATTCAATTTTTATGGGTAAATTTGCATATTAGCTTTGTATTTCATTTTTTAATTAGTGCTTTGTGGCTGATTGATTTATGGATCCAGCATCAATCTATAAAAAACAAATTGTTTAAAAAAGTTTTGCTTTTAAATTTAGCTCTCCTAGGAATTAGTTTGCTTAACCCAAATTTTTTAGCTGGATTATTAGAACCATTAAAAATTTTTACTGATTATGGTTATCCAATTGTAGAAAATAAAAGTCTATTTTTTCTAAAAAAAGTTCTTAATGATAAATTAGTTTATTCTTATTTACTAACTATTTTAGTAGAAACCATAATTTTCTTTTTTACTCTCAAAAAACAAAAACCAAATTTTTTTAGCCTGAGTTTGGCTATTATCGGCGGCCTTTTAGCTTTAATCGCTAAAAGGAATATTATTATCTTTGTGTTGTTTAATTTCCCTTTGTTGGCCGAAAACTTAAATTGTCTTGTTTCTAAAATTAAAATCAATATTAATCAATTAAAAACCATTTTTGTTAGCTTAAGTCTAATTTACTTTTTATTTATTCCCCTTATTTTAAGCGGCCAGTTAATTAAAAATATTAATAGCAAAATTTTTTATTTGGGCTTTATCGATAATCAATTTCAAGCTACTGATTTTTTTAAAACTCTAAATATTAAAGGTCATATTTTTAACAACTATGATGTAGGCAGTTTATTAATTTTCACTTTGTACCCAGAACAACAAGTTTTTGTGGATAATCGTCCGGAGGCATATGGAGAAAATTTTTTTCAACAACTTTATATCCCCATGCAAGAAAATGACGCAATTTGGCAGGAGGCTTTGAAAAAATATAACTTTCAAGCCATTGTTTTTGGCGCCCGTGACCTAACCAATTGGGGGCAAACTTTTATCGCCGCTCGTCTACAAGATCCAGCCTGGGAATTAGTTTATCATGATCCATATTTGCTCATTTTTGTACCAAAGAAATAACTCTCCCTTGAAATTCCCCAGCTTTTTCGCTTTAATAGAGCTAATTAACAAAAGGAGAAAAAACCATGCCCAAAAAAGTCTTCTGGCCTGTTGCTTTAGTAGTAATGGGGTTTATCATTATTGCTTCAAATCTTGATTTATTACCCCAAGCTTTTAGCGATTTATGGCCAATTATCTTAGTTGTCGTAGGCTTAGGAGGCTTAATTACTGCTGATAAAGATGAATGGATGTGTTGTAAAACAAAAACCACTGCTAAAAAGCCAGTTAAAAAAGCCGCTAGCAGAAAAACAGCTAAAAAGAGATAAATAAAAACTAACAAATCAACATGAAGATGCCAGTCAATCGCTGGCATCTTTTATGAAAGAACTTATGAGTCAATTTTTTCATATTGCCATTGATGGACCAGTTGCGGCTGGCAAAGGCACTGTTTCTAGACTAGTAGCAGAAAAATTAGGTTTTTTATATGTTGATACTGGTGCTATGTATCGCATGACTGCTTTACTGTGTTTAGAACAAGGCGTTGATATGAATAATGAGCAAGCTGTAGCGGATCTTGTAGAAAAAACCACTATGGAAATGAGAAACCCTACCAAAGAAGAGCAAGATGGTCGTCTCACAACGGTTTTTATGAATGGCGAAGATGTCTCCTGGAAAATTAGAACTCAAGAAGTTAGCCAAGGTTCTTCTCAAGTCGCGGTTCACCCTTTAGTCAGAAAAATTTTAGTGAAAAAGCAACAAGAGATTGCTGCTGGTCAAAATGTGATTATGGAAGGCCGAGATATTACTTTTAAAGTTTTACCTCAAGCTCAACTAAAAATCTTTTTAACCGCCAACGATACTATCAGGGCTAAAAGAAGACATCAACAACTTTTAGTAAAAGGAATTGATTCTAGATTTGATGATGTTTATAAAGAACTCAAAGAACGAGATGAACGAGACTTAAGCCGTGACACTGATCCCTTGCACATTGTTGAAGATGCTTGGGTCATTGATACCAGTGATTTATCCATTGAAAAAGTGGTTGATTTAATTGTTAATAAAGCCCGCTTAATGCTAAATAGCTAAACTAATCAATTTTTTTACCGACTATGTTTAAAAAACACGATAATTTCGATGAACAAGATCTTTTGGATGAAGAAGAATCACTCAAACAGCAAGAAAAATCAGAAGCAAAAAAATTAAAACCTAAAAATCCAAAAAAAGATTTAGAACAAATTGAATTTAAACAAAAATTAGTTGCACCACTAATTTTATTAATTAGTATTTTAATTTCTTTAATTTTTTATCTTCTAAGCTGAGTTGAAAATAAAAAATCAAAATTTTACTCGCCGCGCTATTTTTTAAACTAAAAACGCTGAATTTGCCTACCTTGCAAAATTTGATTACGAACTGATGGAACTACATTTTTACTATAGTTACTAAAAAAAGCTGGATTGCAAGCTTTTCTTGGTTCTTGCCCTAATTCGAATAATTCTTCTGCCACAGTTGGGCAACCTAAACAAGGTAAGGTGCCGGTTTGCGTACAAACTTTTACTTTAATTAATCCTTCTGGCAAAGTAAATTTATGCGGATTATTTTGATCTAACAATAAACGCATAATGCTATTCCAAATTGGTGAAGCACCAGTTACACCAGAAGCGATATAACTCATTGGCGTATTATCATTATTACCTACCCAAACAGCCACCAAACGATCAGCAGTATAACCAATTGTCCAGTTATCGCGTAGGCTATTAGTGGTGCCAGTCTTAACCGCCACTTCTTGATTAGGAATATATAAAACAGAACGTGGGCCAAAGGCCGGCGTACGCGCAGTATTGTCAGCTAAAATATCTGTAATTTGATAAGCTGTTTTAGCAGAAAAATTTTTAACTTTAAAACAATTATTTTCAAACACGCATTCATTACGATATAAAACTTCGCCTTTATAGTTACGAACTTCTAAAATTGGATTTAAATCAACAGTTTCCCCTGAATTGGCAAAAGTGCCATAAAGCTTAGCCATTTCTGTCATTAGCACTTCACCGCCACCTAAAGTAAGTGACAAGCCAAAACGCTTCCGATCCTGCCAAGTAGTAAAACCAATCGCTTCTGCTTTATCTATCATTGTCTCAACCCCAATACTAGCTAAAGTTTTTACAGCCGGGATATTGTAAGAAGAACCCAACGCCTGACGAATACTAACTTTGCCATGATATTTACTATCATAATTTTGCGGAGCATACACTGGACTACCAGCTACTTGATATGAAACCGGCGCATCTTCAATCATCGTACTAGGAGTCTGACCCTGTTCAAAGGCAATAGCATAAGTCAGTGGCTTAATTGAAGAACCAGGCTGACGCGGGCGTAACACCACATTTACTTGACCATCATGGGCAAAATCAAAATAATCTTTACTACCCACCATCGCTAGAATTTCTCCAGTTTTAGGGTTAGTTACTAAGGCTGCCCCATTATTAACTCTTAGACCATGCAAAGCATTAACCTGAGAAGTAATTTCTTGCTGTGCCGCTGTTTGTAAATCTAAATCTAAAGTTGTCCGTACTTCTAAACCACCTGTATTAAGTAAGTCTTCACTAAACTGTTCCGCTAAAATTTTTTTGATATACATCACAAAATGAGGAGCCTTAATATCAATAGAATCCATTCTAAAATTAAGACTTTGACTAAGCGCAGCTTGTTTTTGTTCTGGAGTAATATAAGCATCTTCAACCATACGCCGCAAAACTTCTTCCTGACGCATATAAGCTAATTCTGGATTAGCTCCAAAGGGTGAATACTGACTTGGTGACTGTGGCAAACCAGCCAATAAAGCCCCTTCAGCCAAAGTTAAATCACTAGCAGGCTTATTAAAATAACGCCAGGCAGCTTCTTCGATACCATAAGTAGCACCCCCATAAGGCACTTGATTAAGATACATTTCCAGAATTTCATCTTTAGAATAAGTTCCCTCCACTAAAATTGACAATAACAGTTCTCTAACTTTGCGTTTCATGGTGCGCTCAGAGGTCAATAAACGGTTTTTAACTAATTGTTGGGTAATGGTTGAACCACCTTGCAAAGAATCCTCGTGAGTGGCATTAGAAAACACAGCTCTAACAATGCCTCGAATAGAAAAACCGTGATGGCGATAAAATTCTTTATCTTCAATGGAGATGGTAGCCTGAATCACATAAGGGGGAATTTGTTGAAGAGGAATAGGTGTCCGATTTTCGTCTTCATAAATTTGATAAAGTAAATTACCGTTTCGATCCATAATTCTAGTGCTAACAACCTGATCTTTACGAGTTAAATCTAAAGGCGAGGGTAATTTTAAAAATAACAAATCATAAATCTGCCAAAAACTACCTAAAATACCATAGGCCAAGAGAACAGAATAAAAAATTCTGCGCTCTAACTTGTTAGTATTCCAAGTAAAAAGTTTAAAAAATTGTTCTGGCCAATAAAAAACTTTTCGCCAAAAATTTAAAGATTGAGAAAAAACTACTACCGGCTTAGTAGCTAATTGCGTTTTGACTAACTTTTGATGCTTTTTTTTAGCTTTTGAGCTTTTTGGAGATTTTTTGATTGCTTTAGCAAATTTCCAATGACTAAAACCAGAAAAAAAAGCTTGTTGGTTAACTCGCTTTTGCAATTTTTTATAACGCTTTACAAGCAAAAACCACTGTTTTTTAGTGGTTTTTTTATAGTTTTTGATCTCTTTTTTTATACTAAAATTTTTTATAAGTCTATCCAAAAACATCAAAAATATAATAGCACGCAAAAATAAAAATGGTGGAAGTAAAAGGTGTGTAAAAGACCAATAATTAGATTTTGTCTAACCAAATTTTCTTTTTCTTAACCAAACTTTGATATATAAGAAAAGCTAAATAGCCTCCACAAAGAATTGCTCCTGTCCAAATTAAAGGATACCATTGACCACCAGTATATTGTAATTCTAGTGTTCCATTACCTGTCACATCTGCTTGCATAAATCCATAACGACCTTCTTGATAAGGTAAAGTTACTTTTTTATTATTGTTGTCAGCTTGCCAGGTAAATTTGTAACCGGCATAAAACAAGCGAGGAAATTCAAAGGCAGTTTTTTTCCCTTCATTGTTACTAATTTCAGCCAAAAGATAAGGCGTCTCGTTAACAATTATTTTTGCCGAAGGAGTTGCTTCAACATTATTAGTTACAGCAATAATTTCATAAGGACGATCATCAGCTGTTTCAAAATTAGCTTTAGTTTCAGAAGGCAAATATTCTCTTTCTACACCCATAGCCTGAATGATTGAATGAGTCGTGTAATCAATTTGACCTAATTCATATAATTCAAAATTATTAAACACAAAAGTAAAAACAATTATAAAAACTGCTAAAACACCCAATAATATTTTCTTTGTCCTAGTAATTTTAGAAATTAATGAAAAAGGGAGAGCGATTAATAATGATAAAACTGGAGTCACTTCTAAAAGTAATCTATGTGGATACTGAACAAAAGCAAAAAATTCTGGTAAATGCAACCAAATTTGTTTTGAATTTACCAGGACAAGAAGACCAACAAATAAAGCCACTAAAGAATTAAAAAATTGATAATTTTTTATTTTCTTACGGACTTTAGGAAAAAGCACAATAAATAAAATAAAAAACAATAAAACTACAATATTAAAAACAGCAGTTAAACTTCTAATTTTAAAATTCCATACATCAAGTTGTAAATCAAACATCATAGAAAATGGCAGATTCTGACCAGCAACATTTTCAATATTATATGGATAAGCAGTGCCAAAAATAACATGAGCTTTAAGCAGGTATTGTTGAACCAGTAGACTCCAAAATGGAGCTGTCATTAAACAAATCATTATTCCAGATAAAAAAAGACTAATAATAGCAGCTTTCTTTTTTTTAAGAAAAAGAAAATTAATTACTAATAATAAGCCAAAGATAATATAAGTAATAAAAGCAGTAACCAAATGTGTCCAAGTAATTAAAGTCATACTAATCACAAAAGCAAAAAGAAATGATGAAAACTTTTCTTTTACAAAATAATATAAACTAAGCAATAAGATTGGCAAAAACACAAAGCAAAGACTAGAACTCATCCCGCCTCGCCAGTAATAATCCATTTGCAGATAAGGTGCCGATAAATAGAATACACTTGCAAAAAAAGCGACTGTTGTATTATTAGAAACTTTTTTGGCTAAATGATACATCGCTAAACCACTGCCAAACATAGTTAGAAAACTAAAAACTCTAATAGCTAAAAGAGTGGAATTAATACCTACCTTAGACATAACAAAAGCAATAAAGGCAGGAATTAAATGAGCAAGGGGCGGATAAAATAAATGGGTTCCATAGCCAAAATCATGAAAAATAAGTGGTGAAATAGCAAATGAAGCTAAAGAATTATGCTGAAAAGTAGATCTTATCTGTAAAGCAAAAACATTGCCTAAATGAAACAGTAAATCATAGCCTTTAGGAATGAGCTTAAGGCTTAAATGAGTACTATAAATCAATGAGATGACTGCAATCAAAAACAATAAAAATGCCGATGTTTTATATTTTTTAAAAAAAGGTAACAAATTTAATTTACTCATATTAATATCTAAAAGGCTTATTTTTTAATAAAACTATTATAGTCAATAAAAAATTTTTCTTTAAGCCTAAGTTTTAGATAATTTAATTAGTCTTTAAGCAAAATTCCTATATTGGGCATGCTCCGCTATCGCATTTAAGATGTTCCAAGCTAATATCTTCCAACAATTTATCTTCTCCACCGGTAGCCATCCCAATTTCACGCACCATCTTCATAAAATCATTAATGGTGACAGATTCTTCTGGTTGATACTCGTAAGCGGTGGCGTCAATCTTAGGCATGACGCTACAAGTTTTAATTAAAGGTTGATATTTTCTAACCATGCTTGAGAATTTTCTAAAACTCACTTTGTCTGGATCATACTTAAGGGTATAAGAGACTTGATTACCAATATCTGGTAATGGCTTACCTTGTTCGTCTACACCCACAATCCAATATTTTTCTAATAACATCAACCATTTATATTGTTCTTCTGGGCTAGCTTCACTGGCGGTTAACAATTTATCTTTCATGCCTAATTTACAAATTTCTGGTTGAGTAGGAAACCCAATTGCCACTGTGCCAGTATAGCTTTTCAATTCCTTAATGGGATATTTCATCCGGCGATATTTTTTGATTATTGGGTCATCATCTCTAAACTGCACCCATCTAATGTATTCGCGCATGGCTGGTAAATGAGCGCCTTCTGAAAGAGCAAAGAGCTTGGACACAGTCCCAGATGGTTTAATAGTCGTATTGGTATGAGGAACATTAACTTTAAGATATTTAGCGTAGTTCTCAGCTTCTTGCACCACTGCTCGCTTAAATCTAGCAATGCTATTCCAAAAATCTTGAGATTTTTCTTCATCAATTAAATCACGAAAGCCATAGCCAAAAGCATTCCAGGCATATTCATGAATAGCAGTAATGCCTACCCCAATCCGATTGGTACGTTTCACTTCTCGTGAATATAAACAATCCATGGTATTAACTCTCATTAAAGCGCGCACGGCCACTCTGAAAGCTTCTTCAGCAGCATCAATGTCTGGAGCATAATAAGGAACAACGTCAGCAATCACACAGTATCCGCCCAACATATTAAGGGTGATTTCACCACAGGGATTAGGAATCTGGGTGTAATACTTAGCATTGGCTTTTTTAGCCACATCAGATAACATCTGAGTGGTTTTTTTCATGGGATGATATTTTTTGCTTTGAGCATATTTGCCATCCAAATAACCATCATAGCCTTCATCATTCTGCACTAAACGATGTTGATTAACAAAACCTGGTTCACCAGTGCGATCATAATAGCTAGCGCGTAGAACTGCTTCTAAAACTTTCTTGGAATGTTTACTGCGTTGTTTCCAAAATTTATCATCAACAGCTACGCTATTGTTAGCGGACCATAAAAAGCCACCTTTTTTGATGCTAATAAATTCAAAAATACCAGCATCAGTCCAAATTTTAGTAGCAATTCTGGCCGCTCTTCTTGCCCCACCAACTAACACACATTCGGATAAATAGTGATCAACATAAATGGCTTGTTTCCATCTATCCATGCCAGCATTTTTAACAGTGGCCACTTTTTGTAAGGCTTTAATTAAAGGTCTTGGTCCAGAAGCGGGCCGTTTTTGCATACCTTGAATTGGTTGACCTTTAGCTCTAATTTTGGAAAAGTCTAAAATTAAGACATCATCTTTATATTTCTTTTCAAAAGCCATGGTTTCAATTTTTTCCACTACCTGAGCCCAACCTTCTCTGGTATCTGGGACTTCAAACCAATGGACATCTTTATATTTTTTACGTGCCTCACGCATGCTTTCATCTTCTCCCCAGATAAAATCAGCGTGATTTTCATCCAAAACACAATGGATAATTGGCATGTAATCCCAATCCACCACCATTAAATCATCATCGTAAGAACGACCCACTCCAGAACCATTGAGTAATAAATAAAACAATAAAAATGAGCTAGAAGCAGTACTACAGTTAGTAAAAACTTCCATGTTGCGTTCTGGCTGATCAACATCGCCATGTTGTAAATGTCGGCCACTCATCAATAAAGAAGCATTGGCAATATGTTTTTTTAATAATTCATATTCAGCTTCTTGATGATTTTTATCTTTAGCTACTAGCATTGAATTGCCAAGAGCCACCCGGTGAGCTACTTCGCCCCATTCTTCCAAATTACCTTTTTCATCAGTACGTAGATAAGTACGTTTGGCAACTGCTTCACCTAAACCTTTAGCTAATTTGCGCACGGTAAATTTCATTTTTTTCTTAGGCAGATCTTGAGTTTCTTGAGCATGAGGCATCAGTTTAATTTTTTCAGCTTTTGCTTCAGTTGAAACTTTTTTAACAACTGGGGTTGAATTTTTGCGGTGGTTCATAATTAATATTTCCTTATCCAAAAAATTAAGTGTCTTTAACTTGAGTTTTTAATTTATTAATTTCTTGCTCAAAATCTTCAATGCTGTCAAAATCTCGATAAACACAAGCAAAAAGCAGATAAGACAACTGATCAATCTTTTTTAAACGATTAATCACTAAATTACCAATCTCCCAACTTTTAATCTGGCGAGAGTCTCGCTGTCTAAGCTTACACTCTACTTCATCTACTAATTTATCAATTTCTTCAATGGTTAATGGTCTTTTCCACGTAGATTTAATTAAGCCACGCCGGATTTTTTCTCGGCTAAAATTTTCTTCCGAGCCATCTTTTTTCACTACTTTTAAATCTAAACTTTCTACTCTTTCATAAGTAGTAAACCGCCGCTGACAATCTTCGCAAACCCGACGTCGGCGAATTGCCTGAGCGTCGTGAGCATCGCGTGAATCAATCACTGCCGTGTTTGCACTGTTGCAGTATGGACATTGCATAAAAACTATTAATTCTAAACTTGCACTAAAATAAAGTTATTTCCATACAAATTTAGTTTTTTGGGCAGATTCTATAATTTGTATATTAAATGAATTTCAACCACAAGCTATTGTGTAAAATTTCATCCCGACTCACCCGGGATATAAGAATCGCATAAAATGGAGGGGGATGTCAATAGAGCAAATCGTAACAACTAAGGCTGTTGGAAATCTCTGCTGAGCATTTCCTTGAGGGCTAAAGTTTCACGCCGTAAAATTTCTAGAGGTTCTTTTTGACTAGGCAAAAATGAGTCCATCATCGAATCCAATTCGCCTAAGTGATATTCTATCGAAGCAGCTAAATGTAATTTAACTTCTTTGTCTACGTCACCATTTAAAGCTTCCTGAGCTGCATTATTGAGATATTTTTGGGCTTTAGTAATAGTGCTTTGAGCTAAATCTGATTCACCTTTAATTAACAGCTCTTTGGCATAACCTAAACGCCGATGGCTGTAATTAACCTGCAAATAAATTCTCTCTGTGGGCATAGCCATTTCTAATTTAGCTCGATCTGCCAAGGCAACAGCTGGATAAAACAAATTATCTGGCAAAATTTCTTTACCTAAATAAAGTTTGCGACTACTAATAGAGTTTTGTGTATAAGCTTGGCTAGCGGCAGCACTAGATAAAGAAACCAAAACAATTGTTCCTCCTAGCAATAAACTACAAGCACAAATAATAAAACGAAATTTTTTTAGCATAAAATAAATTTTATTGCTTTCACTTCTAAAATGAGCTGACATTATACCATTATTGTGTTTTTGTAATTTAAAATCTAAAAATGAACTAATAAAACCATGCCCCATAAGGCTTGAGACAAAATTAAACTATAAGCATTTTCATAACTAGTAAATAAGAAAGCTTGACCAATTCCAAATAAAAACATCAAGATAAATTGATAAAGAATTGCCGCCCCATCAAAGCGGAGAACAGCATTAGGTAAATGAAACAAAGTAAAAATCAAAGCAGCTATCAGTATTCTCGTGAATAAAGCAGATTTATGTAATTTTTGGTTAATGACCACCATGACAAAACTAAAGAAAAATAAAGTTTCCCAAAAACTCGTTAATAAAGCCAAGAAAAATTCCCACCAAAAACGATCAGAAGTAAAAAGCAAAACTGGTTGCACTTGACCACCTTTAGTCAAAATGGCCAAAAAGCTAGCCACAAAACCATAAATGCCGCCTACTGCTAAACCCAACATCAAACCGGGTTTTAACTTACTAAAAGCAAAAGTCTGGCTGATTTCTTTAACATTAGTAATACTAACATAAGCCCAAACTGGTAAAGCAAAAAAGATCGCTTTACCAATGGTTTCATCAAACCAAACTGGGAAATTAAACAACTGGCGATAAAGAATCCAGAGTAAAAAAACTAAAAATAACAACGGCCAAAAAGCCAAATGATGATGTTTTGCTAGACTGATAGTTCTAGTAATTTTTTTAGATGGGCTGGTTTTAGTCTGTCTTTTTTTTGATGGCATCAAGAACGATCTCTAAAGTTTGTTGCTTGTTAGTTGAATAAGTATCAATAACAATATCGTAAAGATCTTTGCGCCAAAAATCAATTGGATCTGAGTCTTTAGCCTTACCAGTCGCCACTACCCATTCTTGCCATTGATCTTTATACATTCTCTGCCATTTGGCTAAATTAGTATTATAACGAGCAGTGATATGTTCTTTAGCTTCTTCAGCTGTAATTTCGTCTCGATTAATAATCCTATCTACTCTGACACTTGGATCTGAACAAATCATTAAAACCTTAAGAGTACCTTGTACTCCTTGAGCCAAAAAACCAGATAACCAAGACTCAATAATCCACTTTTCTTCTTTTTCAAGTTTTTCTCTCATCCCCATATCAACTTGACGGTCAAAATCATCACTATAAGCACTAGCATCATGATGAATTTTTTTACTATCATTAAATAAACCTTTTTCAACTGCGTAAGCCCGCATAAATTCACCACCACTAAAACCAGTCCATTTATCAAACTTTAATTCTTCACGCAACATATTTAATAAAGTAGTTGAGCCAGCTCCAGGTAAACCAGAAATGGTGATGTTCTTATAAAAATATTGAATAGCGGAATTTTCTGACATGAAGAAGTCTTTCTTAAACTTTTATATAAGATGTCTAATTATAACTCATTTATTTATACTGTTGATGAATGCAATCGCAAGCCCGTTGCATAGCTTGAGTAAGCTGTGCAACTTTTTGTTCAGCTTCTTTTAAAGAAAGAGATTTGTCTTGTTTGGGAAAGTAATGAAAAACTTGATTACGACATTCTAACCAAGCTTGCCACAATTCTCTAGCAATATCCTTGCCACACACTCTTACCACATCATCATAAAGCCACCAATTATCACGCTGTTCTGGATAGATATCAGGATTTAATGCTCTCCCAATTCTAAACCGCCGGCTAAAATAAACTTCTTTAGAAATCAATTTTAATTCTAATAAAAATTTTTTCAAAAAACCTTCATAAACTTTAGCTATCCCAAAAACCAATAATGAATAGTCATGTTCAGGTTGATCACCTATTTCATTAGCTTTTTTGATAAAATATTGAGTGGTATTAATTAACTTTTTTTGTGACTCATCCAAACAAAGATACCAACTGGTTAAATTTACATTATTCATAGTTATTAACGATAATAGAAAAATAAACTATCGTTAGCAAGAGCAAAAGCCACACTATCTATGGCAAAAAACAAACACTTCTCACCTCACCAGAAGAAAAAAATTATTAATCATGCTTTAAATGGTCAATTAACTGAAAAAAAAACTAGCAAACAAAAAATTAGCCAGCTGCTTAAACAGGCTGAAAAGCTCAATTCTCAAAAATCTCAAATAACTTCATTGCCAGCTCCTTTTCAAGAGTCTGCTAAACCTAAAAAGTTAAACTGGCAATTAATCAAAACTGTTTTTCAAAAATCAGCTAACTTAACTATTTATTTATGGAATTTCTTTTGGGGCAAAAGAGCAAGCTCTACAGCTAGCCTTACTCAAACTTCATCAACTCAAGCAAATCCAATCGCTGATTCACCTGTTATTAACACTCCATCACCTTCTGACTATAACGTCTTAGCCATCATTAAAAGATTAAAATTACTAGCAAATAAAATCCGAAGCTTATTTGGCCAAAAACTCAACAAAACACCAAGAATTAAAAAAATACTGCGAATCATTTTATTTCCAATTTTAAACCCATTTTGTAGATATGGAGTAATTATTTTATTTTTTGGATTTTTTATTTGGTTAGGCGTATTGGCCAGTGAGTTACCTTCACCAAAAAGAATTGCTACTACTGATAACTTTGCGGTGAGTACTCAAATTTTTGATCGTAATGGTGAACTACTTTATGAAATTTTTGCCAAAGAAAATCGCACGCCCATTGCCCTCAAAGATTTACCTCCTTATGTTTATCAAGCCACCATTGCTATCGAAGATAAAAACTTTTATAAACACTTTGGCATTGATATCCAAGGCATTGTCAGAGCAATTATTAATAATCTTAAAAAAGAAACTGTTTCTGGTGGCTCCACAATCACTCAACAATTAGTCAAAAATGCGCTTTTATCTAGAGAAAAAACTTTCCAACGTAAAATTAAAGAGGCATTGCTTTCTGTTCTCACCGAAATGATGTACACCAAAGAAGAAATCTTAGAAATGTACCTTAATTACATTTCTTATGGCGGAACTTCTCTAGGAATTGAAGCTGCTGCCAATAGCTACTTTGATAAACATGCTAAAGATTTAACTTTAGGTGAAGCGGCTTTACTAGCTGGTTTACCCCAAGCTCCAAGCAAATATTCGCCCTTTGGCTCTAACCCTCAACAAGCTAAAAACCGACAATTCGATGTTTTAAGGCGAATGAGAGAAGATGGATATATCAGTCCAGAAGAAGAAAAACGAGCACAAGAAGAAATTTTGGAGTATGCGCTTAGCCAAACCGAAATCAAGGCTCCTCACTTCGTCTTTTATGTGCGTGATTTACTTTATGAAAAATATGGTGAAGAAAAAGTCCAGAAAGGTGGTTTACGCGTTACCACTACTCTGGACTTAAATTTACAAAACGTCGCGCAAGCTTCTTTATCAGCTAAAATGAAAACAGTTGGCCCTCGCTATAAAGCCGGTAATGCTGCCGCTTTAGTCACCAAACCTAACACCGGTGAAATTTTAGCCATGATAGGAAGTAAAGATTACTTTGATGCTACCGCTGATGGACAAGTCAATGTTACTATTTCTAATCGCCAACCTGGTTCTTCAATCAAGCCAATCATGTATGCCACTACTTTCCAACAAAAAACACTCAGCCCAGGAACCATTTTATTAGATAAGCCTACTTGCTTTGGCATTACTGGTCAAAAAAATTATTGCCCTAAAAACTATGATGGCTCTTTTAATGGACCATTAACTGTTAGGCAATCTTTGGCAAACTCTTTAAACATCCCGGCAGTTAAAGCTTTATCTACTATTGGAGTAGCAACTTTTATCAACCAAGCAAATAAAATGGGCATTGAAAGTTGGCAAGATCCTACCCAATACGGCTTATCTTTAACTCTTGGTGGCGGTGAAGTAAAAATGACTGAAATGGCTCAAGCTTTTGGGGTAATTGCTAATCAGGGAGTTAAAGTTCCCCTTACTCCTATCTTAGAGGTTAAAGATTATCAGGGAAATGTTTTAGAAAGTGTTAATACTCAACAACGTTTGTTAGATTTAACTTATTTAACTGAATACGAAAGCAGCAATAAAAATGACCTAGAAAGAGTCATGGATCGCGCGCCAGCTTATCTAGTTGCTCATATTATGCAAGATGACCAAGCCAGATCCAGAGTTTTTGGCATGAAAACCAAATTAACTATTCCTGGCCAAATCGTTAGCGCCAAAACAGGTACAACAAATAATTCTAAAGATAACTGGACTGTTGGTTTTACTCCAGAATTTTTAACTGTTATATGGGTTGGAAATAATAATAGTAATCCAATGGCTTATTCAGCCGATGGCATTACCACTGCTGCCCCAATTTGGAACGACATTATGAGCTATATTCTCAAAGATAAAGAAGCAATTTTATTAGACAAGCCAGATGATGTTAAAGCTGGCATGGTCTGCGTTAGCGGCATGCCACCCAGCAAAGAAAGTGGTGAAGGCTGTGGCTCAATGACCAACGATCTTTATTGGGAAAAAAGCCAACCAGCAAATAGCAAACAAATCACTAAAGACATGTGGATTGACCCAACCACTGGCCAACCACCCAAATATGGCGAACAAAAAGAAGGTTTAATCTTAGAAAACCACACTTTATACACTGATCCTACTGGCGATTCTCTATGTACTAATTGTATTCTGCCCACCAACGAAGAAGGTAAGATCATTTATGATCCTTACCTAGTTAAACCTTAAATTTATGTTTAGTCATCTAAAAAAGCTCGTAGTGAAAAACTGGCCTAAAATTATTTTGCTGGCTTTATTACTAGTTTTAGCAATTCTAATATTAATTTGGTTTTTAATTCCAGAAGTACCTTTAGCTAATCCTTTCTTAGCTGCAAGTAATTTGTGGGAAAATAATACTAAACAAGTTTTAGGAAAAACCACTCCTCTTGAAAATCCCAAAAAAGTGTGGGGATTTTTGCCCTATTGGAATCTTAACAACACTAGCATCCAGCCAGAAGTTAACAGTTTAATTTATTTTTCGTTAACCATTGATGGAAAAGGTAATGTCATCACTAAACAAGATGGCGGAGCTGAACCCGGCTACCATAAATTAGAAGATGACCAACTTTTTAAGCTGGTTAAAGAAGCTAATCCTAAAAACAAAACCTTTCAGGTCAGCTTTACGCAATTCAATAATGACGATATCTATAATTTTCTCACTCACCAAGAAAACTGGCAAAATTTTCTCACTTCCATTGATGCTTTGCTGATAGCTTATCCAATTGATGGCATTAATATTGATATTGAATATACTGGCGAAATCTCTGACCAGCTGCGCCAGGATTTTGTGGGTTTTATGGGTACTTTACAAAAACACCTCAAAACTAAATACCAAGGAGTAAGCTTGTCTATTGATATGTACTCCTCAGCCGCTAGCAAAAACTTAATTTGGGATGTTAAGGCTATTTCTGAACAGGTTGACTACATTATAATTATGGCCTATGACTACTATCGCCGTTCTTCTCCTCAAGCTGGGCCAGTTGCCCCACTTTTTGACAGTAATGAAGCAGAAGATGACATTAGCCATCATTTAAAAAATTTTATTGAAGCAGCCCCTCGCGAAAAACTTATTCTCGGCATTCCTTTTTATGGTTATGAATGGCAAACCACCGATGCCGCCAGCAAAGCTAATACCTACCCTGGAACAGGTTCAACAGCTACTTACAAACGTGTCAAAGAATTAATGAATGAACGCAATAAAATTAATTTAACTGAGCATTGGGATAATTATGCCCTTTCACCATTTTTGACTTATCAAGAAACTAGCCCCAGCGGAGAAAAATCAATTTATGTGGTTTATTACGAAAATCATAAATCTTTAGCTTACAAATTAGATTATGTTAATCAACTGGATTTAGCTGGAATAGCAATCTGGGCTTTGGGTTATGAGGGACAAGAAAGAGACCTGTGGCAAACGATTAGAGAGAAACTCTAGGTTAAATATGCCTTAGATTGCTTCTTAAGCTTCGCTTAAAGATCAATCTAAGGCATATTTAACTCGAGATTGAGAGAGATCAACAAACTAGACCTATAGATCACAGGGGGATTAAAAATTCCAAAATTCCACTAAAAAAATTTAATAAACATCTTCGTGTTTACCAATATGATAAGCATAAACAATATTTTTTTTAAACAAAAGTAAAATTCTAATACTTTTATTAACTGAAACTGACCAGTATTCTTCACCAGAAAGTTTATGTAATCTTAATGATGGATAATCTGGATTTTTTATAAGGATATCTAATTGCTTTATAACTTTTTTTTTGAGTGCTACATTACCTTTAGTAATACTTGAAAATTCTCTTTCAAATGATTGGGTTAAGCGTAATTGCATTAATCTTTATTTTTTTAATAAATGATCTTCTAATTCTTTGGATGAATTAATACTTACATATTTTTTAGCTTTAATCTCTTTTTTAGCTTGATTTAACAAAATTTTATCTTGAGAAATTGAATTAATTGACTCTGTTTTAGCAAAATAAGTGGATAACAACATTCTGATGAAATCTTGAATTGATATCCCAATTCTATTAGCCTCAGATAAAATATTATCTTTTAAACCAACAGATAGATTAATTTTAATAGTAGAAGAAGCAGTATTTAATGGCATGGTCCCATTATAGACCACAATTGGTACATTGTAAATTATTTACAATGTCTTGTTACAACGTCTGTAACGAATTAAAATGCTTATGAAGTTAATAATCCACAAACATCAACGTCTTTGCAAACATGGAAAGTTAATAGCCATAATTTACAACGTCTGTGCGCAGCAATTAAAAAAATAGAATGTATTAATCCGAAGTATCTTGGCAAATAGGTGAAGTTAATAGCCATAATTTACAACGTCTGTAACGAAGTAAAGCAGTTGTAAATTATGGTCTATTAACTGAACATTACCACATATAAAACATCACCGACACGGTTTTAGTAACTGCAACATTGCTTAAATCAGCCTCATTGCCAGCTGCTACATTGGCAACTGTTCCACCAGCCCCTTGATTATCATCAGTAATTGCTACCATTCTGCCTAATCTTTTACCACTGGCTCTAGCTAAACTACTCGCTTGAGTCCGGGCATCATCAACTGCTTTTTTACGAGCTTCATTAGCAATTTTCCTTTCATCTTTAGTAGAGAATGAGACATTACTAACTGTAGTAGCGCCATTAGCATATAAAGTTTTAATCATTTCACTAGCTTTATCTACTTGAGGAAATTTTAAACTAAAAGCATTAACTACCTGAAAATTAGCAGCGCCAGCTAAACCAGTAACTGGTTGAGCTTGATAAAAGGCTTTCTTAACTTCTAAACCTTCACCGGCAATACTTTTAGCTGCATCTAGCAAAACTTTAATTCCTACATCACCGTTATTAATGGTCTGAGCTGGATCAGTGCCGGTACTCACTAAACTAACAATCATAGTAACTTGATCTGGGTTAAATTCATAACTACCTTGGCCAACCACAGTAATAGAAGACTTAGGCATCACCACGCTGGCAGTAAAATATAGAAGCACTAAAACTGCTACCACTAAACCAATTTTTCCCACTACGGTGGAAGTTAATCTAGCAAACAAAGTTTTTAACCAAGAAGATTGCTTTGTTTGTGTTTGATTAATAACTGGAGTAGCCTGAGTAGTTGGGGTAGCTGGGTTGGCAGGATAAGGGTTAGTATTGATCATATTACTCAGTATAAAGGAAAAAAAGGCGCTGCGCAAATTGCTGTTATAACATTTGCTCTGAAAACCCAATCAGTGCTATAGTAAATCTATGAATAAAATTTCCGCCAAAATTGACCAACTTATTCAGCATCCTAAGGCCATGAAAATTTTAGCTGGCTTTGATAAAGTTTTTAGCCAAGCTCCACATTTACCAATGGGCTTAGTTAACTTTTTGGTGGCTATTATTCCTTGGTTAGCTGGTTTAAGCGCAATTATTGGTTTACTGGCCGGACCTTTAAGTGGCTTAATTGGTTTATTATCTTTCCTTACCCTAAGACCTTTAGTTATTTTAAGTTATGTAGTTTCTGCTCTAGCGATGATTTTAAATACTTTCTTAATGTTTAAAGCTTTTAAACCTCTCAAAACCAAAAATATAAGAGGCTGGATTTATTTATTTTGGAGTAGCTTTTTATGGCTAATTGAAGGAATGGTCAATGTAGTGGTTAGCCAACAAGGTTTGATTAGTTTAGTAATTGCCTATGTGATTAATTTCTATTTGTTGTTTGAAATTAAAAGAGGGATGGTTAAAGAAGAGAGTGCCCCAGCTCCAACTTCCGTCTAACAATAAAGCTATTTACGTAACCTTAACCACAAAAATTTCTAATGAAGTCATTCCCATTACTTTAAGGTCTGAGTTAAAAGTAAAGAATTATGGATTTCTTTTATTAGACCTGCTACAAAATTTTATTTTGCAGTAAGTCTATTAATGTGGCAGAAAATTTAAGGATGTTAAAGCTTAAGCCAGGCCGGAGTCATTTCTTTTGTAGCATGAGGAATAACAAAATTAGGTTCACCTATTAATCTTTTTTTAGCTTTAAAAATTGTCACATAGGCACTATCTTGGTCAGGATTTAATTTTTTAAAAATTATTAGTAAGCAATCTAAAAATAACCCTAAAGAATCTTGAGATAAATTGTTTAATAACTCTTTGATTCTTTCTCTATCAATAAAGGAAGCATTATCAACAAAAACCGCAACAGATAAAAGTTCTAGATGAGATAATGAGCGTCCGCCTAATTGTTTTTCTAAAAGCTGAACAAAAGTATGAAAAGCAGCAACTTTTTCTGATACTTCTGCTGATTTTGCTAATTCTACATTTAACTTAACATCCTTAGCATTTTTGTCCATAAAAACAGCACCTTCTTTTACTGGTCCAGTGCCAGTAATACCTAAGTCATCTTGCCAAGATTCATACATATAAATAAATTTCTAATGTTTAATTGCTAAAAAGTGTAAATGCATTTTAGCATAAGCTATTTAGCAGATACCAAGTTAAAAATTAACGATAAAGACTTCTCATAGCAGCTATATAAGAATTTTCAGGATCAAACATTAAAGCAATTTGATAATATTCCTCTGCTTTATCAAAATTTTCTTCTTCTTGATGAGTACGACCCAGGTGGGTATAAAAAGCCGCTAAAAAACCATCTTCAGGTGTCATAAAATGAATATTTTGCCTCGCTTCTTGATAGCTTGGTTCTAAAAATCCTAAATGATCAGTTTCATTAACAAAATCTAAAGCTGTTTTAATTGATTCAATAGAATATTTACTAAAAAAATCATTGTTGGGAACATTATCATTAGTAGCCTTAGTTAAACTATATCTATCTGCTGTTCTTGGATCGTAAACATTTATTTGATTTATTGAAGCATCGTTATATAAAGCAGAAAGATGAAATCCTGACAAAGCAGTTCTTATCTGATTTCTATCTTTACCCAAATTATATAAAACTGAAATTGCATAAGCTGTTTGAGCAATACAGTCATATTCATTACTCTCTGAAGGCTGTAAAAAAGAGTAATGAGGATGCTTAACATATGAATAATCACCTGAAGGAAATGTTAAAACATTTTGTCTTAATAATTGAAAAATTAAATCTTCTCTTTCTCTTTTAACTAATGGACTTTCATCTTTTTCTAAATCTTTTATTCTTTCTCTAGCTTGATTAATTTCTTCTACTCCACTAGGATTTAATCTTTGATAAGCAGTTTGTAAAGCATGATAAGTAACTAATCTCATTAATTCTTTTTCAGGATTTTCTGCCTCTATTGAAAAAATCTCTTCATTCCCAATTTTAGGCATTAATTCTGCTAAAATCTCTTTTGCTGGTTTTGATGAATCAAAATCTAAATCTTCCACTCCTAAAACATTAACTAATTCTGTTAGTTGTTCTGCAAAAGTTGGTTGAAATTGTTCTAAAACACCAGTTTCCTTATTTTCTTCTATTTTACTTTCCGTTTCACTTCTTCTCTGCCAATCTTCTACACTGCCAATCGTAGAATAATTAAAGAAAACAAAACTATCGGCCTTAATCATACCTTCAATATCTGTTGGTTCCTGAGAGATTAAACCATCAAAGCCTAAATTTTTCATGAATTCAGCAAAATAAAAATTTTGTGATGAGCCTAATCCAACTTCCATATTATATTCAGGGATAAATCTGGTAGCTAAAACATAGTGAATTTGTCTATTCTCTTGATCTGGTTCTTTGGCAGCAATTGCTACTAAAAAATCGTAATATCTTTTCTCAAATTCAAACATCATTTCTTCTATACCGTCTGGTTTAGAAATAGCCTCATATTGAGCTTTTTTCTGTGCAAACTTAGCTTGCATAAATTCTACCCAAGCTTTAAATAAAGGTTCTGGGAGAGACTGGCCATTACGTAAATCTAGCATTTTGGCTTGATAAGGCACTAAAGTGGTTAATACTCCAGTTTCTGTTTGAAGATTTTGTTTAGCTCGTAAATTAGCATATTCTTCTGCTAAAGCATGATTATCTGTAGTATAAAGTCCCGCTCCAATAGTATATGAACCATCTGGAGCATCTTCATCTGCAAAAAAATCATAATTTTCATCTACTATTAATTTTTTACTAGCACCATGATAAAGCTTAAAAAGCTGATCTAAATTTTCAGCTGTAATTTGACTAGGATCAGTTTTACCCAAAACGAGAGCTTCAATTTCTTGATCTCCAATTTTGATCTTAGTAGAACTAACTTCTTCTGTTATTGACGTTTCACCAGTTTCTTCCTCTTCTTCTGGCCTCACCAACCTGCTTACATCACCACTAATTCTTTTTACATATAGAGCAATTTCTTCTAATTGAATATTGATTCTTTCAAATACGCCGGCCAACCTGTTGGATGGTTTAACTTGCAAAGCTTCTAACTCAGCGGAAATGAGCTTGAGTTCATTTTTTAGAGTAGTTAAATCTGTAATAGCTTGGTTTTGAGCGGAATCTTGGGCAGCAGTAATTTGACTGATAGCTTGATCAATGGTTTGGAAGGCTTCAGCCATTTCAGCGATGGCTTGGGCTTTTTCAGCCTCGGTTTTTTTGAGCATGGCATCGGCAGTTTCGGCTAAGGCGTCTAAAGTTTCTTGAGCAGGAGCGTTGTCAAAAGTATGATCATTAGCCATATTTTTAAGCACGGCAACTTGAGCTTGAGCAGTTTGGTTGAGAGCTTGCAAGTCGGCTTTATCGGCTTCAACAGAAATTGTATTTGCTAATGATTGAGCGATAAAAAAACTAGTAAATTCAGTATTAAATTCACCAAAGGCTATTGGGCAGCTACTACAGCCTTTGGTGTTGTAGGAGCCGGTGCCGGAAAAATTTAAGGTTACATCTTCTAAACTTACTTTATTACCATCAATTTTAATTTTAAAATATTGATTAATTATTTTAATTACATCACCATTCTTAATTTCTACACTACCATAAACTCTTTGACCACTTGGATTCTGGACATTATAAAGAAAAGTACCATTGGTAGAAGTATCTACTAAAAACCATTGGCCCTGTGAATTATTAGAAATCTTAGCATGTCTACTAGAAACTCTTTCATCATTAATCTGATAATTTCTTAGACCTCCATCTCCTCTACCAATAGTAATAGTTGTAGGAGTAAAGGTAGGCTGAGCTGCTTGCGCTTGAGGAGATTGAGCTGCAGATTGGCTGTAACCACTGGGCTGCTGGCTGGCTGGCTGTTCACCAGCATAAATAGTTTCTTTAACAATATCTCCTTTTCCACCATAATGCTCACCCATACCTCGGTCAATGTTAATTACGCGGCCATCGTGATAAATAGGCTGACTCTTCCCTAATTTTTGATTATGACCATGATAAATTCTGTTTTGACCTTTATTAGCAGCCGTAGCAAAAAGCTCTAAATATAAGTCTGTTGTTTCTGGATTATTCAAAAACTGGCTATCTTTCTTATCTAAAGTTAATATATCAAATAAACGGAAAATACTATTTAAATCATTATTTCTAACAGCAGTTTGAACATAATTTTTCATATTACTATTAATACGCTCAACCACTTGTTGAGGAGTTAATTGATCATTCTGAACTCTTTGTAAGATCATATCTAGATGTTGTTTAGTTTCTTCTACATCTGCTAGTTTTTCCCAACCAATACCAGAAATTAAATCAGGATAAATAAAATCGGCATAAGAAAACACATCGCTATGTTGCATTACTGAGCCATCTACTCGCAAAGCCATCCAATCTAAATTTTGTAAAATTTCCCAAACTTGAGGATCTTTTTTAGCTTCTACAACTTCATCCATATCCACTCCATTGTGCGCTAATGCTTGAAGTAAACGAAAATCCTCATTTTCATCTAATAGCATAGCTAATAAAAATTCTACTTCATGATTGCCGCCCAACATATTAAATTCAACACCTACCATCTTACTGGCTTGTTGTTTAAGCTTCCAAAGCAGTTTAATAATATCAATACCAGGAGTTTTTTCTCTATCATTTCTATTTCTATCAAAGTAGTCACCGGTAAAACTAATTGAATTAGCATTTCCCAAAACATTTAACTGCCATTCATCTTCAAAATTCAATGAAGATTTAGCAGGATCTTTACCTGTGAATAATTTGATAAAGAAATTAAAAATTCTAGCAAAAAATCCTGGTTTTTCAGTTTGACCAATAAATTCAATCCAACCACTTTCTTGAAGTAATTTAACTAAACGATTTTTGTTTGAATGTACATCTCCCACCATCACTGAATTAACAGTTCTGGTTTGATTACTAACAGATTGTCCAGATGATGGAGCTACTTGTTGAGCAGCCTGTTGGACTTTAGCTTGAGTTAAAAGTTTGTTAACAATATTTTGTAATTCAGTTGGCAGATTTTGCACTAAACCGTTGTCCAATGAGCTGACTAAATAGCTAGATGTTAATATGGTTGCTCGAGGAGTTAAAGCATCTGAAGGATAATATAAAATTGGCGATTGATTAAAAATATTTCTTAGTTCAGCTAATGTTTTTGCATTCACTGCCTTAAGATATAAATCATTAATATTACGTTGGTACCTGTCTCTTATAATTGATAAAACCTTATTTTTTATAGCAGCTATTCTTAAATTATTGAGAATTACATCAACTTGATTGTAATCATCAGTATTCCAGGCTGCTCTCAAATCTATTAGAGATTGTTTTTCTGCTTTTAATTCTTCTGATGTATAAAAAGTTTCATCATCAAGGAAGATATCTTCATTTTCATAACGTGTCAGGAAATCCAATAAACCTTGAACGTTTTGCGCATTATTAATTTCGTTAATGGGGCGACGATAAAGGCTCCCAGATAAATTTAAAATTCTTTCAATCTGAGTCATCAGTAGAGAAAAATTAAATCTCACATCTGTTCCTTCTAAGGTTTGAGCATCAAAATTACCAAATCTAAAACCATTAATTGTATTCCAAATTTCTCTTAATTGGTCCAGAGTAGTGGAAGAATGACTAATCAGAGGCATCAAATTAGCAAAAATTGGCAACTTATTAAGTTTATCTATGTAACTAGCTCTTTCTTCAGCTTCCTCAGCTAAAAGCTTTTTTGCTAAATCGCGGATACCATATGATTCTAATAATCTGTCTGCTTTAATCTTTCCTTCAACAAATTCTCTAACATCATCTACCATATCTCTAGTTTCTTCGTATTTAGACATCAGCTCAATTAATTCATCTAAGTTCCTGGCTTTATATAAAGTAGATTTAATAGCATCCTCTGCTTTCTTTATTTGAGTATAAAAATCAGTACTTGGTTGACTTGATGCAGTGCTATTGTGTTTTCTTAGATAAGCTTCCGGATTTTTAAAATATTCTTCCAAATCAATCAAGGCTCGATTTAACAGTTTAGTAGCAGCCGCTAAATTAGCCAAAAGTGCTTGCATTTCTAAATTAGTTTTTTTATCAAATAAATAGGCTGTTCCTAACATTTCATAATTATCTGGATGAACTGGATTAAGGAGTGCTCTCTTTGCGGCAGTAAAATCTGTCTGTTCCGAGTCTCTGGTTAAACCAAACATCTTTAAATAATCATCTATGGTCAAATCTTGGTTACTAGCTAAAACTTCTAACTGAGCAGCTGTAGTTTCACTAGACAAATTTAATCTTAATAAAAACTTACTATAAGCTGTTTGCGCTTGCTGATATTTTTCAGCAGCTTTTCTAGCTTGCTCAGATTTTCTCAAATCTAATAATGCTTGAACTTTTTCTCTTAAAGCACTCAAGGGAATTTTGTCAGCTGGAATAACTTGATTGACATTTTCAAAATCAATTCTGTCTAGCCAACTTACAACCGTATCAGCTCCAACAATCTGATTATTATCTGTTAACCAACTTTTCTGATTAGGAGGATTTTGAGCTAAAGTTTTCAATTCAGCTACTTTAGTTTCTGGCTTAATCTCTAAGCGGTTAATGAGTTGCTCTTGTTGCTGGCGATAATCTGCGTAGAAAGCTTCTGCCTTAGTGGCGTTTGCTTGTTTACGTTGGGCTAAAGCAATTGCAACTAACTGCTGACCGGCTGCTCGAATAGGGGCGTAGTTTGGCCAATCGGCTAAAGTGGCACTCACGTCTTCATCAAATTCTTTGTTATTTAGGGAGCTTAAAGTATCATCAACATTATCAATAAATTTAAATAAATTAACAAATTCAATTTGATTTGTGGCTGGATTCACCAGCATCCAATAATTGTTGCCATAACTAAAATTCTTTTCTAATCGAGTGTGTAAATCTTCTAAACTTTCGGCTTGAGTAAGAATTTCCGTAAATCTTTGATTAGCAATGCCTGGGGTGACTGATTCTGGTAAAACTTTAAATGTTTCTGTTACCTTTTGGCTTAAACTTAATTCACTAGCCGTCCAGACATTAACTAAGCCAGTTAGGAAATTAACTTGATCAATGTTAGCTACAAATTGTTCTATAGCATTTAAGCCTGGAATAACTTTTAAGAGTCCCAACAATTGTTCACGAGCGGCCTGCGCTTCGTCTTTAACCTGGATTACTTCTTCCACTGGGGCATAACTGTCAGCAACAGCAGCTGTGGGTGGATTAGGAGCAACTAAATCATTATCACGTTTAACAATTGCCTCAGTTAAATAATTTGCTTGTTTTAATAAAGCTGTCTTTTGGGTATCTAAATCTCTATATTTAGCTCTTAAAGCTTCAATCTGTTCTTTTTCTGCTTGGTGGGCTTGTTGGTAAGTAGTGGTAGCGTTAGCTAGGGCAGAATTTCTTTGTTCTAAGGTTTTAGAAAGAGTAGCTAAAACTTCTTGATTATCTTCTAGATAGGGTTCTATCTTAGGAATGAATTCATTATTAAGTGTATCAATCAACTCTGTTAAGGTCGCAGATTCATTTGTCCAATTATAGGCTTCAATCAACTCCAAAACTTTTTTATAAACATTATTTAGAGCTTCATTTTCCTCATTTTGACCAGCAATATAATTGAATTCATTAAAAATAGTTGCTAAATCAGTTTCTAATATTGCAAGATGACTACCTATCTGTGATAAATCATTTTCTGCATCCCAATTAATATAACCAATTAACTCTTTTAATTTTCCAGCTAAATTAGTGGCATTGTATCTAAAACTAGCTGAAATTTTTTGTTCATATAATTGTTTTTCAATGCTATTAAGCCCATCATTATATGCTTTATATCGTGGATCATATTCTGCATTGATCTCTGCTATTTGTTGGTCTAATTCAGCTATTTGGGCTTTGACTTGCTCTAATTGTTCTTCTAAAGTCAATTCTGGAGAAGGTTCTTCTACTACTGGCTCAGTAAGAGCAGTTTCAGCTGCGACTTCTTCAGTTGACTCGGTTTTAAGCTTAGCTAATTGATCTGCCCAAGCTTTAAACATCTTGCCTAAGTGTTGTTGATTAGCAGTTTGAGCTTTAACAAAAGCTTGATATTGAGGCAATAAAGCTAAAACTGAATTAATTGGCCCACTACCGACTGGAATTGAGTTGTAAACACTTTTTAATACAGTATCTCTGGCAACAATTGCTTGTTTATCCGCCTGGGCAAGCTCTGCTTCCAAATATTCTCTGCCTTCAATTCTAGCCAAAGGATAATTGGCTTGTTCGGCAGTTAAGACAATCGGGTAGTTAGTTTGATCTGCAGTAATTGCTTCAGTGCCGGACTCAACCGCAACTGTTTCTGTTTCTTGATTTTCTACTTCAGAACCTTGTCCCTCCTTAGCTTTTACTGGATGAGTGGCAAAGTAAGCTGTTATGTTATATTGATCAGCCAAATTAGCCAAAGTAGCACGGCGTGCTAACCAGGCTTGATACTGTTCAAAAAGATTTTGTACTGTATCTACTGAACCCATTAAAGGAATAGCTTGTCCAAATCTAATTGGGCCACGATCTTCTATCACTGCTGTTGTAGCAGCTGGCACTTCATTTTCAGTAAACGTACTAATAGTTTCAGCCATTCTAGCTAAAGGAGCTTCTTGATAGCGAACAATAGGATAGTTAGTTAAATCTGCTTCTAAAGCTGGTTTAGCTTGCAATGATTGCATTACTGGGGAATAAGCAAATGTTTCTAAAAATTGGTCAACTCTTTTTTGACCAGTAATTCTTGCCACGACTTGATCAACTGCGTCTACCAACCAATTAAACTCTACAGCTCGAGAATCGTACAAAACTGGCAAGTATTCTTTAACAACTTCAGTGTTGGTTAAATTTGGTAAAGCCGGAGTCTGATTAACGGTCCGAGTATCGCCTTGTTCTAATTCTTCAGTGCCAGCTAAATCAGAAACTACAGTGGTCGTAACTAAGACGGTAGAAGGTTGGTCATATACTGCCATTTGAGCTAAATATTCTTGTTGTTCTCTAGCTGCAGCTAATTCTTGAGCATAGCTTGGTAAAGAAGGATAACCACCATAAGGCACTAAAGGCGCAACAACTTCTTCATAAGGTAAGATAGGATAGTTTTCTTCAGTAGTAGTGGTAGTAACTTCTTCAGCTGGAGCTTCAGCTTCAACAGTTTGGGCTTCCTCAGTTGGAGTAGTTTCTTCTTGAGCAAACATCGGTTGTTCTGTTGTGGCTACAACTTCTTCTTGTGTAGTGCCGCCTGTACCGATTTGCTCCGCTTGAACGGAAACTTCTCCTGAAACTGGTTGTTCAACTTCTGGTTTAATTTGTTCAGTGACTGGCTCAATTTCTGCTGGCTGAACTTCTTGCACTGGCTGAACTTGTTCTATAGCTTTAGGAGCTTGGCTTTGTTGTTGTAAAGTTTGATATAAATCTAAGAATCCTCTAACCTTAGTGAAGATTTTTGTTGTATCAGTCAAAATTCCACCAATACCTGGAATAGAACTTGTTAAATCTGGAGTGGCAATTTCTGATTCCACAATTTCTCTAACTGCAAAAACCCAATCTGTGGTTTGAATACCACTGATAAGATCTGTATCTTCTACACCGAGATAATCTTGTAGGTCACTGACTAATAAATTATTTAAAGTGTTTTTTAATTGCAATACATCAGTTTCATTTAAATTTTCATCTTCTAAAGAATCAATTACAAGATTAATTTGTTTTTTCAGCTGAGGATCATCAACATAACTTTCTAAAGCAATTAATCTATCTAATAGTTCAGCAGCTAAATCATTTGGCGACAGCTCGTTTGATTTATTTATTAAGTCAACAATTTCCATTCTAAGATCATGTCTCATTAATCCGGCAAATAACTCACTAAAGCCGTCTTCTTTCATTAAGCTGTCTACATCAAATGTAAATAAAGCTCGTTCTGATTGCATAGTTAAACGATCTCTAAGTTGAGCTTTTTGATCGTCATTGGCAGAGCGATAATCCTTAATAATTCCACCTAAATTCTTGATTTGTTCACTGGTCATTCCCAGGTCTTCCATGGCTTTCTTGAAAGCCGCCACACTAAAATCTTCGCCAAATAAATCACTTAACAAAGCTTGGACTGATGACACTCTCATATTTACTTTAGGAACAATTTTCCCTTGCTCATTAACCATAAAAGTAACTTCATCAAGCAAGCCAGTATAGGTTGGCAAAGTTAAATCAACAGTTACTTCGTTAAATTGATTCTTTACTGCCTCAATATATTGATTTCTTCTATCAACTGCCAAATTTTCATCAGCCATTAATAAATCAATAATTTCTTGTTTTTTCTTTTCGACATAAGGCTTTAATTTGGCTTTAACCGCTGCATTAATTTGATCTTGTTTTTCTTCAGCTTCTAAACCTGCAAACTGTTGTTCATATTTTTCTATTAAAAGTTGCTTATAAAGTCTAATTCCGTTTAATTTTTCCAACACAGCTGGAATCTTGAAGGCTTCTGGAGCTTTAGTTTCTGCGGTAGTGCCTAAAGCATCTACAATTGCTAAAACGTGGTGAACCATTTCTGGATGTACGCCATCACTTTCTACTCTAAAATCTGCATCATAGTTAGGATAACTATGCAATAAAATTGCTTCATAAACAGCCTCAAAACTAGCCTTGCCGAGATGTCGTTCAAAATATGATTGATTAGCTTTTATAAAAGCGGCTGAAAAAATAGGGTGATCTTTTGAAGCTTCAAAGCTAGCTTGAGCCTGAGCAACTCCAGTTGTATAACCCATATCATGAAGTAAAGTTGCTACAACAAAGGCTAATCTATCTTTTGCTGTTACGACTAAACCAGCTTGCTCTAACTTACTTACTGATTCTAATAAAGCTAAACCTTTATTTAAGTTACCCCTTACAATGTGGTTATTACCATGATCACTGCCGGAAAAAACCTGTTTATCTCTTAAAATTTGATAACTTAATAACCTAGCCATATCTCTAGCGAATTCAACGCCAGCAATTCTTGAATTTTCCCCATTAGCTAAGACATAATCGGCTAAAACCTCGTTAGCGGCTAACATCACATCACTAATTTCAGCTTCTGTTAACTTTGCTTTTTGTTCACCACCTTGGTAATTTCTGAGCTCAGCTTCAATGTCAGCTACTGTTGTAACTGTTAGATTTTCTTTAATGCCAAAGAAATAATTTACTTCATCCATCATTACGGCTGGTTTAACAACTCCATTGTCAACTAATCTAGTATAGGCTGCACCTAAGTCACCTTTACCGTCTACCAAATCTCTTAAGGCAGCTTTTTTACCAGCAAAAGTATTCCATCCTAACACTGACTTAATAGTATTAATTAGTCCTTTACCTTTTGCTAAATTAAGTGTTTGAGCATATTCGGTCTTACCCTGTTGTCTTAGCTTAGCTAATTCTTCATCGCTAGAACCATGAGCTAAAGTTACTGGAGACTCGGTTTTTACGACTTCTTCTTGAGTAGTACCACCTGTATCAGGTTGTTCTGCTTGAGCAGGAGCTTCAGTTTTTACTCCTAAAAAGTTAAGTAAAACCTCAATAGCTTGCTCATGAGTGTAAATTTCTTTATTTTCAAAAACTTGGGTGTATAAATTAGCAATCTGCTCGTTACTTAAGGCTCTTACGTTAGCAGAATATTGGCCTAAACCACGATCGGCTAAGTATTTAGTTAAAGCCGTTGTTTTTTGTTCTGTAGTTCGTTCCTTAATTTCAATAACAGGGAATTCAACACCTCCAAAAATTACAGTTTCAGCCGGCTTAACTTCTTCTTGAGTAGCACCACCAGTGCCAGGTTGTTCAACTTCTGGCTGGGCTTGCTCTGGGGTAGTGGTTTTTTGCCCAAAGCCTAAATCTTTTGCAATGCCACCAAACCAATTCCCAACTTTATAAATAAAACTGTTTTGAATATTAGTTTCAGCTTTAGCTGCAGCTTGTGGTTGAACTGGTTGAGCTTGCTGACCTGGCTGTACTGGTGTAGCTGGCTGTGATTCGCTCTTCTTAAATAGACTGATCAAACCAGTACTTAAAACCTTTTGCACAGCTGGAGCATTAACCAAACCACCAGACCACCATTGAGTTAGATTAGTAGCAGAACCAATTAAACCAGTGGCCCACCATCCACTTAATCTTTCTCCTAAAGTGGGTTTTGTCGTGGAGGCTTTTTGTTCTGTAGTTTGGGCAACTTTTTCCGTTTCAGTTTTTGGAGTGACTGGTTGAGTTGGTTTGTTTAAATAAGTGGCAATAAAAGCTGGCTTAATTACGGTTGGCCAAGTGGTATCTAAAAAGGCTGCTAAACCATTGGCCATTGTTCTAGGAATAAATAAAGCAGTATTTACTAAACCGCCCTTGGGCAAATTACTCTGACGAGTAGAAAAATTATCCGCAACCGCAGTAATAATTCTTCTGGTACCGGCTAGGAGGGTGGGCTGCATAGATGGAGCTACTACTCCAGTAGCAACAGTCCTTCCAGCGTTATTTCCAGCTGCAACCTTAGCGACATCATCAGTCTTTTTAACTGTAGCATTATGCTGTAGTAAATATTCTGATAAATCACCACTATTGACTACTGCTTCTTTACTAATTGGGGCATTTTGATCAGCGTAAGCTAATCTATTAGCATCAACTTCAACATTACTTCTCATTCTAGCGAAAGCTTGAGGATTATTTGTTTCAATGTATTTTAAGATACTTTGATTAGCTGAATCACTAAAAAGATCTTGCCATTTAGATTGAGCACTAGCTAATTTAGCTTGTCTAGCCACTAAAGTATCTTGAGATCCACCAACTAAATCAACATTTCTACGAGATTCATTGCTAGACATTTCTAGTAATTTTGCAGAAGCCCAACTAGCAATTTTAGCATCAGCTGACATTGATAATTCTGCTAAAACTCTTGTACTAGCACTCTCGATACCATTATCTAATCCTTGAGTTGTCTTTAGTTGTTCTACTCTTAATTGAGCTTCATTAATACTTTGTCTAAATTCTTGAAAATCAAACTCATTAGCACTCGCTAATCTAGTAGTAGCATCAACGTTAAGATCTAAATTAGATCTAGTTGAATCCAAAATAATAGCATATTGTTCAGCCACGGCTGTACCACGATCAAGTCTAGCACCTGCCTGAGCAACTAAACCTTCTGGAGAATTTTTACTAACCAAAGTAACACCAGGCACATTACCTTCAGTTCTGATACTATCTCCTGTAGCCCCACCTCGACCAATGACAATGGTCATGTTTGCTGGATTATCCTGATAAAGTTTTTGAACTCCTTTAGCATCTAAATTATCATTTAATATTCTTCTGCTAATTGTTTCATTACCAGCTGAATCAACAGTTCTAACAAAGGCTACTTCTACATAGTGATCACCTCCTTGTTGAACAAAATATCGTTGTCTGTCTGAAAAATCACGACCCTGAGCATCAGCTTGAGCTATCCGCATAGTATCACCAACATCATCAGAACCAATAACATACTTCACGCTATCATTAGAAGCCAAACCATTACTTTGAGCTAATTTTCCTGATCTAATTAAATCAACAATTAATTGAGTACTATCTTCCAAACCAGAAGCCATATAAGAACGATCTTTATTAATTCTAGCTCCGATATCAGTGTCGGCAGTGTTGACAATCTTTTCAACAGCTTCTGTATCTCTATAAGTATCAAATCCTAAAGTTGTCTCTACCACACCACGACCATCGGCAAAGGCACCTGTGACAGCGCCTACTGAAGAATTATTTAAATCAGCTAAATAATCAGCAAAAGTAGAGCGATAAGCGGTTTCTGGAGAAGAAGTTAAACCATCAAAATTAACTTTAGAAGCCGCATTATTAACTCCAGGATTAGCTTGAGCATAAGCTTTGGCTCCAATAAATTCCATTGCTGCTTGTAAGCTAGCCGTATAACTTTGGCCTTCATTTTTAACACCTCCAGAGGCTGGGATCGTTACTGGATCTTTAGTTCTATTATTGGCATTATTAGCTTGTAATTGAGAATCAACATCTCTAAAGTAATCAACACCAAATTTCATCTTCAAACCTTGAGCAAAACTGTTAATTTGGTCAATTTGATCTAAAACCTGATTAGCTTGAGCACTTGAATCTTTAAAGCCAGCTGCTTCTAAACGACTAGTTAAAGCGTTAGTATTACTAGATAGAATTTCTAACTCTTGAGCATTGCTCCTTACGTAATCAACTAAATCACTAATTTCAGTCTCACTCATCCCTTTAAAAGCTGAACTTTCTCCATTTTTAACTTTAAGTTGAGTAAAAATTTTATCTAAAGTATCATCGGTAAAACGAGCTACTTCAGCACCATCTGCTTCTCTAACAGTTAAAACTCCTGCATGATCTCCAGATCCCCAACGATTAATTAAGCCTGTATCAAGAATAGATTCACCAACTAAATTAGCAGCGTCTTTTTGATTTTGAGCAATTGGTTTACTGCTTTCACCAGTAGGATTAATTGCTTGCCTAGAAGGATCCATATTTATCTGAAGTTCATCTACATAAACGCCAACATTAGAACTTAAATTTTTATATAAACTAACCGCCACATCTCTCGTTGAGCCTAAACTATAATTATGAGCAGTATTTCTTAAAAATTGAATTTGATCTGGATTACTAACTAAATAGTCAGCCGCAAGCACTTCTGCTTGATAAGCTTTATCCTGTAAAAATTTATTTTGATCAAATTCTACAACTTTAGTTCCTTCTGGACTCATGGCTCGTAATTGATTAGCTATATCAGCTTCACCACCTGCTTTAGCAATATAAATTCCTTTATCTCTGCCATAAACTGTTTTTTGAATTTCTAAAACTAAACCACCAACAAAACTTTTTCCTCCGGCAGTAGTTAACTCTACAGCTACTTTAGGAGAACTTAAAATTTGAGCTAATGTGGATAATTGATTAGATCTTGTATTGAAGAAAGCAATCCCTTCAGATTGGCCAGCTCTTAATTCTGCTGATCTAATAATATTCTCTATTTGTAAATTCTTCTGAGGATCACTACTAACTTGAGGGATATCCAATTCACGAGTCTGCAACAGCTGATCAATATCAGAAATTACTCTTAAGGCTTCAACTGAAGTTTGATCTAAACTAGCAAATTTTTGTTGCAAATCAGCTACTGTATCTAATAAAGTGGCTTGTTTAAGTTTTCTTAAAGCTTGGTTGAGTTGTTGTTCTACTGCTAGAGTGCGTTGCCCTCCATTTTGACTAATTAAATCAGCTTCTATTTTTGTTAAATCTACTTCTGAGGCTGATTTTTTACCCAATTCTGTAGCTACTTGATTTCTTAATTGTTCAGCTTGGTTCTTAGTACTTTGAGCAGTGGTTTCAGGACGGATTGTAGTCAAACCAGCTAATACAGGTTTACTAAGATTATCATCTTGATTTAAAGATGCCGCTTTAGCTTTAACTGAATCTAAATTTTGTTGTAACTGAAGTTTTTGTTGTTCTAAATTTGCTCTTTGGTTAATTAAACTTTGATTATCTGGATTAATGTTTAGTTTACTGTCTAATGCTCTAATTGCATTATCAAAACTATTAATTTTTTCAGTTAATTTTCTGACATCTCCTTCTGTTTGAGCAATTTCTTGAATACTTTGTTTAGCTTGATTAAATCCTGCTTGCAATTCTTGAGCAACTTCTGCTTGTGTTTTAATTGGTTGTTCTTGTGGCTGAGCTGTTTTTTGCGCTTCTTCCACCTTGGCAGTCTCTGTTTTTACCTCTTGGGTACTAACGGTTTGTCCGCCCCTGCCAAACCAACCGCCAACTGTTTCTTGGATTCGTTGGAAAATTCCGGGCTGAGCGGCAGGTTTAGTGGTTTCTACTTGAGCTACTTGTTCTGTTTCAGTTTTAACTGTTTCTGGTTGAGCGGCACCTTCAGCAGTTTTGGCTGTTTCGGGCTTAATGCCTTCTGCTTGAGCTTTAGCGACAGCTGCTTCAATAGCTTGCTTTTGTTGTTCAAATTCTTGATTAACTTTAGCTAATTCAGCATCGGCCTGAGCTAATTGAGCTTCCAGTTCTCCACGTTGAGTTTTAATCTGTTCTGCCTGAGTTACATCACCAATTTGTTCGGCAATTTTCACTGATTCTTCAACCTTGGCAATCTTACTTTCTAATTCTATTTTCTGTTGTTCAATAATTTGTTTTTGAGTTTGAGCTGCTTCCAATTTTATTTGAGCATCAGCAATCACTGTTTCTGGCAGAATTGCTTTAGCGAGTCTTATGTCTTGTTCTTGTTGTCTGGTTTCGTAGATTTTATAAGCATTATCTTTTTGAACAGTAAGATCGGTATTTTGCTTAATTAGATTATCTCTCACTGTAGCTAAAGCTAATTTTTCTGATTCTGGTAAATTAGGTTCTTTGCTTAACTTGCCCACAATGGCTTCAATATCGGTTTGGTTAGCTTTAACTAAATCTTCATAATATTTAGCCTTGGCATAATAGGGGTCAGATAAAGTCGTATCTAACTTAACGGCATTATCAAGTTTAGCCACATCCAAAAGAGTTTGCTGAGTTTTAACAAGTGGATCAAGTTTAGGCACATCCGCGCCACCTAAACTGCGGACTGGCTGGCTGTTTCTAAAATTACTAACATCAGACTGCACTTCAAAACCAGCTTGGCCTAGACCAACAGCTAAGCCCAGGAAGGCTCTAGTCTGAGCAAATTGATCATTAGGATTAAGATTAGCGGTATTTTGTAGAGCGTAATAATCAAGCATTGAGCCAGATACATCAGCTAAAAGATCAGTGCCTAAATTAAGGGCTGCATTATTAGGATTAAATAAACCAGCTGTACCAGCCACAGTGTTTAACACTGAGCCGCCAACACTGGCCCAATCAGTTAATTGTTGACTTTGAGCAGCATTAACCGTTGCTAAAGTTGTATTAGCCAGGCCTAAGCCATAACCTAGTTGTTGAGCATTAGAAGCAACTAAGCTAGTCGCAGTTTGGGCAGTCCCAATAATGCCTTGGGCGCCACTGCCCATTAAGCCAGTTAATTGCACGCCTTGTTTGGCCGCTGTTAAACTGCCAGTAACCGGAGCTAAAACAAAGTTGGCTCCAGCTAAAGCGAAGTTAGCACCCTGTTGTAAACAGGCTGGATCATTTAAAGCATCTTCAGAAGTACGACAAACTGCGGCGGTCTGAGAGCCAGCGCCAAAAAAGTTTGAGCTAGCTAAAGAAACTTGAGTTGTACCTAGTAAAGTAGCTCCCACTCCTAAAGCACTCGCTCCACCAGCAGCAGCAGTGATTCCTAAAGCGGGAACAGCTACTACTGCACTCGCTATCGCTACCTTTTCCATCACCGCACCACTTAATTCCAAAGTGGCTAAAAACTTATCTCCACCAGTATATTGATTAGCAAAATCAGTCTGAACATTAACATAATTTTCAACGCTATTGCCAAACCAATTGCTAGAAGCCATGGTGGTCATTAAGTTATAGGAAAATTTATCTACACCTTGCAAATCCTTAGTGGCTATTAAAGCTTCGCTTGCCCATTCTGAATCTCGATTTAAAATTCTACTGGTAATATTTTCTTTACGTAAAGCTAACTGAGCATCATCCAAGCCAAACACTACCTTACCAGCACTGTCACCTTGGCAATCCGCAATTTGACCGTTAGTTTTAGTTACTAACTGACATTTTTGTTCTACTAAATCCTGAACATTGCGACCACCCAAATAGTCTTGATAAAGTTGTTCTAAATTGCGATTTTCTTGTTCAACTAAGCGTTTTTGATTAGCCACTTGAGCAATAGCTGGTTTTTCTAAACTAGGTGCTAAATACGCCAAAATTCCTTCTTGAGTACTACATTTTTGATAATCATTTGGATTGTCCGCTCGACATTGGTTGTACAAAACCTGCATATCTGTACTTAAATAAGTGTTGATGGTTTCTGTTTGAGCTTCTTCAACTTTAGCGGCAATCTGACGATATTTTTTAGTTTCTTCTTGTTTATAAGTAATAATATTTTTAACTTGATCTTCACTGACCCCAGGGACTACGATCTGTAAAACCTGTTGTTCATTGCTACATAATTCTGGTTTACCAGTTAAACTGACACATTCAACCTGTAAATCGGTATAACCACCAGCTAAATAAATACCAAATTTTTGATTTAAATTTTGAGTAAAAGCCTTATCCTCTTCAACCTGATCAAAAATATAAGCAGTTTCAATCTTTGGATACAAAGCTTTTAGAATTTTTTCACTAGATAAAGTACAAGCAGTGTTGCTATCACCTAATTCAGCTTTACACTGATTTCTTAAATAGTCGAGATCATTATCAACCAAAGCCTGATAAGAACGAGAAAATTTAGCGTTCATTAAATTAGTCACTTCTTCTTGGCTTAAATTAGTTTTTTGCTCTAACTGACTTAAGGTTAATTCTTTGTTATCAGTTAAATCTTGAATAGCTTGATTACTTGAAGGCTTGATTATTGGTTGAGATGGAGCTGGAGTTTTTTCAGCTAACAAATCTGCCAAACTAGAAGCTGTAGGAATCGGAGTAGGTGGAACTTTAGTAGGTGTGGCAGTTGGATAAGCCGGAGTACGATTTTCTTGCACAATTGAACCAGTGGGTGAGCAAACATTTTCACAAACTTGATTCTGTGTACATTGGCCATTTTTATCTAATTGGGAATACCAACAGAACTGCTCACCAACTTCTACCGTACCTTGGCTAGTTGGATAAGTACAAGGCATGATGAAAGCAGGCCCCTTACAAGCATTACCCACCGCTCCTTCTGGGATACATTGACCTTTGGCACATTTAAAGTTTTCTTTACAAGGATTAAATAACCCACATTTCTCTTTTTCCTGACAAATCCCAGCCTCACAACCACCTTCGCAGTTATATTCTAAATAACCAATTTGAGTTTGTTTACAAATTAAAAGCTTAGTGCCGTCAGCAGAACATTGACTAGAAGGATAAGTACAAACATTGGCCGCACATTGACTGCCACTACAACCGCCATCACATTTACTACTTCTAACAAAAGTTCCTTGCTGACAGTTATATTGCCAGTAAGAGCTGTTCCACCATTCACATTTAGTTTCTCCACTGGAACATTCTTTTTTAATTTCTCCAGGTTCTTGACAAGTTTTATGGCCTTGAACATCAGGAATACATTGATTAGACTGACATTCATAATTAGCATTGCAAACTACTCCATTAGCTTTATCACGATAGTTAGCTACTTTACCAGTCTGACAAGGACCACAATCTTTAACATTTAAATTACATAAGCCAGTCTTGGTATCTTGCTTGGTAAAATAACAAATTTTCTCAGCTATAACGTTACCATTATTGTCAAAATTACAAGCCTGAACAAAAGCCTCTCTACAACTGACATCTTTAATAGGTTCACAACGAAAAAGAAAATTAGAAAGTCTCCCTTCAAGGCCAGGACAGCAAGAAGAACCGGCCAATATACCAATCTGTTCACCTTGACCTTTACAAACTGTTTCACCAATCTGATAAGGAGGGATAGGAGTAGGTGTGGGTAATAAACAAGCTTGATTGCCACAACCATAGGCACAATTACTAGGATTACCCCAAGTTTGATTATTACTACAAGTATATTCAACACCATTCTGACATTTGTGTTCACCTAAGTTACATTCAATTCCACCAGTTTTTTCACCACCTTGATGAGTATCATCAACCTTTGGCTCTTGGCAGGTTCTTGGTAAACCTTTACATTCCAATCCTGGTAAACACTTTTTATTGGCAAAAATACCACAATACTCACCTTGCTTTAAGGAAACTTCCACTACTTTAGCAGGAATAGGGGTAGCAGTAGGTGCAAGCTTTTCTTCTGTTTTACTTTTGGTCTTAGGTTGATCAGTTTTTTCTTCAGTAGTAGTGCTGGTTGCATCAATTGGTGTAAACGACACGCATTTTTTACTACCAGTACAAGCAGAAGCCTCACCAGTACCGACACAAGTACTGTAATAACATTTAGCTTTACCTAAGGTTAAACCAGCCCGAGTGGTTTCTTCAAAGTATTCAGATTTACAAGCTTGACCATTAAAACGACAGCTATCACTTCCTGTTCCAATTCCGATAGTACTCTTATCAGTACACTGATTGTTGTAACATTGATAACCAGTAGGACATTTTTGTTCGGTCCAAGTTTTACAATCACTCTTACAAGTCTTGAGAGTATCATAATTACATTGCACTTCACCTGGGTTACAGTTACACTGTTCAGTTTTCACACAACAAACCTGCATCGTATCACAACCACCACACTGACTACTTTGAGCAGCTTCTAAGCCCGCAGGACAGCCACCAGTATAGGCACTATAACAACCAGCTTTACTAGTTGTACCACCTGACCCAGGTTTAATAGTCACTTTAGGGGTAGGAATAGGCGTACTAGCTGGTACTTTAGTTGGTCTAGGAGTTACTCCCACATTACCACAAGGAGCTGGACAATTACTTCCAGACTGATTTCTTTGAGTTTCCCCATCCCAACACCTGACACATTCAGACATAGATAAGCATGCATATTCACCATGCTTAGCATAACTACAATTAATATTCGGCCCACAATAAGGATCACCAGAACATTTGCTTCTATCTACCTCTAACCACTGCCCACCTTGGCACTCTACACATTGTTTAGTCCCACCACAGGCTGTAGTCCCAGGATCAACATAAGCATTAGTACTAGACAAAAAACATTTTTTTACACCTGGTGTGGGAGTGAGTGTTGGTTTAGCACTTGGCTGGGCACTTGGAGAAGGTGTGGTATACAAATCTGTACTAGCTTGTTGACGAATATCTTGATTAACCTTAACCAAATAAAAAGCCGCTGCCCCGCCTACCAATAACAAAATTAAAGGTAACAATAAAATAAATTTAGTTCTAAATCTTACTAAAGGTCTTAAAGTAGAGGATTGGCGATGTGGAGTAAAAAACTTACTAAGTTTAAAAAGTAAATTTTTTTCACCCTCTTTCCTTGTTTGTAACATGTAAGTTTATTCTTCTAACTTGACTGCTAACCACCAACTCCAAATACCGCCGGTAATAAAGAACAAACCAGCCAGAATTAGAGCTAGTGTCACTTCAAAGCTTCCAGCTGAAAAAGTTCCACTAGAAGTAGAAACAACTGCAGACCGACTACTCATAGCTACGGTGGGACTTAATTTTACAGTTGGAGTAACTTTTTGAGTAGGGGTAGGAGAAGAGTAAGGATTACCAGAACCATAAGTTGTACTAGCTAAGGCTAATTGATTACTGGTGGTAGAAGTTTTTTCACCCACATAGAAGGTTTTAGTTGTGGTAACTAATTTACCAGTGGTTGGATCAGTATAACTATAAGTAACTGTGTGTTCACCTGGTTCTAGATTTTTACCCAAAGTGGCGAGATCAAGTTCAAAATCACCATTTTTATCGGCGGTAACAGTCGTTTCAATCTGATTATCAGAATGGATCTCAATTGTAACCACTACGTTTGGTTTAGCTTCACCTTTAATTAAAGGCTGAGCAACGTGCTCTAATTGAGTAGTATCTTTAACAGTTAAATCTACTTCTGTTGCTAAAGTAGCTGAAGTAGAAGCTGAAGTAGAAGTAGGAGCCTTAGTAGGAGCAACCGTTACAGAACTAGCTGGGACACTCGTAGGAATTGGCATACTATAATCACTAACCACTTCGCTAGGTGAATCATCATACACGTCACTATCTGAATAATCAGTCACATTGTTACTTGGCTCTTCCTCAAGAGCTGAAGACATACTTAAATTTGCTAAATTCTTGCCAAAAGCAGAATTACTAGCTTCACCAGTAGTCTGACCCGTTGTTAGAGTTGGGATAGCACTAGGGCTAACAGCGGGAACAGTGCTAGCTGAGGCAGCGCCAAATTTTAAATCAGCAACTGGCTGAGCACTAGCAATAGTAGTTTGATAACTTAAAGTCTGACTAAAACTTTTGCCTTGAGCTAAAAAATTAACAGCTGTATCTTTGTTAAAAATAGCTGAAGCTGTACCCTTGGCATTTCTAGCGGTAGCCAAAGAAATTCCCCAGCCACCGGTATTCCGCACTAAAGAAGAAAGTGGACCTGCTTCACTCATGGTTAAATAAACGACGCTGCCTTCTGCTGGCGTACCATCTTGATTATATAAATTACCATAAATCATCGTAGAATCAGGAGCTGAACTTAAAGAAGCCGCTGTTGTTACTGTGAAAGGTTTACCTTGATTATCAAAAGTAGTTCTTTCTGAGCTAGTTCCTAAAACATAAAAATAAGCAGTGTTAGGTTTTAAACTTCTTACAGTAATATGATGAACATTGTAATTACCAGCCACACCAGAAAGCTGAGTTCTGTCATCACTAGCTTGAAGGCTAAGTTTATTTTCAGCGCTACCATATTTAACAAAACTAGTAGTAGGTTCATCTGTAAAAAATGACACGGTAAAACTAGTATCAGTTACATTAGTTAAGCGGACATTTTTAGGAGTGGTCTGAGGAGTGGCTCTAGGAGCAAAAACTCCAGTCCCATTTTTAAATAACAATAAGCCTGACACTAAAGCCCCAACTAAAACGAAAATGCCAATCATGGTAGGCA
The DNA here is from genome assembly GCA_964645645.1 of uncultured Pseudomonadales bacterium. Classification (GTDB taxonomy): domain Bacteria; phylum Patescibacteriota; class Microgenomatia; order UBA1400; family PJMF01; genus CAZYBC01. The sequence continues at coordinate 55,686 of CAZYBC010000006.1, forward strand.
TCTGTTTCTGCATCAAATTTTTTCTTTTGTTAACAACTGGTTGTGGCATATAAAATCTAGAAGTAAAGAACTTCCTGTTATCATTAAAGACAAAAATTGAACTTAATTCAAGGCGAAACAAAACCGAAATTTACTCAAGCAAAAATAATTGACTGAGTTAGCACTAGTTAATACAACTAACCTTATTGAAAATTCATAACATTAGCAGCTGGAGAAGCCACAGCCGGAGTAACTGTTTTAGCCGCATTACTTACAGCTGGACTTGGGGTAACAACTAATTGATCTGCCCCAACTTTTACAATTTTCATTAAATTTTTATTGTTTTCATCTTCTTGAACCATATAAATATCAAATTTAGCTAAATCACTAGCAGAATAAATTTGCTTTTTCTCTAAAGTATCCAAAACAGTAGTATCAACACTAGGAGTCAAAGGACTAGCTAAATTTTTTAACTCAGTAGAAATTTTTAAAGTATTCTGAGCAGTAAAAAGATTCATCATTACCCAAAGTAAAATTACAACCAATAAAAAAACTAGAAAAGTAAATAAAAACTTCCGTTGTTTTAAATCTGCTATTTGACTAACTGGCTTATTACTTGATGACATAGGTTAATTCTGTGTTTTTAATTCAACTTTTTGAGTCTCATCTACTTTAGTATTATTACCTAAATCATAATATGGAACCTGCAAACTAAGAGTCGCCTTTAAACTCTTTTGCCCTCGATTATCATTAACATGAAAAGTAATGCTATCTACAATAATTAATCTTCTATTAGAACGTAATTTTTCTGCCACATTACGAATAGCCTGATAATTACCAATTAAACTCAATTTTAAAATCAGGTTATTTTGTTTAGCTTTGCTTAAATTACTAGTAGTAAGATTAGTTAAATCAGTTTCAACTGGGATTTCATTAACTGAAGCAGTTTCTATTACTACTACTTCTTCACTGCAAACTTTTTCAATTGTTTTTAATAACTCTAATAGATTAGCCGAACTAGGAATTGCTTGGTCTAAAAGATAAAGCCTGTTTTCCAAATTAGAATACACTTGCTGAGCTGAAGCTAAAGCAGAAATCTTTTGGTCAAACTTTTTAGACAATTCTTTTTTATCTTCAATTTCTTTAATCAAATCAGCCATAGTTAGTAAAGTAGGACGGATAGCCGCCAAAGCAAAAAATACAATTGAAAAAACAGTCAGAAATAATTCCAGAGAAACCTTAGCAACTGGATTGTTATAAAAAGTTTGTAAAGCTAGATTCAATTGTGTTTTTTCTTTAGTAGACATATTTTTTAATTAAGATCTGGTTCTGTTTCAGTAGTCACTGATTTTTTAGTTTCCGTGTCTTGTTTTTTAACCTCAATTGTTTTTTTAGTATTAGCTTTTAAGCTAAAGGCAAAACCTGGACGATTGTCATCCAGAGATTCTATCTTATCAATTCTTACTTCAAAAAAATCCTCTGACAAAGTTAAATTATTAACAAAAGTATTCAGCATACTTTGAGAAAAAACTTCACCTTCAACACTAACCGAATTTTGATTAATAGTTAAATTCTCAAAAACCACATTACTAGGAGTAATCTTACTTAGTTTAGGAAAAATATCAGCAATATTATCATTAACAGCCAAAACCTTATAATCAGTCAGCTTCTTTTGCAGATTTAAAAAATTGGTTTCTAATTCACCATAAGATAAAATTAAAGATTTTTTCTGTTCAATTTCTTTATTAATATCTGTCCGCTGACGATCTAAAGTAAACCTAGCCACAAAACTTAAAATTACTAATAGTTCAGTAAAAATCACAATATATCTACCCACTGATAAAGCCCACTGGATAGAACGACCAATTACTCCTTTAAAAAAAGGATCCTTAGGAAAAAGATTAATCTTAATCTCGACAGGCTTCTTATTAGGCATTGCTTTTATTGTAACAAGTTTATAAAGAAAACACCATTAACTTAAACCACTCAAATTAGATATCAAAGTCTTCGCTGGTACCCTCCAAGATAACTTCTTTACTTTTCTTGAGAGGCTGTTGCCATTTACCCAATTTCTGGAAAATCACTGACAAATATTTTAATTCTTTAATATCTAACAATACCGCAAAATATAAATAAACCAGCATCCCGATAGTACCAGTACAAACAGTTAAACCAATTAATTCAATTGTTTTACTCGTATCAAAAACTAACTCATCAAAAATTTTAAATGGCAAATAAATAAAAACTGCCATCAAAAAACTTGCAACTAACATTTTAAATTGAGCCTTTAACAAATCTTTTCGTAAAAAGAGATTACTAATCTTCCAATCTAGTAAAAATGCAAAAACAATCACTTCTAACAAAGCCGAAGCTACTGTCGCCCAAGCCAAAGATAATACTCCAGCTGAGAGTTGAAAAACCCCCAACCATGCTACCAATAAATAAACAAGCATAGATAATAATGCAACAAAAAAAGGAGTAGTGGTATCTTTTAAAGCATGAAAAGCCCGCAATAATAGTTGACTAATAGCTTGTAAACAAATTGATAACGCTAGTAACGCCACAATTCTACTGGTCAAAACTGTTGTTTTCCAAGGGAAATTGTCAGTCCCAAACACCAAACGGACAATTGGTAATTTTAAAATTAATAACAAAATTGACGCAGGCATACTTAAAAAAGAAATTTGATTAAGTGACTGAATAATTAAACGGCGGAAAGATTCACGATCTAGTTCCCCTGATTCTTCAGATAAAAAAGGTAAAGAGGCCTGACTAATGGGAACTCCAAAAATTCTAATTGGTAAAGCCATCAGCCTTAAGCCCAATTTCATAGCAACAAAACTCAAATCACCAACACTGGTGGCAAAAAATCCAAGAGCCAAATTTTGTAACTCAGAAACTGATAACGTCAAAATTCTTAACGGCGCTAAAGAAAAAAATTGCTTAACACTAGGATGTTTAAAATCTAACACAAAACGAAAACGGAAGCCTAATTTATAAGCCAAAGGCAATTGAATTAATAAATGTAATAATGCTCCCAACACTACTCCCACCCCAGCCGCATAAATACCTAGCCAAGGAGCAAACAAAAATACTCCTAACACAATCCCCAAGTTATATAAAACTGGCGCAATAGAAGGCATAATAAACCGCTGATAAGATTGCAATAAGCCAGTTAAAAAATTAGAAACAGCAAACAAAATTTGAGCTAACAACATAATTTTAGTTAGCTTAGCCGCAATCTCAATTTGAGCCGCACTAAAAGCCGCTCCTGTCCGCCAATTGGTAAGATCCTTAGCAAAAATAAAAGCCACCGCTGAAATAATCACAAATAAAAGCAACAAAATATTCATAAAATTATTAGTAGCTTTTAATGCTTCTTGTTCATCTTTTTTTCTTAAAGAAGTAAAAACCGGAATAAAAGCCGCACTCACCGCCCCCAAAACAATTAACTGAAATAACATATCTGGAATTTGAAAAGCTACCTGAAAAGCTTCATAGGCTTGTTGAGAAGCCTCATTGTAAAAATAAGATTGGATTAGTAATCTTTCTCTAATTAATCCCGATAAAGATGATAAAACATTGGCAATAGTAATCACTAAAGCTGCGGATAAGATAGTTTTTTGTTGATGTTCTAACCAAGCAGAATTGGTTTTAAACAAACTTTTAAGCCGTTCAAACATATTGATTTCTATTAGATTTACTGCGAAATAAAATTTCGCAGTAAGTTTATTATAGAAGAACTTTTTTACCTGGTATAGGTAGAATTAAAGCTTACTGATTGTGTCACGCATTACTAGATAATAAAATGTCATTAAAACAGAGCAACACAGACCATAATTCTAGATTGAAAAAAAATCTTATCTCTAGTATAATTAGCCCCTATGCCAATACTTAAGAATGCAAAAAAAACTTTAAGAGCTAGCAAAAGAAAAGCTACCTTTAATAATCGTGTGAAATCTATCGCTAAAACTGTCGTTGATAAATTCACTAAAGAACCAAGCCTTATTAATTTATGCAATGCCCAAAGTGCAATTGATAAAGCCGTTAAGAAAAATATCTTTGCTAAAAACAAAGCCTCAAGAATGAAAGCTAAAATTAGCAAGCTAGCTAAAACTGCTGGAGTAAAATTAGAAAAAAAAGTGAAAACTGTTAAAGTTAAGACTACTAAAACCGCCAGCAAAAAAGCTACCAAAAAATAAACGCTAAATTAGCTCCTTATCATGAATACTCAAAAATTAATGCGTAATTTTTGTATTATTGCGCATATTGACCACGGTAAAACCACTCTTACTGACGCTTTTTTGCGCCTCACTAAAACCGTGTCTGATTTACAGTTTCATACCAGAATGATGGATTCTAATCCCATTGAACAAGAAAAAGGTGTCACTATTAAACTTGCTCCTGTCAGAATGAAATATCAATATCAAGACAGTCAAAATGAAGACACTCCTAATGGTGAATATATTTTAAATTTGATTGATACTCCTGGCCACGTTGATTTTGGTTATGAAGTTAACCGTTCCTTAGCTGCCTGCGAAGGAGCACTCTTATTAGTTGATGCCACTCAAGGTATTCAAGCCCAAACTTTAGCCAACTACCAAAAAGCCAAAGATTTAAACCTGACTATTATCCCTGTAATTAATAAAATTGACCTACCTAGCGCTGATTTAGAAAGAAGTATCCTAGAATGCATGGAAACTTTTAATGTAGCCGAAGAAGATATTCTGCTCTGTAGTGCTAAAACTTCTCAAGGGGTAGAACAAATTTTAAAAACTATTGTAGAAAAAATTCCCCCTCCAACTGGCTTTGATGATCCTCAACTTAACCAAAAACCGCTTAAAGCGCAAATTATTACCTCAATTTTTGATAATCATTTAGGTGCCATTGCTTATATTAGAATGATTGAAGGGACACTTAATAGAGAAACTCTTTATCTTTTTCACAGTCAGACCAGCTTTGAGCCCATTGAATTTGGCTTTTTTATTCCTAACCGAATTAAAACTCAACAATTAATAGCTGGCGAAGTAGGTTATATTGCCACCGGCCTCAAAGATATTAAGCTTCTTAAAATTGGTGACACCATCACCAGTTTTAATCAACGTCAAAATATCCAAGCTTTAGCTGGTTTTAAAGAACCAACTCCAATGGTGTTTATGGAACTTTACCCAGTTGACACCGCTGATTTTCATCTTTTAGAAGAAGCAATGAGCAAGCTAGCCATTCATGACAGCGCCCTGCAATACTCAGCCACTCATTCTCTGGCTCTTGGCAATGGCTTACGTGTTGGGTTTTTAGGAATTTTTCATGCAGAAGTAGTGAGAGAAAGATTAACAAAAGAATTTTCCCTTAATTTAATCGCTACTGCGCCTTCGGTTGTTTATCGGCTCACCTTAAAAAATGGGGAAACTATTATTATCAAAAATCCTGGCGAAATGCCTGATCCAAATTTAATTGAACAAATTGAAGAACCAGTTGTTACTGCTTTAATTTATACTCCTGAAGAATATGTCGCCAATGTAATGAAATTCGTCCGTACTAAACGGGGTGTTTTAATTAACACCAATCGCAGCGGTAATCGTAATATTTTGGAATATCAAATTCCTTTAGCCGAATTAATTACAGATTTCCACGATCAACTTAAGTCTCTATCTTCTGGTTTTGCTTCTTTAGAATATGATCTCACTGGTTATCAAGTAGTTGATGCCGTTAAAGTCAGCATTGTAGTTCATCATGAATCAATTGAAGCCTTAAGTTTTATTTGTCCAAGAGATCAAGCCGAAAACAGAGCTCGCAAGTTGGTCATCAAATTAAAAGATGTCATTCCTAAGCAACTTTTTGAAATTCCTATTCAAGCAGCGCTTGGAGGAAAAGTGATTGCTAGAGAAACTATTAAAGCTTTTAGAAAAGACGTGACTGCTAAATTATATGGTGGAGATGTAACAAGAAGAATGAAACTATTACGTAAACAAGCCGCTGGTAAAAAAAGAATGAAGCAATTTGGTAAAGTAGAGTTAAACCAAGAAGCATTTTTGGCGGTGTTGGAGAGTTAAAAAATTTGATTTTATATTTAAGAACACAACAAGCTACGCTTGAATGGTTCTTAAATATAAAATCAAATTACTCAGCCTTTATTTGAAGGAAGTTTTTGTTCTTGGCAACCATTCTTCCAATGATTTTCTAAATTATTTATGACAACCATTCAAGCGTAGCTTGTTGCGTTGCCAGAAACAATTTAGAAAAGATTTGTTATAATATCTTCATGACTTCTCGTTCACCTAGATCAGAAAAAAAAGACAAAATTTCTATCAAAGTAGATATCGAAAAAAAGAGTAAATCTTCTCCATCTAAACATCCTGACGAATATTCTCATACTTTAAAATTAGAACAACCTACTGAAAGTTTGTTTAAAGCTTTTGCTCCAAAACCTTTAAGAATTGCTTTTGATTCTCAACTTACCGAAGAAAAAATCATTTTATTACTCCGTCGCCATCCGATTACTCAAGTAAAAAAAATTGTTATTGCTGTTGTAGCCTTTTTTGTGCCAATCTTATTTTTTTCTTCACCTTTATTAGATTTTTTTCCCCCTAACTACAAATTAGCTTTAATTTTAGGTTGGTATTTACTGCTCACCAGCTTTGTTTTAGAAGCATTTTTAGTTTGGTTTTTCAATGTCTTTATTGTTACAGATGAAAGAATCATTGATGTAGACTTCAGCAATTTAATTTACAAAAATATTTCTTCGGCCAAGATTGATAATATTGAAGATATTACCATCGAAACAGGAGGAGTATTAGCCTCAGTGGTTGATTACGGTACTGTATATATTCAGACTGCTGGAGAAAAACCAGAAATAGAATTTGAAGATGTCCCTCAGCCAGCTAAAGTGGTGGCAATTCTTAACGAATTAATGTTAGAAGAAGAACAAGAAAAATTAGAAGGAAGGGCTAAATAATGTTAAACGACTCTTTCTTAAATACTTTAAATTTAAGCCAATTTGTCCTAGGTATTTTTCATTTTGCCTTTAGCCTGGCTAGCATCGTGTACATTGTCTTTGCTATCGTGGTAGTCAGACAAATTGCAGTAATGAAAAAAACTTTAATTACTAGCTTTTCACCAATTATCACTATCTTGGGCTTTGCCCATTTAGGTTTTGCTTTTGTTGTTGCCTTATTTTTTATTTTAAGTTTATAAGGCAAACAAAAATTAATTACTCGCTACCGCTGAAAGCCCCGCTAAATAGCCAGTGCTAAAAGCAGCTTGTAAGTTAAATCCACCTGTCGGAGCATCTAAATCTAAAACTTCTCCGGCAAAATATAAATTTTTAACTAACTTAGACTGCATCGTGGCTGGATCAATTTGTTTCAACGAAACTCCGCCGGCTGTCACAATGCCTAATTCCAAAGGAGCGACACCGCTAATATTAATAGTAAAATTCTTTAACCAAAAAATTAAAGTTTGGATTTCTTTTTCACTCAAAGATGAATTTTTACGATGAGGATCAATATTGGTTTGAGTTAAACATAAATCAATTAAGGAATTAGGTAAAAGTTCTTTGAG
>CAZYBC010000007.1:0-58206 GCA_964645645.1 uncultured Pseudomonadales bacterium
AAAAGGGGACATTTCTACTTTGCACAAAAGGGGCCGTTTCTACTTTGCGCTAACATGAGCGTAAGAAAATTTTTAAATTTTGTCTAATAGGAATTGAAAATGGTAAGAGAAATCAAACAAAAAGCCAAACATCATATAAGAAACTTTGCTGATTTTATTCGTGAACAGGAAGTGGTTGGCTTATCTGTGGGGTTTGTTTTAGGAACAGCTGTTTCTAAAGTAGTTTCTTCTTTGGTTAACGATATTATTAATCCAATTTTAGGGGTGGTTTTGGGAGCAGCAAAAGATTTAGAAAGTATTGTTATTCCTCTTTATTCAGCTCAAATTAAGATAGGGAGTTTTTTAAATGTTTTAATTAATTTTACTGTGATTGCAGCAGTTGTTTATTTTGGGGTAAAAATAATTGGTTTGGATAAGTTAGATAAAAAGAAATAAATCCAATATTTTTAGTTTGTTTTTGAAGCTTATTAAGAGACTTTATATTGTTGCATTTTTTGCAAAAAATAGTATAACTAAACTTGCTAAGATTATTTGTTCAATTATTAAATTAGTGTGGCACAATTCAATAGACTTACTGAATGAGTCTAATGTTTATTGTCGTAATTTAGATGTAATCATCAATGTTTAAAGCAAATTTTACTATTACTAATAATTTATTAACTTATATCGCAAGTATCGAATCAGCTAAAGCTTTGATTGATCATTCGCCTTTAATTCCTAGTTGGGATGCAAAGTTTCGTGATGAAGCTATGACTAGAACAGTGCATTTTGGCACTAAAATTGAGGGTAATGATTTAACTGCTGAACAGGCAGAAAAGATTCTTAAATTTAAAACTGCTCAAAAGAATACCCAAGAAATTGCTCAAGAAATTGGTATTGTTGCCAGAGAAAGAGATGTCCAAGAAGTGATTAATTATCGTAATGTGATGGTTTGGATTGATCAACAGGAAGTGGCTGATACTAGCATTTTGTTTTCAGCTAATACGCTTAAAATTTTGCATCAATTAACCATGCAGAGTTTGCTAGAAGATCAAAGTTTGGTAGGCAATTATCGGAATAAACAGGTTATTGTCCGCGGGGCGGCTGGTGGTCAAGTAGTGTTTAGACCACCGGTTTCGGTGGAAGTGCCTTTTTTGATTGAGGATTTTTTTGCTTGGTTAAATAGCAAGGAATCTTTAAATTTACATCCCATTTTCCGAGCAGCGATTACCCATTATCAATTGGTGCACATTCATCCGTTTATTGAAGGTAATGGCCGTGCAGCTAGAGCCATGGCTACTTTAGTTTTGTATGCAGCTGGTTATGATTTTAAAAAGTTTTTCTCTTTAGAACAATATTTTGATAGTGATGTGGAAGCCTACTATCAAGCTTTATTGTCTGTTCAACAAAGTTCTAATGCTGATATGAGCTATTGGTTGGAATATTTTTGTTATGGTTTAGCCTTGGAAATTGATAAAGTAAAACAAAAAGTGATGAAATTATCTAAAGATTTAAAGATGAAAAAAGAATTAGGTCAACAAGTGGCTTTATCAGAACGGCAAATTATTATCTTAGAAATGATGAGGGATAAAGGGGAAATTACCAGTGAAGATGCTCAAAAAGCAATTCCTAGTGTTTCAGTAGATACCATTTTAAGAGATATAAAGGATTTGCTTAAAAAAGGTGTGATTAAAAAATTTGGGGTTACTAAAGGGGTAAGTTATCAATTAGTAGAATAAAAATGAGCGCAAGTGAATTTTTTCCTTAGCTTTATTGAAGGGGGTTTTGTACAATAAGGCCAATGACATTCGCTAATTTTGCCCAATTTTTATTTAATTTAGAGCAGACCAGTTCTCGTTTAGAGATGACTGCTCAGTTAGCTCAATTATTCACTGCTCTAGGAGCACAACAAAGCTTAACAAGCGATGTTCCCAGTGATTTAAGTTTAGCTTTGGCTGGAAAGAAACCTCTAAGTGAAGTGAGATCTGCTTGTTATTTAATGCAAGGGAGGCTGGTTCCAGCTTACCAATCTTTAGAATTTGCTTTGTCAGTTAAATCAATCATTAAGGTTTTAGCTAGATTACAAGCTAAAAACTCAGCACAATCTGTAACTCAGTCAGTGGCTAGCCAAACTCAGCTTTTTGTTAGTCAAAATTTATTTGGTCAAGAAGATTTTAGTGATGCTGAAGCTTTGGTGACCAAACAATACAAACAAAAAGGAGATTTGGGTTTAGTGGCAGAAGAAATTTTAACTGCTACCCAAAGTAATTCTACAAGTGAGGATCAGCGAGCTTCTTTAAGTTTAACCCAGGTTTATCAAGATTTGATTAAAATTGCCCAAGATGGGGGTAGTGGTTCTAAGGAAAGAAAAATCATTGCTCTGCAAGATTTGTTAGCCCAACTTGATCCATTGTCCGCTCGATATGTGGCTAGAATTGTGGTGGGTAAATTGCGTTTGGGTTTTTCTACCATGACTATTTTAGATGCTTTATCATGGACAGTTCAGCAAAATAAAGATTTGACTGCTCAGTTAGAAGAAACTTATCAAAAAAAGGCTGATATCGGTTTATTAGCGGAAGGTTTTTTAGCGGCCACTGATGAAACAGCCAGAAAAAAGTTTTTGGCTGATTACCAAATTGAGATTGGTGTACCGGTTGTGCCAGCTCTTTGTCAGCGTTTAGATTCTTATCAGGAAATTGCGGAGAAATTAGGGGAAATGTATGCCGAACCAAAGTATGATGGCCTGCGGGTGCAGATTCATTTTAAAAATGGTCAAGCTAGAGCTTTTACTAGAAATTTAGAAGATGCTAGCCACATGTTCCCTGAATTGGCTGATTTAGCAAAGCAAATAAAGCACAACTGCATTCTTGATAGTGAAGCCATTGGCATTGATAAAAAAACGCATACTTTTGTGGCTTTTCAGGAAACGATTACTCGCAAAAGAAAACATGGTGTTGATCAGGCTGCTCAAGATTTACCAATTCGTTTTTATGTTTTTGATGTTTTGGCCATTGATGACCAAGTGTTGATTGATCTGCCCCTCAAGCAACGCAAACTTGTTTTACAAGAGCTGTTTACTGATAATCAATTTTTAGAAAAAACTAATTTTATTGTGACTAAAGACCCTCAAGAGCTGCAAGATTATCATGAGCAACAGTTAAAACTCGGTTTGGAAGGGGCAGTGATGAAGAAAACTACAAGTTTATATCGTTCTGGTAGAAAAGGTTGGCGTTGGGTAAAAATTAAAGAAGAAGCTGGCACACGTGGTAAATTAAAAGACACTTTGGATTTAATTGTGATGGGTTATTACGTTGGCAGAGGTAAACGGACTGATTTTGGTTTGGGAGCATTTTTGGTAGGTGTCTTGGATAATGATGAAGTAAAAACCGTGGCTAAAATTGGGACTGGTTTAAAAGACGAGCAACTTAAACAGTTACAAGAGCGTTCACAAGTTTTAAAAGCAGAAAAAATGCCAGCTCTTTATCAAGTGCCCAAAGAATTAGTTCCTGATGTCTGGTTAAAACCCAGTTTAGTGGTAGAAATTGCCGCTGATGAAATTACAAAATCACCTTTACATAGTGCCAAATTAGCTTTGCGTTTTCCAAGATTAGTGAAATTTAGAGATGATAAAGCTTGGGAAGATGCCACTACTTTAGCAGAGTTAAAACATATTATTTAAATAATCATGTCTAATTTACTGCCTAATCAAACTATTGCGGGTTTTAGTTTTCCTAAAATTAATTTTGTTTTGGTTAAATTTTTGTTTTCAACCTTATTTGTATTAATGCTGGGATTAACTTTGTACAAGAAGTTTCCTATTTTTATGGATGAAGCTTTGTATTTAGATATCGTAAAAAATTTTGTAGCTGGTAAAGGTTTTAATACGACTCTATTTAAAGATTTCATTCCGTATGTAGAACAATTTTCTTTTTGGTATCCACCGATTTATTTTTTGGTTTTAGCTGGTTTAATTAAAATTTTTGGGATGAGTATTGCTTTGGGTAGATTATTTTCTTTAGCTTGTGGTTTGGGGGTGTTAGTGGTTATTGATCGTTTAGCTAAGCCTTTGATTAAAAATGAGAATTTAGTTTTGCTTGTTTGGTTATTGTTGCTAACTGATCACTATTTTCAGGATGGTTCGGTGGTAGCGAGAATGGATATTTTGGCAGTTTTATTGACTAGTTTAACTTTACTTTTTCATCAGAGATTTTTAAATTCTAAGCAGGATAAAGATAATTTAATGAGTGGCGTTTTTGCTAGTTTAGCGCTTTTAACTCATCCTACTGCAAGTATTGGTTTGATGGCTATTGGTTTAAATTTGCTCTTACAACGTACCCCAAACTGGCGGCTTAAAATTAAAAATTGTTTGTTGTGGGGTTTGCCAATTTTGTTAGGTTTAATTTTTTGGCTTTTTAGTTTAGTCCGGCATTGGGATGTTTTTTTATTGCAAAATCAGGTGCAAATGCATCGTAAAGCTTTTGCTCCGTCTTATGTTTTAGAGATTTTTAAATATAAACCCTGGGAACGTTTGATTTTAAGTAGTTATTTTATTTCTAATCTTTTTTTTGTGGTTCGGCAAGTTTTAGCTAAAAAATTACAAGATGATCAACGTAGATGGTGGATTTTTTTGGCTTTTACTTCTAGTGTTTTTCCTATTGTGATGAAAGAAATGTGGTATTTACTTTATATTTCTATAACGCCTGAGCAGAGAACGCCGGGCTTTCAAGCCCGGTGGTGAATGCGAGGCTTAGAGTGTTTAGTTTGCTGAGAATCTAAGTAGGCTCTAATAGCATCTTCATTTTTTTCGCCAATAGTTTCAACAAAATAGCCATCGGCCCAGAAGGAGTCACCCCAGAGGAAGGCTTTAATTTCAGAGGCAAACTCTTTTCTGAGCACAATGGAGGAACCACCTTTAATGAATTGCATAGCTTGAGCAGGAGAATCTTTAGGATTGAGTTGGATAAGGAGATGAACGTGCTCAGAAAGTACTTCTAATTTATGAATAGTCCAGGAATTAATATCACAACATTCATTAAAGAGCTCAATAATTCTGGATTTAAGTTTGCCTCTGATAATTTCTTTACGATATTTAGGTATGAAAGTAAAGTGATATAACAACCTATGTTTAGTATGAGAGCCTACTTGATACTTGCCATTCATATAGGCAAGTATATCAGCAAACTAAGCACAGATCAGTTGTGAAGCTCCGGGCTTTAGCCCGGCGAGCTTCACTTTTGGAGCAGTGATTTTAGTAAAGAATGTACAGTTTTTATTGAAGAAAAAACAGTTTTGGGTGGGTTTAATTTTTTTATTGAGCTTATTAATGTTTAATTTGGCAGTTTATTTTAATAATTTAGCAGAGATAGCTGCTAATCAGGATAGTTATCAGGGTTTTTCGGCCAAAATTGCTGCAGTTCTGCCTTTACAAGCTAAAGTAATTTTAGGCAGCTATCCAGATCCTTATTTTTACTTAATTAACAATCGGCCAGATTTGATGATGCAGACGGTCCCTAATTCACCAGCTACTGAGCCAATAGACGTGGATGTTTATAATCAGATTTTTGCTCGTAATGATTATATTGTCCTATCTTATTTTTTAAATAGACACGTTTATAACTACGTTCAGCAAAATGCTCAAGAGATTCTCCTTAACACTACTCAAAGCAAAGGTTATAAAGTGTGGGTAATTAAGTTTAAACCTTTGGCTGAAAGACAAGTTTTAACTTTGCCAGCTTCAGAACAGTGGCATTATCCAGAATTATAGAAATTTTTTAATTTCTTGAACTAGAATTTTTTTAGCCTGTTGGTTTTTGTTGGCCATTGCTTCTAAATGAGGAGCAAATTTAGTTAAAATAGTTGGATTTTTAACAATTTTAGCTAAATCTTTAACCATTTTGCTAGGATTTTCTTGAATGAAACCCAGCTTATATCTTTTGATAATTGCTAAACTACCTTCTTCCAAACCATGGATATGGGTGGTGGCAAAAAAAGGCGTCTTGGTAGCAACGGTTTCAAATAAAGTATTAGGTCCAGCTTTGCCGATCACTAAATCACTAGCTTGCATATACAGATGGATTTGATCGGTAAAAGGCAGCGGAATTAAATTAATTTGAGGATTACTTTTAGCTAGTTTTTTAGCTAGATTTTTAATTTTATAAAATAAAAATTCATTTTTGCCACAAGCAACAATCAGCTGGAGAGCTTGACGGGAGCCGATACTTTTAATGAGTGATTTAAGATGAACCACAATACTTTCGGTGCCTTCTGAACCACTAACAAACAGAAAAGTCAGTGGCTTAATTTTAAGTTTAAGCCGTTGGCGGATGTCATTTTTTTGATAAGTTTGTTCAAATCTTTTTCTGACAAACCAACCAGTTTCTAAAACATTACTGTTAGGATAAAGCTGGGCAATATGTTTTTTTTGTAAATCATCAAAGGCGGTGTTAATTTCTGCCTGTGGATAAATTTCATTAGGAATAAGGTTTTGTGGATTAGCAATAACATTAAATACTTTAGTAGGATGCCAGCGACCATATTTATACAAAGCAGAAGTGAAAGCAAAGTGAGTGCAAATTACCACTTTAGGTTTATATAAATCTAAAGCTTTTTTAACTATTGGGTAAAGGGAAAGTTTATAAATTTCATCCATTAATTTAGCAGTAATGTCTTTTTTTCCCAGCTCATAAATATGTTTAAACAATTTAGGTTGATAAATATAAACTAACCGATAGGCCCCAAAACCACCCAAATCATCATAGAAAAGCTGCTCAGTTTTGATTCTTTGAGCAATGAGTGCTTCATCAACTGCTTGAGCGATGCTGGCGTGGCCTTCACACGTAGTAAAAATTAAAACATCTGTTTTTGACATAAAAGCTAATTTAGTGGCTATTGTAGCAAATCTAATTAGTAGAGTTAATTTTGCTTAATTTTGATCATGAACTTATAATTGCTTTAAAACCAGCCTTTTTTATCAAAAAATTTAGGTTTGAAAATTAGAATGCCAACTAAATATCCAATTATTCTCGTTCATGGCCTTGCTGCCAAAGATCAATTTACTTTGATTTCTTCTTGGGGAAGAATCCCTCAATTTTTGTCTAAACAAGGTTTTAAAATTTATTTAGGCAATACTGACGCTTGGGGTTCTTATGCTGATAACGCCAAAATTTTGCAAAATACCATTGAAAAAGTAATCAAAGAACAGAATTCTCCTAAAGTTAATATTATTGCTCATTCTAAAGGAGGAATTGATTCAAGATATCTGATTAGTAAGCTTGGATATGGATCAAAAATTGCTAGCTTAACTACCATTAGTACACCACATCGTGGTTCTGAGTTAGCTGATTTAATTGTTGAAAGTAAAAAATTAGATAGCCCGCTTGTTAAACAGGCAATTAAAGTTTTGTTATTTATTTATAAAGAATCAAATGTAGATCCTCATCAGCTAGCTCATCAATTAACTAGACCACAGATGGAACTGTTTAATCAAGAAAACCTTGATTCTCCAGAAGTTTATTATCAAAGTTTTTCTACCATTATGCATAAGGAGACTGATGATTTAAGTTCTCTACTTACTTATCGATATATCAAAAAAATTACTGGTGAAAATGATGGAGTAGTTAGCACTTGGTCTGCTAAATTGGGTAAAACTTATGAATTAATAGATGGCAAAACAAGGGGAATATCTCATCCAGAAATTGTTGATATCAAAAAAATTAAAATAGCTGGAATTGATATTCCTAGTAAGTATTTAGAGTTAGTTACTAGCCTTGAAAGAAAAGGTTTTTAGAATATTCTGTTACAATAGACTTACTGCGAAACAAACCTTTTCGCTCTTAAATATCAATTTTTTGCTACGAAATTTTATTTCGCAGTAAAAGTCTAATAAAGTTATGAAAATTTTTGTTGGTCTTGGTAATCCGGGTAAAGAATATCGTCAGACTCGTCATAATGTGGGTTTTATGGCAGTTGAACAATGGGCGGCTACCAGCAATTTTACTCATAATGCAAAATTTTTTGCAGAACTTGTTAAAACAAATTTTGGTCAAAATGAAGCGATTTTTTTAAAGCCTCAAACTTATATGAATGATTCTGGCAAAGCGGTGCGAGCTTTGTTAGATTTTTATAAAATTGCAGCTGATAAAACTGCTCAAAATGAAATAAGTTATCCAGAATTGGTTGTTGTTCACGATGACTTAGATATTGTTTTTGGTGAATATAAAATCCAATTTGGCAAAGGCCCTAAAGTCCATCATGGTTTGCAATCAATTTATCAAAATTTGGGTACAAGTAATTTTTGGCATATCAGAGTGGGGATAGATGGCCGAGGTGGTAATCGAGCTATTCCTGGTAAAAATTATGTTTTAAGCAAATTTTCTACTGAAGAATTAGGTCAGCTAGAACAAGCACTTGCGCAGATCAAGCAAAAATTGCTATTATTTTAAATATGTTTAGAGTCTGGTCTGCTCACCTGCATTTTCCTTTTTTAACTTTCAAAAACAACAAAAATTTGGGACTATTATATGGTGTTCGTTTGATGCGTGAATTAAGCAATAAATTTGCAATGTTTTTTTTGCCTTTATATTTATTTAAGCAGGGTCAAACTTTTAATTTTGTTTTTTTAAATCATTTTTCTGATTTCCAAAAAGGCATGTTATTTTTAATGGCTTTTTATTTATTTGATTATTTTTTAATGTTTATTACCGCTATTCCATGGTGCAAGCTAATTAAAAGATTTGGCTTAGAAGGTTCATTGGCAATTGGTAATGTTTTTTATGCTTTGTTTTTACTAAGTTTATATTGGGCTAAAAATGATTGGCGATTTTTGGCTTTGGCGGCTTTTGTTGATGCCTTGCAGACTAATGCTTTTTGGCCAGCTTATCATTTGACTTTAAGTAGAAATGCTCATTTTGCTAAAATTGGTAAGAATTTAAGTTTTTTGCAATTTTTATTCAGTTTAGTAGCTTTAGTTGCCCCAGCGATTGGTGGTTTTGTAATAGTTACCTTTGGTTATTCGGTATTATTTTTGGCATCTTTAGTATTAGTAATGATAGGAATTATTTTTGCTTTATCAATGCAGGTTACTAGGATCAATGATGGAATTAGCTGGCGAGAATTCCGTCAGTGGTGGAAAGAATGGCGGTTTAGACGCTTATCTTTATCTTTTGCTGGTCGGTACTTAAATGATGCAGCTATTTCCCTTTGGCCTCTTTATGTATTCTTGTTGTTGGGGGCAGTTGATCGGGTGGGTTTTCTTTATACTCTATCTTTATTTTTAAGCATGATTTTTACTTTTTTTATTGGAAAATTTATTGATAAAAACCATAAAAAAAGTCCTTTCTTTTTATCTGGTGGAATTTTGTCAGTTATCTGGTTCTTACGTTCAAAAATTATTGGAATTTGGAGCATTGCCTTGATTGATATGGTAGAAAAATTAACAGCTAATTTTCACTGGATGTTTTTTGACAGAATCTGGTTGTTAAGATCTAAAGGGAGCCAAGCTTATTCGTTTTTTATTTATCGAGAAATATTAATTTCTTTGGCGGCAATAGGATTTTGGCTTAGTTTTGCTATTTTGTTTATTGTTTTTGGGGCTAACTGGAACATGGTTTTTGCGATAGGTGCAGTGGGGGTGATGTTAAGTTTGTTAGTACAACGCAAGAGTGAAAGCTCTTAAAAAGCAAGCTGATCACCATTGTTAAGCTGATGCTTTATAATAATAGCCATGGCTACTAAGAAAACTAATTTTGTTCCAGTCTCTGGATTATTTGCAAGCTATCAACTTCAGGATAAGGGAGGTCATATTACTCAGGAGTTCCAAGATTTTGCTTATCGTTTAGCTGTGGAATTAGATGATTTAGCTCATAAATCTTTATATATGCGTATGGCTAAAACAACAGATCGAGCGTTGTTGGAAAGAGCTAGAGCTTTTGTAATTGATTCGCAGGCTAAAAGTAAAGCAAGATTATTTATGTGGAAGGTTAAACAGCTTAAGGAAGAAAAAAAAGCTAAATTATCAGCTTTACCAAAAAAATAACATGAAAAATTTATCAGTTAAAATTTTAATTTTTGTTTTAGTAATATTAGTTTTTTTATTGGGCTTTAATTATTTTAAAAAGCCTTTTGCCGAAAAATTTGCTCAATTAGAAAAACAGCGTCAACAGCAAGCTGAGCTTTTGTCAGCCGGTGAACTTAGTCCAACTCCAACCATTAATCCTATTCCAGATTTTTGGCAGGGTCTTTCTCCACGAGAAAGAATTTTACAAGTTATTGCAATGCCATTTTTGATTGAATCTAGTGATTCTAAACTCAACAAAGATCAACTTCTTTGGCTGAAAAGTAATTCAGTTGGTTTAATTACTTTTTTTGGTCAAAATGTTGATTTTAATCAAGCCAAAGATACGATCACGGCTATTAAACAACAGGCTCAAACTCAAAAATTTACACCTTTACTAGCGGTTGATCACGAAGGTGGTAAAGTACAGCGTTTTAACGGTGAAGGCTTTTCCGTATTGCCTAGTTTTAAAACAGTTTGTCAAACTCAAGAGGCCACTCAAGCTGCTCAACTTTATCAGCAATCTGCTCAAGAATTAGCTGACGTAGGGATTAATATTATTTTTGCTCCAGTCATTGATTTGGCTGATCCGGGTACAGCTTTAGCTGAGCGTAGCTGCAGTAGTGATCCGGAAATTACTACAGATTTTGCCATCCAAAGTATTTTAGCTTATGCCAAATCCGGAATTATGAGTGTGATTAAACATTTTCCGGGTATGGGTTTAGCTAAAAAAGATGTGCATTTAGTGCAAGAAACGGTTAATTTACGTCAAAAAGACAGCGAAATTTTCAAGACCATTTTAGATGAAGTTCCTAACATTGGGGTGATGACGGCACATGTTAGTCTTAAAGGGGCAATTGATGAGCCATGTTCTTTAAGTGAAACTTGTTTGGCTAAGTTACAAGAAACTTATCCAGAAGCTTTGGTTTTTACAGATGCATTAGACATGGCGGGAGTTTTGCAAGCTTTAGACGAGGATGAATTAATTAGCTTAGATTTAGAAAGTTCTGCTGAAGCAAAATTAAACTTTGATAAAGATGATGTCCGTTTAGCTAGCGTTGCTAAGCAAGCCATTTTAGCGGGGAATGATGTCTTAGTGTTTGGAAAAGGTGTGGAAGTAACGCAATTAGATAAGCTTGTAACCTTATTAACTTTAGAATATCAAAAAGATCAAAATTTTGCTGCTAAGTTAGATGCTGCTGGTCAAAAGATTTTAGATCTAAAAAAGTAAGTTCAATTAAATTTGTTTTTTCTTTGTGCTTGTCAACTTATTTAGCTAGAAATAGTTTTTGTGATAAGATAAATTAAGTATGATGTTTTTACAATTTCTAGTTTTGCTAATTTATGCTCTTCCTTTTTATTTGGTAATTCATCCCCTTACTCAGTACCTTCTTTTTTTGGGAGGACTGGTAGCAGGCCGGTTATTTCTCCTGTTAGATGAAAAACTATTTTTTAAATTTTATCAAAATGATGAGCAAGCTAAATCTGAAAGCAATACAGAAACAGCTTTTTCACCAGCTCAAATGGTATCTACAACATTAAACAAACAGCCAACTTATGTTACTAGAAGCGTGATTTTTATGTTGGCTTATGTGGGTTTAGCTTTTTACATGGTTACTTCCGGAGGAAATCGTTTAGCTCAAGGTTTGGTTTTGGGGATGGGTTTAAGTTTATTAGTGGAAATGTGGCAGAAGCGTAATATGCCGGTGGCTTTTAATCAATATTTTTTATCTCAATTAAAAATTAGTTTGGATAAAAAAGCTGTGGCTAAAATAATTTTAGCTATGTTTTGTTTTTTATTGATTTTAACTGTTAAGGTTTTATAAATATGACATTTCATTGGTATGGTTTATTGATTGGCTTAGGGATAGTGGGAATGGGTTTAATAATAGAAAATTTTTTTCAGCGTTTTGTCAAAAAGGCATCAGATCAACAAATTTTTTTGCCAGCTTTAGGTCTAAGTTTATTAGGTGCTTTAATAGGAGCTAGATTATGGCATGTCGTAACTAGTTGGGCCAGTTATCAACATAATTATTTACAAATTTTTGATTTACCAGCTGGAGGGCTTAGCATTTTAGGTGGTTTAGTGGGAGGAATTAGTTTGTCTTTTTTATTTTTTAAATACAGCAAAAAATTAAGCTTATGGCCATTTTATTTAGATGCTTTAACTTTTGGGTTACCCTTGGCCCAGATTTTTGGAAGATTGGGGAATTTTATTAATCAAGAATTGTATGGCTATCCTAGTAAAGTGTGGTGGGCAATCCCAATTAATTTTGAAAATCGCTCTTACGAATTTGCTAATTATAGTCATTTTCATCCTTTATTTTTATATGAAATTTTAGCGTTAGTAATTTTTCTAGCTAGTTTGTGGAGTTTTTATTATTGGGGTGATAAGCAGCTATTTAAAAACCAAATTGGTAAAGGGAAAATTTTTTTGCTTTATTTAGTTTATTATCTTTTTTTAAGATTTTTTTTGGATTTTATTAGAATCGATAAAGCTTTAATTCAAGCTGATTATTTATATTTAGGTCTAAACCAAGTAGTGATTTTTTTAATCATGCTTGTTTTAAGTTGGCCCATTGTGAAGTTATTTAAGGCTAATAGTAAAATTTACTTTTTTATTTTGTTATTGATGAGTTTAGCAATAATTTTTAGTCAATATTTTTCTTGGTCAAAAGTTAGTAAAGCTAAAATTAATTGGTTATTAGTTGATCAAAGCCAAGATCAAAGTGTCTATGAACAATTAAAAACAGTCCCTGACCATAGTTTACAAAAAATTGCTTTGGATAAAAAAGTTTTAACGGTTGAAATTGTAAATACTCCAGCGAGTATAACTCAAGGTTTAAGTGGTCGTGAACAACTTGGGTCTGACGGGATGCTATTTGTTTTACCTCAAAAAAGAAAACCAGAGTTTTGGATGAAGCAAATGCAATTTGACTTAGATTTAGTTTGGTTAGTTGATGGTATGGTTATTGAAATTACTCAAGATGTAGTTAAACCAGAACCCAATACACCCTTATCTTTTTTGGAAAGATATAGTCCTTCACGGCCAGTAGAAATGGTGTTGGAGCTAAATGCCAATCAGCAATTTTTAGATCAAATACCAACACAAAAGATCAAATTATTGCTTGACTAAATTATTCATATCTAATCAGCCTTGACTTAGTGACTGCAAATTTTGTATAGTTAAATTATCAATTTTTTAGCAATTAATTTTTCTCAGTTTGTACTGAGATTTACTTTAATTTAAAAAGATTTTATGGAAGCTTATAATCCCGCTCATTTAGCTAATACCCCAGTTAGTAAACCTAAGCTGAACTTTCGGCTATTTGGTTCTACTCCCAAAAACCAAAATCCTGGAGTTGCAAAAAATCCCAAACAATCTCGCCGATTATATTTACTTTTACAATTATTGGTTTTAGTAATCATTGTAGCGGGTGCTGGTTTGTTTTTTTTCACTTCTAAAGATGAAAAGACTACGACTGATACAAGAAGCCAAGCTGATACAAGTGACCAATTGTTTAATCCCAATGCTTTTAGCATTAATTTTGATGGCCAAAATTTTGCAATTAGTGATAAAACTTATCAAAAAATGACTTTGAGCTTAAGTCTAGTCGGGCCAAAAGCAATTAAAAAAGATTCAACAATCAGGATTTTTTATCCAAATACCGCAGGCTTGATGCCTTCTAAAACCGGTGAGCTTGCTGACTATGCTCTTTTTGATTGGACAATGTCCCAGCCTGGTAATGATCTTGTGGTGCAAAGTGAGAGTGAGGATTTAGTAGCTAATAAGAAAGCAATAGTGAGTCATGGTTTGTTAAACGATCCTCAATTTAATTTAATTCCTTATATTGATGTGGTGTTTTTGCAAGATACAATTGTGTCTAAAGTTGATGTTATTGTGCCTAATACAAGAGTTCAACAATTAATTGCCCCTAGTGTGGCTTTTAAGGTAGCTTTTGATGATACAAATACAGGAAATTTTAAAACCTTAGCAAAAATTTCTTTTTCTGTAAAATCTAAGGGAGCTGATTCAGCAAAGCTTTTAACAGATTCTTTTTGGAATGACCAGCAAGAATTTTATTTGCATCTTACTCCAGTTCAGATAGAAAATTTGTTTTGTCCTCAAACAGATGAAGCTTTTAATGGCCAGATTGTTTTAAAAGCTTATGACCTTCAAGGTAACGAAAGAACTCAAGAAGTCACTTGTCTTGAAAATTGTACTAATGCTAATGCTGAAATAGTTGTTAAAGTTACTCCTCAAGAAAACTGTAAAGCTAATTGTGTAACTCAAAAAATTAAATTACGAGCTAGTGGCAAGACATCACTGTTTTTTAAGGCTGTGAGTTTAAATAACAATGCCATAAGTGACGCTAATCAATTGCTTAGCAATCCAGTTACGGGAAAAGACTTTTTGGCTGGAACAGCCTTTGCTAATAGCAATGTTTATTGGGCTGACTGGCATAGCCATTATACGGATATTAATTCTACAGCTGAAGATCATCTAAAGATGGCGGCTTTAGCTAACAGATTAGATATTTATACGGCTACTTTAAAAACCCGTTATGAAAATTATTCTACTTCTGATCAAACCAGTAAAGAAATGTATGCTCAGGTAAATAGTGCTCAACAACAAGTAAAAACACAACTTGGCGGTTTACCGATTTTATCTCAAGAATGGAATCAACGCTTAGCTTATTCAAACATTTGGAATAGTGAAGCAGCTTATGATTTAGTACCTAAAGAAAGAGTTTGGGTAGATAATGTGATGCTATTCCCTAGTAATCAGAGCGACACCTTTTATTCTTTAATTGATCAAGCAACAATCAAAAATTATTCTAATTATTGGTATTTAATTGATGACGTTAGAAGCAAAGGTGGCGTAATAATTCATCACCATACAACCAGTCATTATCCATGGCAATTTTTTGACCATACCGTTAATGCGGCAATGAGAGCTTACGGATTTGGTGACAATGCTTTGAATGGTTTAGATGCTAGCCGGAGTGATAACTCGATTATTGCTAACCTCTTGTTAGAGGGGGGTAAATTTGGTTTTGCTGGAGAAAGTGACAGTCATGTGGCAATGCCAGGAGGTGAAGGGGCTGTAACTGGAATTTGGGCACCTTCTTTACAAGAAAGTGATATTTTTAAAGCTATTAAGAAGAGAAACATTTTTGCTACCAGTGCTTTGGGTAGACCAATTGCCACTTTTGAAATGGTTGCTCCTATGGCTGTCCCAATGGGCAGAGAAGCAACTATTCAGCCAGATAAGGATAAACAAGCCAGAGTTTTTAGAAGTGTAGGGGCTTTCTCTTATCCAATTGAACAAGTCTTGTTAGTAAAAGGTTATCAAGGTTCTAATACTAAAGCTACAGTAACAGAAGTTTGTCCTGAAGCTAAGGGCAAGAGAAGATTAGACTGTACTTATCAGGATTCTTCTACCAGCAATTTTTATTATGTATATATTGTCGCTGGAGGTGGAAAACAGGTTTATCTATCTAGCCCAATCTGGCTTAATTCTCAAAATCTTAAATATGACTATGCCGATAATGGTTTTAATAAAGTCTCTGGTTATGGCAATAGCGTTACTTTAAAAACCAGATTTGTACTGACCAAAGGTTTTGATGATTTATTACAAACAAAAAATATAGCTATCTTTTTAGGTTCTATTTATCCAAGCAAATATACTATTGGGAGAAAAGGTGATTTTAATGTTTTAAATTCACAAGATACAACTGTTAAAAATTGGTATCCAATGACTGTTGAGAGACCTGAATATTCTGTAGATTTTAAAGTTAGACTCGCTGATGGAGGTTTCTCCTTTGTGGGTTTGGATTATCAAAAGCAATGTGCCAATCCTAGCGACAAAAAATGTTGGCAGGTTTTTGGTCAAGCTAAAACTAATGCTTGGATTTACATGAATACAGATGGTAATTATTCCAATACTTATACTAAATGTACTCAAGAAAATAAGGCTAATTGTACTTATGCTGGTTTGGATTTAAGTAACTCTACAATTGAAACAAAAGTTGATTCTAATGGCAGAAAAGTAATTGATGTGACTTGGGCCATTAAATTTGAAGAGATTATTGGTGAAAAAATGTATAAAGTTTATGTAAATAGTCTTTATGGTAAAGATCCTTATCAAAATTGGCGAAGAGTTGGGACTGTTTTAGCTAATCCTAGTAACCCTAACGGAGAAGTAAAATTTGATTCTGTCGTTAATAAAGATGGTCAAAAATATTGGCAATTCCAGTTAATGAGCAATACTTTGGGTGATAATTTTTCTCCAGTTAAAAATGATCTGATGTTTATGAGAGCCACGGTAAGAAATAATAGTGAGAGCTGTAATTCTGCTGGCAGCGCTTATTATTCAGTTTATGGTCTTAAAAAGACTGGTTCTAAGTTTCAGATCAAAGTTAACTTACCAGGTAGTGTAAAGAATTTTAGCGGTAAACTTTGTTACTATTTTGTCAGTCTTTCCGGACTTTTTTCTGAGACCAAAACATTAGATCTGTCACAGTATAGTTTGTAGTTGTATCATGTAAATATAGTTATGGACTCTAATAATCAAACCACTAGCCCAATCGTTGCTAATGCTAGTAATCCTAATCTTAATACTAAAGTACATGATTTTTTTAAGTCAGGTACTTTTAAGCAGGGATTTACAGGTTTTAGTAGCACATCTTCTGCCAGTAACTCGTTACAAGTTACTGACAATCAGGTTGTGGGAGATGTAATTGAGCCAGTGCCAGTAGAAAATGTTGAACTTGATGAAGATACACAACTTGCTGTTTTAGATCAAGCTTTAGCTGAAGTAGAAGCAACTCATCCTGTAGAAACTCCGGTAACTGTTCCAGAGTTAGTTATTTCTCCAACAGAAGCGCAAGCTAATTTGCCACCAGCCCAGCTAGCAGGAGCCCAAACTACTTTAGCAACTGAGCCAGTTCAGCCTGATAATAATTTACAACCTGAAGGCTTAATTAGCCAAAGTTTAAATCAAGCCCTAACTACTCAAGCTAATAATAATCTAAATCCCGTTCAAGCAACTAGTTCAGCCAAAGAAACCGCTCGGCCTACTCAAGAACAGGCAGCCGAGGCTAATATGGGGGTGCAGGTAGTTGAATCAGAGCCAGCCACTGAGATTAGCCCCGAAATAGAATCATATCTTAAAAGAGTAGATCAACAAGATAATCAACCCAAAGAAATCATTATTGCTGACGATATTAGTCAAGTTCCAGACACTTCAAATTACAAAGCTAAACCAGTAATTGTCTTACCAATTACACCAGAAATAGAGAAACAGGCCAGATTTAAGAGTCCCCAATTTAGTATCAAATGGTTAGTGGAATGGAGCAGAAAAATCATGAAGGTTTTTACTGGCAAGGTTATTTATCGGCAAGTAGAAAATTCACCCAAGAATTAGTGATTGCTTCTTTTTTAAGTTAGCTACGACTACTATTGTCATCAGAAAATGCTAAAATTAGTTAGAGTTATTTTTTATATTAGACTTACTGCAAAATAAGCCTTTTGGCCAAAAAAATTGAAGTCTAATGACTCTAATTGATATTAGACAATTATCTTAAGATCTATTTAGAAATTAAGGTTTAAATATAATTATGGATCAACAGCTTAATCAACTTACTGATAGCCTATTTGCTGGGGTTTTTTCATTTTTTACCTTAATCTTTTTTTTGATTTTAGCTGGTATGGTGGTTTATTTTTTGGTCCAGATTTTTAAACAACGTAATCGAGAGAAATATGCCTTAAATTTTGTAACCTTGTTGGTTAAATTACCAAAAGATAATGAAATTAAAATTGATGCAGCTGAGCAGATGTTTGCAGGGATTTATTCCATTAAAAATTCAGGCATTGCAGCTTATTTTAAATCAGAAGATATTATTGGTTTTGAAATAGTGGCGCTTAAAGAAAGCATTGTTTTCTACGTTAGTTGTTCTCGTAAAATTAGAGATTTAGTAGAAAAACAGATTTATGGCGCTTATCCAAACGCTGAGATTGAAGAAACAGATGAAGTCAATATTTTTAATGAAAAAGGCCGAGTGGCTTTTGCTGCTCTTAAGTTAGAAAAAGCTTCTTTTTATCCCATTAAAACCTACAAAGATTTACCTACTGATGGTTTAAGTTTGATTACCAGTGCATTAAGCAAAATGCAGGCTGGTGAAGGTGGAATTTTGCAGGTTTTAATTCAACCAGTTGGAGATAAATATCACAAGCAAGCTCATCGTTATGTTAGCCGGCAGAAAAAGCAGGAGGCTGATCCTGATAAGGCCAGTTATTCACATGATCCCAAAGAAATGGAAGCAATTAATACTAAGGCCGAAAAACCCCAATTTAGGGTTTCAATTAGAGCAGTAGTTTCTGCCTCTCAAGATGTTCTAGCTGAATCTCACCTTAATAATGTTATTGGCGCTTATTCTCAATTTGGTAGCGCTTATAATGGTTTTAAAAAGGTGAGAGTTTGGATTAAACAAATGTTTATGATCGATTTTATCTATCGATATATGCCTCTTTTTAATCGAGGCACTGCTGTGTTAAATACTGAAGAACTTGCTACTATTTTACATTTCCCTAATAAAACAGTGGAAACTCATCATATTAAGTGGCTGGGCGCTAAAAATGCTCCAGCTCCCAACCAGATTCCTAATGATGGTTTATTTTTAGGTAATTCAACTTATCGTGGCGAACAACGCAAAGTTTATATTAGTGAAAACGATCGCCGTAGGCACATGTATATTGTGGGTAAAACTGGTACCGGCAAATCAGAGTTTCTTAAGGAAATGATTTTACAGGATATTGAAGCTGGTCGGGGAGTTTGCGCTATTGATCCTCATGGTGAATTTGTAGAAGATATTCTCCAACTAATGCCTCCAGAAAGAGCTGAAGACGTGATCTATTTTAATCCTTCTGATTTGGAACGGCCGATGGGGATGAATATCATGGAAGCTCATACTGAAGAGCAGAAACATTTTGTAGTTAGTGCCATTATTGGTTTAATGTACAAGCTATATGATCCTCACCGTACCGGTATTATTGGGCCACGTTTTGAACATGCTATTCGTAATGCCATGTTAACGGTTATGAGTCGTGAGGGGTCAACTTTTATTGAAGTGGTCCGTTCTTTAACTGATCAAAAGTTTGTTGAAGAGCTGTTGCCTTATGTCAAAGATCCTATGGTAAGGCGTTATTGGACAGATCAGATTGCTCAGACTAGTGATTTCCACAAATCAGAAGTTTTGGACTACATTGTGTCAAAATTTGGTCGTTTTGTAACTAATAAAACCATGCGTAATATAATCGGTCAGACTAAGAGTGCGTTTGATTTCCGTAAAGCTATGGATGAAAAGAAGATTATTTTAATTAATTTATCGAAAGGTATTTTAGGAGAAGAAGACGCTAAATTTTTAGGCTTAATTTTAGTGCCAAAGGTTTTAACGGCTGCTATGAGTCGTCAAGATGTGCCAATGGAACAACGCAATGATTTTTATCTTTATGTTGATGAATTTCAAAACTATGCCACTGAAGATTTTGCCGTTATTCTTTCTGAAGCTCGTAAATACAGGCTTAATTTAATTGTGGCTAACCAGTTTATTGGTCAGATTGATGAAGAAATTAAAAATGCAGTTTTTGGGAACGTTGGAACGATGGTGTCTTTTAGAGTTGGTGTGACTGATGCCAGCTTTTTACAACATGAATTTGCTCCTATTTTTAATGAAACAGATTTGGCTAATATTGAAAAATTCCACGTTTATATTAAAACTATTGTTAACAATGAACCTGTTTCAGCTTTTAGCATGAATTTATATAAAGATATTGAAGCCCAATCAGCCCGAATGAATCCTAAATTAGCCGAAATGATTAAACAATTATCTAGATTGAAATACGGACAAGATAAACAGGTGGTAGAAGAAGAAATGGCTGTAAGAGCCAAGTTGTAAAAGAGGTGTGTGATTTTTTTTAGGCAAATTATAGCAATTCTCCTAGTGTCATAAATCTCGTCAGCTTAGTGTTTAAGATGAGATAAAGATGAATGGGAAACTTAGTAGTGCTCAACGACAACTTTTTGCAGATAAATTGTTAGATTTAGGTAATTTAATTTTTATGGGAGCTTCGGTTAGTCCTTTATTAATTGATTTTGATTTAAACAACAAATTAATTTTAGTTGGTTTCTTAATACTTGGTTTTTTATATTTTTTATCGTATCATCTACTTAATATAAGGAAGAAAGATGTTAGATTCTCTAAGTAAAGAAAGTGTTTATCTTTTAATGAATATGGGAGTTGTGGTTTTTATGACTTTTTTTGTTTGGTTCATAACTAGAGAAGATCATCCTAAAAAATCCAAAAAATAATTTATTCTAATGAAATACTACGCAGCTTGCTGCGCGGGATAGAAAAATTAAGTGAATTTATTTGTTTCTTTGTAAATTAAATTCTAGTAAGTTTTCTAAGAA
Organism: uncultured Pseudomonadales bacterium; assembly: GCA_964645645.1. Lineage (GTDB taxonomy): Bacteria > Patescibacteriota > Microgenomatia > UBA1400 > PJMF01 > CAZYBC01. The sequence continues at coordinate 20,505 of CAZYBC010000007.1, forward strand.
TTGATTTAGTTGAGGCATTTTTAATTGTTGAATGTTTTTTTTAACCAATTGGCTTTTTTGTTCAATTAATTGGTCAATTTTATTTTTGACTTGGTAATCAATCATTGCCTGTTTAATTAAATTTAAGTCTTCTGGCTTAAGGTTTTTGTTACCAAAAAGTTTGTTGAGCTTAGCTTTTTCGGCTGTTGGAGCTGATTTTAGTAAGTAATAGCGCCAGATAGTCTTTTTGTTTTCTTTTATATCGTTTCCCACTGGTTTACCTGTGTTTTCTGTTTCGCCATAAATTCCCAATTCGTCGTCTTTAATTTGAAAGATGATCCCTAGTTTCTCACCAATTTTAGCCAATAAACCAAGACTTTTTTTATCTTTTAGTCCAGCCAAACCAGCTCCACAGAGCATGGGGAGAGAAAAAGTGTAGTGGCCAGTTTTAGCTAGATACATTGCTAAGATCTCTTCTTGGGTGGGATCTTGTGGTGACAGCGCAAATTCACAATCGCTGATTTGAGCTAAAGCAGTTTGGTTAATATCATGACTAATTATTTTGATTAGTTTGTCTTTAATATGGGTGTTTAATCGGGTAGAGCTAATTAATTCCCAAGCTAAAAATTGGCATAGATCACTAACACAAATGGCCGCGCTAAGGCCAAAAAGCTGAGTTTGGGCAAAATTTTGATTTTCTGCTAGTTGTTGATATTGCTGATGAATAGTGCTTTGATTTCGGCGTAATTGGTCTTGATCCATGATGTCATCTTGAATTAATAAAGCTGAATGAATTAGTTCTAAGCTAGTGGCTATCTTTAAATAATCTTCTGGTAATTGAGAAGATGGAAACTCTTTTTTTAACTCAGTTGCTATGGCTAAACACAGGCTTCCACGAAATAATTTGCCATTTACTGCGAATGATTTTAGACGTCTAAATACATCTTTAGCCCATTTTTGATCACAATAGTTTTTTTCTTGTGTTTCTAATAAATTAACTAAAAAATACCGAAGCTGATTTTGATAAATTGCAAACATACTTACTTAGTCGGAAAAATACTTAGTTATCATTTTGACTTGATTGGGCGGCTTGCTGCTTTTCCCAATCATCAACAACACTTTTACAATAAATATAACGGCCATATTCTAAAGCTTGGGTTGATAAAGGTTTTTTGCCATTCTCAGTTTCATTGACTTTGATACTGGTCCCTAAAACTTGTTGAACATGCTGTCCAGTTTCTTGGGCTCTCTGACCTAAAATTTTAGCTTGTTCTTCAACATCTTGGCTGATCTTATTTAAGTTTTCATTGTTAGTTTGATTTTTTTTAGCTTGTAAGAAGGCTAAATTTTGCAGTGGAATTTTTTTAATAAGTTGGCTAACTTTAGCGAAAACTGGGTGAGACAGATAATTATGATTATCAGCCCAAATTAAACCACAGCCAAGAATAACCAAAACAAGAATAATAATCAGAAGTCGTTTTATTAATTGCACCTTTTTAGTATAAACCTGAATTTAAGCTAAGGGAATTGGGCTGTTACTCATATCTCAAGGCTTCAATTGGAGAGAGTTTAGAGGCTCTCTGAGCTGGAGCAGCCCCGAAAATGAGGCCTACAGCAGTGGAAACACCAAAAGCTAAGCCGATGGCATCGAGGGTCACTTTAGCAGGGAAGAAATTTTGAATAATAGCTGAGCCAGCAAAAGCTAGTCCTAAGCCAGTTAAGCCGCCAAATAGAGATAAGACAGCGGCCTCAATTAAAAATTGCAGGAGAATTTGTGAAGGGGTAGCGCCTAAGGCTTTTCTTAATCCAATTTCATGAGTTCTTTCGGTCACTGAAACTAACATAATATTCATGATGCCAATACCACCTACGAGCAAAGAGATCGCGGCGATTCCGCCTAACGCAACTGTCAAAGTGCCAATGATGTCATTAATGACATTTAAAATCTCGGATTGGTCAATGACAGAAAATTCATCGTCATCATAATTTTTTTCAAGGGTTTTTTCCAAAGCTTTGATAGTCTCTTCAATCCGATTTTTATCTTTAGCTTTGACGACCATTTGTAAAATATCATTACTATTGTAAATACGGCCCATTGTTTTAAAAGGAATATAAACATAGGTGTCAAAAGATGGCCCGCCAAAGCTGCCACCGCCAACTTCGTCAGCTACACCAACTACTTCAAAGGTTTGGTTGCCAATTTTGATTTTTTTACCAGTGCCATCAGCTTTACCAAATAATTCTTCATTGATTTTATAGCCTAAAACCACGACTTTTTCACCACTTTGCTCTTCTTGTTTATTAAAAAATCTACCAGTTTTAAGATCAGTAGTGATAACTTGATGATATTGATGTGTAGTACCCAGCAAACTTACAGATTTGCTTTTATTTTGAAAGCTAGCTTTGTCAATTTGCACATTATAATAAGTTGCTTTATCAACAAATTCACTTTGCTTAATAATATTTTGATAGTCATCAAATTTAAATTTGATGCTAATTTGAGCTACTTCAGATTGTTGAGCGTTAAAGCCGCCTTCTTCATTAAAAACATCGCCAGCCATAATATAAATATTGTTAGAGCCGAGGCTTTCAAATTGATTGGTAATATAACTTTCTAAGCCTTTACCAATAGAAATTAACATGACTACAGAGCTAACACCAATAATTACCCCTAGAGTAGTCAAAAAACTGCGGACTTTGTTAGTCCAGAGAGCTTTGAGAGCAGTAAAAAAAGTATTTTTTAGATTCATGTTTTATCTTGGCATTTAGCCTGTTTATGACTATCTGCCACAATTTGGCCATCTTTAATACAAATTTGACGTTTAGCAATTTTGGCTACTTCTGGATCATGAGTAACCATGATAATAGTTTTGCCTTCTTTAGATAATTCTTTAAGTATTTTTTCAATATCTAAACCACTTTTTGAGTCTAGATTACCAGTAGGTTCATCAGCAAAAATAATACTAGGGTTATTAACTAAAGCTCTGGCAATAGCCACCCGTTGTTGTTGCCCACCAGAAAGTTGGGCGGGGCCATTTTTAAGCCGATCGCCTAAACCAACTTTCTCCAGCATGTCTTTGGCTTTAGCTAAGCGAGCTTTTTCTGATAAACCAGCATAAATTAAGGGCAAGGCTACGTTGTCTAAAGCTGAGGTTTTCTTTAGAAGATTAAACTGTTGAAAAATAAAACCGATTTCTTGATTACGTAATCTAGCTCTTTGTACCTCGTTATAGCTGGTAATATTTTTTTCGTTAAGATAGATTTCTCCGGAACTAGCTTGAGCAAGAATACTGGCAACTTGTAAAAAAGTAGATTTTCCAGATCCAGATGGGCCCATGACGGCTACAAATTCACCTTCTTTAATTTCCAAATTAATTTTATTTAGAGCAGCAATCGTTTGGTCACCAATTTGATAGGTTTTGCTAACATCCACTAATTTTAGGACGGTTTTAGTAGCTGGTTGCTTGTTAGTTAGATTTTTTGACATGAATTAATTAGACAGTAGTAAGCCAAATTTTAATGTTTAGGATTTAACTTAGTAAATTTACTCAGGTAAAACAATTTCGTCTTCTTGGCTTAAACCTTCTAGGACTTCCACCTTTTCATCGGTTTCTAAACCAGTTTTAATGGCTCGTTTACTAGTTGTTCCATCTGCATTTTTAATTTCAACATAAATCTGTTCATCTACTTTGGTGGTGGCTAAAATTGGAATGCTTAAAACATTTTCTTTTTTGGCTAATTCAATTGCAATATCACCATTCATTCTTAAGCGATACTTGCTTAAAAGTTGTTGGTAAATAGAGCTATTAACTTGAGAGCTTTGAGTAGCTTCAAGATTAGCGGCTACTTGAGATAAAGGAAAACGAACTTCAAAAACTGTGCCGCCACTAGTTTGAGTAGCTTGGTAGGCAATATAGTCTAGATTGGTATTGATGGTTTCATCAGTATAAGCATCAAGAATGAGCCGGCCAGTTTGTCCTAAATTAATTTTAGCAATGTCTTCTTCGTCTACTTGAGCTTTAAAGTATAGTGTATCAGGGTTAACAATTTCAAAATAATCAGTGGCTAATAAAACCACCCCGGTGGTTTGAACCGGTGTATGGGTAACTAAACCAGCAAAAGGCGCTGTCATTCTAGTATTGGCAATGGCGATATTTTGGATTTCTACATCTAAAACGGTGTTGGTTAAATCCCATTGAGCTTGATCTTTGTCACGCAATTCATCTTTAGGTAAAGTTCTATCTTTGGTGTCATCACCTAATTGATCCCAATCCCAGCGTTCTTGCATATAAGCATTGAGATATTTTTCTTGACTCTTTTGTAAGCTGGCTTGGTCAATACTGGCAATAGTTTGCCACTTTTTAACCCAGTCACCTTCTTGAACACCCAAATAAACTAATTTACCCCCAGCAACAAAACGCAAGTCTGCTTTTTGTTGAGCATCAATCACTCCGGATACTTCTAGAGTTTGGGTAAGAGTTTCTATACTAGGACGAACAAAATTTAATTTAGGTTGATTTTTCTTGGCTTTATTAGTGATTAATCCAGCAATTAAAACTAGAACAACTACAATAAAGAGAGTAAGTTTCCAGTGTTCTTTTAGCCAGTTAATAATTTTTGAAAAGAATTTTTTCATGTTAAGCTTATTCATTTTACTATAGATAAAAGGCGCTGAGTAGCAGAGTAGATAAGTATTTCTTTTAAATTTAACTTTTTAAGTTGGTTTTTACACTTTATCAGCACGAAGCGATGAATTATAACGCTTTTGATTAAAGAAGCAAGGTTTTGCTGTTGTTTGTGAGCCGAGTAGGACTTGAACCCACGACCGGAGAGGTATAAGCTCTCTGCTCTACCGACTGAGCTATCGGCTCGTTGATTGATTAAGATATTAATAGAAAGTGGTCGGCTAAAAACAGTGTTGATTTTGGCTAGTTGACCTTTTCAGTTTAGATTATAACTCAAAAGTCACTAAAAAACCCGCTTTTTTAAGGCGGGTTTTATTTTTAATCTTTAGTCTTGTTTAGAGAACTAGTAAGAGTAAAGCGGCGGTACCAAGCATCCCTAAGCCAACTTTTAAGAAGTTAAGCCATTCGGTTGGGCCAGTCTTTGGTAGAACCTGTGGATAATCACAGTAAGGACTGGTTGGGTTAACATCTAAGCGGCATTTGTTTTCATAACAGATCCAGTTAGCGTTGATGCTAGTACAGGTTGAATTTTCAGTACAGTAGCTGTTACAACCTGGGCTAGTAGGAGCTGGTGTGTAGTTATAAACTACCTTAGTTGGAACTGGCGTATTAGTTGCCCCAACTACTGGAGTACTAGTTGGAGTAGAACTAATAATTACATCAGTAGGGGTAGGACTTAGAGTACCAGTTGGAGTAGCAGTTAAGGTTATAGTTGGCATAGTAGGTGTAGGACTCAAAGTACCAGTAGGGGTTGGGCTAAGAGTACCAGTTGGGGTAGGACTAAGTTTACCAGTAGGGGTTGGGCTAAGAGTACCAGTTGGGGTAGCGGTTAAGGTGATCGTTGGCATAGTAGGTGTAGGTGTGTTAGATGTACCAGGCCCACCACCGCCACTAGGAGTAGTGGGGGTAGGAGTAGATACCACTAAACATTTTTCCCAGTTATCACAGGGAGTAACATGAGTTGCTCCATCACAATTAGCATTGTCACAAGTTGGTCCATTACCAACAGTTAAACTCCAACTACCATCAGCACATTTAATGTGACATTCTGGGCCACAACCGCCAGTGCTAGGATAGTAGACACAACCAACTTTGGTAGCACCATTATTACAAGTGCCACAGTTAGTAACGCTACTACAATTTAAAGTATCTAATTTGCAAACACCCTTGTAATAGATTGGGTGGTTTGGATCATTTGTATCACAAGTATATTTGGCTGTATCGCTAGCTCCGTCTTTACAATCTGGTTCATCATTACAGTAATCACCAACAGCTGCCTGTTGTCTTATTTCTTGACTAATTCTGGTTAAATATAAACCAACACCGCCACCAACCAAAAGTAAAACTAAAACTAAAGTTCCAATTATTAGCTTGGGATTGATTTTCTTTTTACCTGACTTGAAATTTTTAAGATCAGGGTTAATAGTCACAGTACCTGGCTTTTTATCTTCTGCCATGGTTTCTGGAGAAGTTGAGTTAGGAGTTGTAGGAGCGACTGCTTCTACAGTGGGGATATTCTGTTTAGTTAATACTGGTTGAGCAGTTTCTGCGCCAGCAATATCTTTTTCAAGATTATCAATCTTGTTATTAGATGGTTGGTTAGTAGAGACTGGTTGGGCTGCCCCTAAAGCATTGATCATATGACTTTTTTAATTTCTTGTACAAATATAAACTAAGTGCAAGTCAAGCCGAATAATACTTGACGTATAATAAGAATACAGATATTTTTGACAGTGCGTCAATAGGTAAAAATTAGTTTAGAAAATTAAATGTCTAAAAGCAAATTAAAAAAATGGCTAGATTTTTTGTTAGCCATGACAGAAAAAGAAATTAAAGCCCGCTACAAAAAAGCGGTCTTTGGTTTTTTGTGGGTGATCTTAAATCCAGTTTTGCAAATGTTGATCATGGGTTTTATTTTTCAATTTTTTGTGCCGGTTAAAGTAGATAATTATTTTTTGTTTTTATTTAGTGGCTTATTAGCTTGGAATTTTTTTAATATGACGGTGTTAAAAAATACGCCTACTTTTATAAATGAAAGATCCCTAATAGCAAAAGCTAAGTTTCCTAGAGAAGTAATTGTTTTATCTATTATTCTGTCTAATTTATTTCACTTTGCTATCTCTTTATTGTTGTTTTTGTTAGTGGCTTTAGTGATTCAGCCCATGCCTTTGTTGAATCTATTAATTTTGCCAGCTTTAGTTATTTGGGAAACTTTACTAATCACTGGTTTGTCACTTTTATTTTCAACTCTAAATGTTAAATATCGCGATATTAATTTTTTTGTTAGTGCGATAATGCCTTTATGGTTTTATGCCACGCCAATTGTTTATAGCTTAGATTTAATTCCAGCTAAGTTACATTTTTTATTTTATTTTAACCCAATGACGGCGTTGACTAATTTATTTCAATTCGCTTTTTTGGACTTAGCTTTTCCAGATCTAAAAATGTTGGTTGCCAATTTAATTATTTCTGTTGTAATTTTATTTTTGGGCATTGTGGTTTTTAAAGCTCAAAGCAAATTTTTTGATGATTGGATGTAAGTTATGACTAAACAACCTTTAATTCACTTACACAATGTGACTAAAAATTACATTTTGCATCATGAAAAGCCAACGTTAGTAGAAAATTTATTTAATTTTAATAATAAAGAAAACTTTTTGGCTTTAAATAAGTTAAATTTAGAAATTTTTCAAGGAGAAAAGATCGCCATTATTGGTAAAAATGGCGCAGGCAAAACCACGCTTTTAAAAATTATTGCTGGTATTACGGCTCCCACTTCTGGTCGAGTTAAACTCAAAGGTCGTTTAGTATCGTTAATTGATTTGGAAGCTGGTTTTCATCCTGAATTAACCGGCGAAGAAAATTTGTTTTTAAACGGCTTGTTAATTGGCATGACTAAAGCTGAATTGAAAGCTAAATATCAACAAATTGTTGATTTCGCCGATCTCGGTAAATTTATTGATGCCCCCTTATATACCTATTCTCAAGGCATGAAATTAAGATTAGGTTTTTCGGTGGCTGTACACAGTGATCCAGATGTTTTATTGCTGGATGAGACTATTAGTGTGGGTGACAAAGATTTTAGAAAAAAATCTGCTGTTAAAATAGAAGAATTTTTTAAAGCTAATAAAACTATTATTATGGTTAGCCATTGGCTAGAGTTTTTGGAAGGCAATTGCCAAAGATTTATTTGGATAGAGGGCGGTAAGGTAAAAATGGATGGCGGAAAAGAAGTTGTGAGGAAGTATCGGGAAAATTAATCAGGTTATTTGGCAATAAGTTTATTGTTTAGATGTTCTTTATAGCTGTAGTATAAAGCAATCCACAGACCTTTAATAATCGAAAAGATTTTTTGTAGTTGTTTTCCTAAAAAATAGCCACTATCTTTTTCTAATTTAAGTAAATTTTTAAAATCAACAAAACTTTCTTTTAGATAGTTTTTTAAACTTTGTTTTAAAATTTCTTGAGCAAAATGATAACCTTGGAAAGCATAAAATCCGTAACAAGCAAATTCTCCACAAATGTAACTCAATTGAGCCTGATAAAACTGTTTTTTAGTTAACCACTTATTATGATGAATTTTTATTTTTGGACTATAGAGAATTTGATGTTTAGTTGTAAGTAATCTAAGAGCAATTTCGGCGTCTTCAGCATTTTCTCCAATAGAACCAGGACCTAACCAAGGTTTAAAGCCATCTACTTGTTTTAAAACTTTAGTGCGAAAAGCCATGTTATTGCCAAAGCCGATCTGTTCAGCATGGAAACAAGGCTGAGTAATGATCGTTTCTTTTTTTCTGTTGCTAAGAGTACAAACACAAGTTTGCTGTTGATGTTGTTGCGCTTGATAAGGCAGGCTTTGACCAAAAACAGCTGCAATTGTTTTATTTTTATTAAAAGCTTGTTCAATATTTTTCAACCAATTGTTTGTCACAATACAGTCATCGTCGGTAAAAGCGATGATATTACCTTTAGCGAGTTTGATTCCTAGATTTTTTGCTTTTCCTGTACCAGATTCATTGTGAATAATGTGTTTAACGTTGGTAAATTTTTGGCAGGACTTGTGATTTATTTCTAAATTATCTTGATTGGATTGATCAATAATAATGATTTCATAAGCTTTAAGATAATCGCTATTTTTAATTGAAAAAATTGTTTTTTTTAAGGCAGTTGTACGGTTTTTAGTATTTATACAAATGGAAATCATAGTTTTGTTTATCTTCTTTTTTCTAGATATTCTATTGAGAATAAAGAGCCAATTAAAGTCCCTTTAAGCATAAAGATAAATTCTCGCAAAACATAAAAAAAATTGCCTAAGTTATCTCTGAAAGATCTTTTTTGAGGTTTCAAACCATTGATAATTCTTTCTCTAATTCTGTGCTTTATTTGGCTAATTATCCTAAAATCTCCTCTACATAGATAATAAAAATAAAAAGCCATATTGCCACAAGAATATTTGCATTGTAGATAATTTTCTTTTCTAAAATCTAACCAACGATCATGGAAAACTTTAATTTGTGGATTAAAAAATAATAAATATTTATTTTTAAGTACACGATAGATAAATTCTCCTTCAAAAGCAGAATGTGCTGCAGATCCTGGCCCCAGCCATTCTTTAAAACCACCTATCTGTTTAAAAACTTCAGCTTTAAAAGCCATATTATTACCCAAGCCAATTTTTTTATAATGAATTAGATTGGGATTAGTAATAAATTTTTCTTTGTTTTTGATAAAAGTTGAAGGGCAAAAATGTTTCTTTTTATTTTTATATGGATAAATATTACCAAAAACTCCAGCTGTCTCATCATTATTTGCAAAAGATCTGCTAATCTGATTAAGCCAATTTTTTGTAACAACGCAATCATCATCAGTGAAAGCGACAATTTCACCTTTAGCTTTATTTAAATAACGGTTTACTGCTTTTGATTTATTTTTTTCTTTTATTTTAAAATAATATATTTGAGGGTGATTAATTATTTTAATAATTTTTTTGCAGTCATCATTATTACTCTGGTCAATAACAAAAACTTCCCAATCTTGATAAGTATTTTTAGTGATTGAAATAAGACAATTCTTTAATTTGGTTGGCCTATCTGCAGTAGGAATAAAAATAGAGATCATTCTAGTTTTTGATTTTAAAATAAATATCAATATTCGCAAAGCCAGTGTAATTGATAAGATTTTTAGATTTTATAAAATTTTGCCATTTTTTAATTGAGTTGGTTCTTTTGTCTATATCAATTTCTTGTATATTTTTTTGTTCAAGTCTGTTTAAATAATCAAAAAATTTATTATCAAAGACCATCAAATTAAAAAATGATGATAGTATTTTAAAAATAAATTTAATAAGATAATTTTGGCTATCAATAAAAATAATATTCCCCCAATCAGTTTTTTTTACTTGAATTTTTTTATTAGATTTTTTGGAATTTAATTTTATTTTAACAATTGCCTTATTAATAATGGTGTTAGAAAAGTTTTCTGCAAAAATAAAATCATTGATGATCTCTTGACAGTTAATTTTTTTTTGTTGAATAATCTTATTTTTAATTAGATCGATTTTGATTTTAATTTGTTCTAAACTGTTTTTCTCTTCATTAGTTAATTTAAAATAATTAATTTTGTTTAACCTCTCAATACTGGTATAGTATTGTTTGATGGTTTTAAAAATTGTCCTATAACCAATTTTTTTATTAAGCAATATATTATGGATATAAATTTTACGTATAAAAATATTTTCAATGATAGCAAGAAATAATTGATAAGAGTCTATTTTAATTTTTAGATTTTTATTTGGGTTAAATAGATTTTCTAAATTAGATTCAGAAAATTTTTGATTTAAATTAAATAGAAACAAGTTGTTTTTTATAAAATCATGTAAATCTTTATGATGCAAAATATATGGGAGATGATAAAGATTTTCACTTAAATTTTTTAGGAGTTTTAAATCTACTTTTTTATCGTTAACTATAATTAATAGGTCTAAATCAGAGATACCAGGTAAATATTGACTATTTCCATATTCGTAAAGGTTTTCAACAAAATTAGCTTCTTTAAGTTTTTTAATTAGCTTATTTTTAGTTTTATTAAAATCAGAAAATTTTTTTAAATTAAAATCTTTGTAAACTTTAATCTTTTTGTAATTAATCATATCTATTAATAATTTATCCACCTAATACTTTTACCCACACTTTAGCCGCTTCTTTTAATTTATCAAAGTATTTTTCCTTGATGTTTAAGCTATTAATTAAGGCCACATAATTTTGGCTTAAGTTTTTATTTTTGAATTGGTATTTGTTTACTTCTCGCCAAAGTTGTTCATTGGTTTCAATGCCTTTAGCTTCTTTTTGGAGATTTTTGAAAGGATCAGAGGCTTTGCGATGTTCTACAAAAGGCGCGCCATTAACTACCCCAAGTTCCAGATGATCCATAACCTTTTTAGCGAAAATACCGGCCCAAATATCATCAAAGCGATCATAACCCCATTTGTTACCAGTGGGATCTTCACCCATCAGCGAAAAATACATCAAGGGCGTAATTTCTCTCTTAAAAGCAATATTCATCGAACACATTGGGTAAAAACAGCCTTCTGGGATAATCTGCAAAAAATGCTGGGCGAATTCAGCTTTAAAATTAAGGTTTTGTAGATGAGTCGGCCCATCATGATCTAAAACATTTGTCCATAAACCGTGACTAAGCATCACTGGTTTGTCATTTCTCACTAAATAAGGAATCCCCCGAGTATAAAGATGACGCTTATCTGGATAACTATTTGTCCAGTGTTTAGGAATAGTCAGTTTCAAGTTAGCCAAGTGGTCTAAGATCAAATTGTGGCCTTTAACTGGGTAACAGTCATCATCAATAGTAATGATCACATCCGCTTTTTGTTGGTAGGCCTTGATAAAACCATAATTACGAATGCCAGAAACTTTACGAGGAATAATCCAACTATTTTTACCTAAATCTTGATCAATTTCTTGCCAGGAATAATGCTCAATTTTTTTAAGGGCAGGAATTTGTTCAAATTTTTTAAGATTAGGAATTTTAATAGTTGGTTGAGGATGATCTTCACAAATAATTAAAGTAAGAGAAATTCTAGCCGGATCAAGACTTAAAAATTGTTTTTGCCAAGCTTTAAGAAAATCTAAGTTGCGGATAGTGGGAATAACAAGGGAAATTTTAGTCATTTTCAAACATCTCCTTTAAACCATTTTCTAGATTATATTTCGGTTGCCAATTAAGTTTATTTATAGCTAATTGATTAACTAAACAGCTATAACTTTGTTCGTGATTATTAATATTTTTATAATTTATAATTAGTTTTTTTGTAGTGAATTTACTTAGTAATTTAATCAACTTTTTTAAATTAGTTGCCTTTCCGGAAGAAATATTAAAAATGCCATTGTCGGCATAATTTAAAGCTTTTAGATTAGCGCTAACCACATCCTTAATATAAATATAATCTCTAGAATTAGTTAAATTTTTATTAACGATTAGTGGTTGATTAGTTTTAATTTGTTTGATTAAAGTAGCAATCACTCCTTTAGTTTTTAAATAGATTTGATCTGATCCGTAAATATTGGAGTAACGCAGAATAGCGTAAGGGAATTTATAGCTTAGTCCATAATATTTAAGATAATTTTCACAGCTTAATTTTGAGACACCATAAGGGCTTAGTGGTTCAATCTGAGACTCTTCATCTGTTGGCTTACCAGTATTTTTGTAAATAGCTCCACCGCTTGAAGAAAAAATAAATTTTTTAATTGATTGATTTTTAAGACCTTCTAAAAGATTTAAAGTAGCAATAATGTTATTTTGTGCATCTTTTTGTGGGTTCACGATAGATTCGGTTAGGCTAATATTAGCAGCTAAATGAAATATTACTTCTGGTTTTATTGAATCAATTATTTTTGAAACTTGGTTTTTTTTTAATAAGTTTTCTTTAAAAAAAATAGCTTTTTTATTAATAAATTTTTTATTGCCATTGCTTAGATTATCAATGATAAAAACTTGATGATTGCTTTTAATGAGCTGATTTGCTAAATTCGAGCCAACAAATCCTGCTGCGCCAGTGATTAAAATTCTAGAGTTTGTCATAGGAAAAATACTAACGCTTAATATATCATAGATTATCTATAAATAATGCAATTATTTGGCTTTTCTTTTTACACTACTAGTTTAGAAAATTTTTCTAAAAAATTAATTAAAGTTGCTTTATCAAAAAACAAAAAAGCCATTAAAGTACTTCCAGCTTCGATGAATGACGTTGTCAAATCTTTTTTTAGTGACAACCTTTTTAATGCGATTGTTAAATTTGATTATGTTGTGGCAGATGGGATGCCCTTAGTTTGGTTAGAGCATTGGAAAGGTAAAAAAACGGCAGTGAGATTATATGGGCCAGAATTCATGGATCATTGTTTGGCAGACTCAAATGGTAACAGAAAAATAAAACATTTTTTTTATGGCTGTAATAACCATACTATCAATAAATTAAAGCAAAATGTTTTAAAAAAATATCCAAAAGTAAATATTGTTGGTAGTATTTCACCACCTTATCGAGATTTAACAGTGACTGAAGAAGAAAAATACTTTACTTTAATTAAAAAAAGCCAAGCTAATATAATATGGATTTCTTTAGGGGGAGAAAAACAAGTATTGTTTATTGATAAAGTTGCTTCTAAATTACCAGGAGTTGTGATTATTGCTATTGGCGCGGCCTTTGATTTTTTATCTTTTAATAAAAAACAAGCTCCTATTAAAATTAGAAAGGCTGGTTTTGAATGGCTCTATCGATTAATTCAAGAACCACGACGGCTTTGGAGGAGATATATCTTGCAAATTCCTTTATTTATTGTATTCTTGCTACTTGAATGCCTTAATTTATACTTGCCCACAAGAAGAAAATTTTTATGCCTAAGAAAAAGACTCATTCTGAATTAGCAGATAAAAAATTTATTTTGTTAGATGACAATGGTCGATTATTTGGCAAATATGATTTATTTATTCCACTTTTTATTATAACCATAATTACCTTAGCTTTTTTAATTGGTAAAGTTTTATTGCAGAAAGATGAGTATATTACGGCTGAATTATTCGCTTCAGGTGGGGAGTGGTGGTGGGATAATCCAAATCCTCCTTATTGGCTAGCAGATCCAATTGTAGCTGGAGCGATTGAGCTTGACGCACAAGGAAGTAAATTAGTAGAAGTTTTAGAGACTCGCAAATTTGAAGTTGGTGAACGTAAAATGCTTTGGATGAAAGTACGTTTAAAAGTTAGTGCCTCAAAAAAATCAGCTCAATATCGTTTTCGTAGAGAACCATTACAAGTAGGTTCAGTTATCTATGTTGCTCCAAATAATGTCCGGATTAACTGTAACATTATGTCTATAGAAGGAATGGAAGATAATAGTGAAGAATTATATCGTGAGGTGACTTTAGAGGCTTATGATCTCTATCCCTGGTTCACTGATAAAGTAAAAATTGGCGATAAAATGCTTGATAATAAAGGAGAAATTTTAGCTGAAATTTTAGACAAGAGTGTTAAAAACAATCAGATGATTAGTACAGATTACAACGGTGCTGTTCATGTAGTAAGTAATCCTTTAAAAAGAGATATTACTTTAAAGCTTAAAATGAAAGTCTTAAGAAGAGACAGTTTAGACTATTTTTCTTATTTTCAGCCTGTCAAACATGGGTTTTTTATTATGATACCTTTTGAAACTTTAAATCTTGAGGGCTACATCAAAAATATCGAATAGCTGACCGGCTGCTTTATCCCAAGAAAAAAAACTAGCTATCTTTAATCCAATAAGTTTGTGTTTTTTTTGAGTCTTATAATCTAAAGATAGAAACCACTGAATTTTTTTAGCAATAGTTTCAGGTTTAATATCTTTTAAAAGATAATTATCATCAATTTGATTAATAATATAGGGAATATTCCCAACTTTTGTACCAAAAAAACTAGTTCCACAAGCTAATGATTCTAACATTACTAATGGCATCATCTCTTGTTGGGAAGGTAATATAACCAGATCAGAAGCTTGATATAGTTTTTCTAGATTTTGATTATTTTCAATGAAAAGAATTTTTTGGGATCTATTTTTTATTGCTAATGAATGCAATTTTTTAAGATATTTTTGGGAATCTTTATCTTTTAAGGTGGGGTATGCAATTAATAAATTAATTGAATTTTTCCCTAAATAATTAAGACTTTCGATAACTTTATCAATGTTTTTTTTATAATCAATTCTCCCTGAACACAAAATAGTCTTACCTTTAATTTTTAGATTACTTTTAATTTTATTTTTTACTTTATCTTTAACAATTTTAAATCTTTGTAAATCAACTCCGTTATTAATAACAAAAATATTTTTTCTAATAATTTTGTACTTAGCTATTATTTCTCTTTTTGCTTCTTTTGAAACAAAAATTAGAAAATCACTCTTTTTAAGAGCCTTTTTTTGCAAAAAATTAACTAGTAATTTCATTGTTAAAATATATAAAAATTTTAAATTTATTTTGTGTGAATCAATCGTTAGCTCTTGATCTCCATGAAAATGAAAGACTAAAGGTTTTTTGTTTTTATTAGATAATTTTTTAGCAATAAAGCTCCAATATGCACTAGAATAAATTAGATCTATATTCTCACTATGGTTAAGTTTATTAACTAAGTTTTTGATATTATTAGTTAAGTTGAAAATAAAACTTAATCTTTTTTGATGTACGAATGGTTTTTGCTTATATACAATAAGATTATAGTGGTGGTTTTTTTTAAGTTTTTTTATTATCTCTTCAGTGGCGACTTTCGCACCGCTATCGATATCCTGATAATAAATAAAAATATTTTTTTTCATTATTAACTTTTTTCAGTAGTGTAGATTTTTTCGTAATATAGATCGTAAGTAGAAAATCCAGATTTTTTAAGTCCATCAATTTGTGATTTATATAAATTAACAATTTTATATTTATATTGAGGGTTTTTATTTATCAGATGATAGGATTTTTTTATTTTTAAGTGAGTTAATTTTTCTATTAAAGCTAGAGGGTTATTTCTATAAGGAACATCTTCCCAGAAAAATAATTTTTTTGTAATAATTTTCTTTACAATTTTATTAATTATTAAATGATCAATATGATTTCCTATTCCTAACGGAGCATAAAAAGTTGTATCTTTAGTGGAAAAGTTATTTTTAATGAAAATAATTTCTTTTTTTAGTTGATTAATTAATTCCTTGTCTTCTAGATTAATTTTATTAGAAAAAATTTTTTTGTTATTTGGATACAATAATGCTTTATTTTTATTTAATCTAAAGCCAGCATCGATGAAATTTAGATGAAGATAATCAATTTTTAATTTTTTACAAATTTTTTGATCTTCTTTTTTTCTTTTGGAAAAAAGACTAAAAGCATTTTTTTCGCCACTCCCATTAATAAAATTTTTTGAATCGGAGCTGATATTTTCCACTTGAGCTGAGGTAAAAAAACTTACTAGTAAAATTTTTTGTTTTTTTTCTAAAGAATTGATAATCGGTATATAGCAAGATAAGATAGCATCATCCAGATGAGGAGAAAATAAAACAAGATGATACTTTATTTTTTTATTGATAATATAACTCATTTAAAACTGGGCTGGTATTTTAGAAAATTATTGATAGATTATCTATTATTATATAATTTGTTAAGGATTAATGCTGAGAAATTTTTTAGCTTTTCTAAAGAAAAATCGTGATGAATTTTTGATCTTCATTTTGATTGTTATGTTTATTCTTGCCTATTTTGAATCATTAAGATGGCCTTTTCCTGGGCCAAAAGCTACTCATGGAATCCTTAAAGGATTAGGTCTTTTAATACCTTTATATTTAGTTGTTTTTTATAAAGAAAAAATATTCTTAATTTTTAGAAGGAAAATCAATTTATTCGTTTTTATTTTCTTTTTTTCTTTTTTAATTTCTGCCGTTTTTTCTCAGGTAATCGAAAGTTCTCTCCTATTTTTATGGTATCCGTACTTATCATTGGTTGTGATAATTTCGATGTCCATGATTAACTTTAGAGTTAAAGATTGGAAATTAATTATTGCAGTATCATTCTCCTTAGTTTTTGTTACTTTCGCATTTTCTTTTTTTTCTTTGATATTTAGATATTCTATTGATAATCTTTATTATTTTATTTTTTTAGATCATAAAGCTAATTTTTATTTAGATGAATTAAGAACTTATGGAAAATATGTCAGTCTTGGACCCTATATTATGCTTAGTCCTTTGTGTTATTTGTTTCTATTAGATGAAGATAAAAAGATAGGATATAAATTATTTTCTTTTTTAGCTTTAGTTGTTAGCCTGCTGACAGCAGTCATTAGTAATAATAGAATTGATGCCTTGGTATTTTTCATTCATTTTGTTGTCTTGATGTTTTTATTAAGAAAAAAAATTGTCATTTTGATTTTGTTACCAGTGATCTTTATAGTCTGGTTTGGATTATTAGTGACTAAAACTTATTTTGGTTTTAATCTAGAACAAAGAATTTTTAGACCGGCCATGGAAAGGGATTTAGAGACTATTGATATGCGCTATGTTTATTGGCAGACTGCTATAACTAATTTTAAGAACTATCCAATTTTGGGCTCTGGTCCTAATACTTATAATGATATTAGTGACTTCGTTTTAAGAAGATATTATGATGTTGGTGTTAAGCAATATACTGTAAAACCTGATTATGGTATTGGTGTACACAATGTTTTTTTTGAAAGGCTTTCAGATACTGGATTAGTCGGTTTTTTTGCCTTTTTATTTTTATTATTCTATTTTTTGAAGTATGACCTTTTAAGGTTAATTAAGTTTTTTAAGCAAGATAAGAAAATCTTTAAAAGTTATTGTCTAATTGCTTTATCTAGTTGGACCTGGTTACTTTATAGTTTAACTGATAATGGTTATGGAGCTCAGGGTTTTATGATTTTTTTCTTTTTAAGAGCTTTTATTTACAATAGTAAAGACAAGGTTTTTAGTTTAAAAGATGAATATAAAAAATATTAAAGTAGCAATTGTTCATGATGTTTTTGTGGAATTTGGCGGAGCCGAAAGAGTCCTAACTGTTTTATTAGAAATGTACCCTCATGCTGATGTTTTTATTCCACTTTTTAATAATGAAAAATTTTCATTTTTACGTAAAAAGACCAGTGGACATGTTTGTGGTTCTGTTTTTAATAAAATTCCTTTTGTTCATAAAGCTTCAATTTTGCTGAAGCCATTTTTATATTTTTATTTTGAAAATTTAGATTTAACTGCTTATGATTTAGTTATCTCATCTTCTCACTCATTTTCTTCAAAAGCGGTTTTAACTTCCCCTAATACTTTACATGTTTCTTATATTCATACTCCACCAAGGTATTTATATTGTGAATATAATGAAACACAAATTCTTAGAAAAAAAATTTTTAAAATAATTTTGGCACCATTTTTATCTTGGCTAAGGCAAAAAGATTTTTTAGCTGCTCAAAGACCAGATATTTTAATTGCTAATTCAAAAGAAGTGCAAAAAAGAATAAGAAAATATTATCGTAGAGATAGCTTCTTGATATATCCTCCAGTTTCGATTAAAAATAGACCTTTGTTACACGAAAAAAAGAGTTACTATCTTTGTCATTCAAGGTTGGCAAAGCAGAAAGGGGTAGATTTAGCAATTCAAGCTTTTAATAAACTTGGTGAATATTTAGTTATCATAGGCAAAGGAAGCGAAAAAAAATATTTAGAATCAATAGCTAAAGAGAACATCAATTTTGTAGGATTTGTTAGTGACAGAGACTTGATAAAATTTTATGCTCAAGCAAAAGCTGTTGTTAATTGTGCGAGAGAAGAAGATTTTGGAATGGCTACAGTTGAAGCTTTATTTTTTGGTGTTCCGGTTATTGCTTTTGCTAGTGGCGGAACCAAGGAAATAGTTAATTCAAAAACAGGTGTTTTATTTAAAGATTACAAAGAGAGTTCTTTAATTAAAGCTATAGAAAAATTTGAAAAGCTAGAGTTTAAAACTAAAGATTGTATTAGACAGGCAAAAAAGTTTTCTAAGGATCGTTTTAAAAAATCTTTGTCCAAAATAATTAATAAGAATTTATGAATTTAGCAGTCGTCATACCTACTATTTATAATAAAAAACAATTTTTATTCTCTAAACTAGTAAAAAATTTGATTTCTTCTTATGAAGAACTAATACCTAAAGAGAAAAAAAAATTAACAATTACTTTTTTTATTTATTTTAATGAGTTAAAAACAAATGAATTTTTATTAGAAGAAAGATTAAATAAAAAATTTTTAGATAAGAAAAGTAATTTATCAATTAAGGTTTTTAG
Organism: uncultured Pseudomonadales bacterium; assembly: GCA_964645645.1. Classification (GTDB taxonomy): domain Bacteria; phylum Patescibacteriota; class Microgenomatia; order UBA1400; family PJMF01; genus CAZYBC01. The sequence continues at coordinate 39,507 of CAZYBC010000007.1, forward strand.
TTCAAAAATCAATTTTGGTTTTACTGGAGCGATTAATCAAGTTCTATCTGTGACTCAAAAAATGGAATTTGATGGCTATCTGGTTATTAATGATGATACATGGATAAAAGAAGATTTTTTGTATTTACTGTTAAAAATAAAAGAAAAGAGTTTGGCCAGTTTTTTAATTAAGAAAAAACAAAACATAGAAAGTTTCGGTTTAAATTACCATCATAGTGGTTTAGCTTTTCCAAACCTTGATTGTTCTAAAGATCCTAAGTATTTTTGTGGAACTGCTTTTTATGTTTCCCAAAAATTGGTAAAAAAAATGTTTAATAAATTTGGTTTCTTTTTTAATCCTCTTTTTTTTGCATATGCCGAAGATTTAGATTTATCAATTCTTTTAAGACGTTTAGGAGAAAATATAAGTTTTAAAAACGATTTATTAGTAAATCATGTCGGTTCTAGAACAGCAAAAAGAGGTAGCTTTAAGCAATTATTTTTTGGTTTTAGGAATTTAAATTATGTTTTAATTTTGCATTGGCCTGTTGAAATTTTATTAAAAAATTTATTTTTAGTTATTTTAGGACAATGCTACATGATCTTATTAAGTTTAAAAAAAGGTTACTTTTTACTTTATCCAAAAATAATTTTTCAAATTTTAAAAAATATCAAATTTATTTTATGGATGAGAAAAAAATATGCTAAAGAATGCCGTTATCCTTTCAGTTTTTAATTCTAGATTAGATGACAATTGTGATTATGTTGCTAATACTTTTAAAATTTTGTCACGGGATAATCAGGTTATCGGCTTGGCATTGGGAGAAACAAAATCTTGGAAAGATTTAATTAAATTTTTTGCAAAAAGAAAAAATTTAAAAGAATATTTTTTAATTAGAAAATGGAATAGTAAAATTTATATTCCTTTTCAATTTATTCCAGGTCAACGTTGGGAATTTATTAAAAGAATTAATTATTTGATTAGTTTTTTATTAATATTAATTTTTTTTTATCGAAAATATAAAAATAGAAAAAAATATTTTTGGTTTTTTGAATTAAATAATATTGATTTATTCTTATTTTTAACAAAGAATTTTTTTATTAGTGTTTTTGACTGTGTTGACTATCATGCCGGCAATAGCTTAAAGCTTGAATCTAAACTTTCTAAATTAATTAAAAAATCAAATCATGTTTTTGCCAATTCAGAAAGTTTAAGGAAGCAACTAATCAAAATATCAGCAAAAAAAAACATAACATCTGTGCCATTAGGATTTGCTCTGCGGCAATTTTCAAAAAACAAAATTATTTTTAAGGATAAAAAATTAAATAATATTAAATTTAGAATTGTGTTTATTGGAACTATTAACAATAGAGTTGATTATGAACTAGTTACTTTAATGGCTAAAGAACTACACAATTGTGATTTTATTTTTGTTGGGCCTAAAGCTAATATTAATAATGATAAATTAAACAAAAAAATAAAAAGATTATTTAGTTATTCTAATGTTAAATATTATGGAGTAGTCTCTAAGAACAAGATTCCGGGATTACTTAAAAGATTTGATTTTGGTTTTATTCCATACAGAATAGATGACAAATTCAATAAATTTTGTTATCCAATGAAATTGGCTGAATATTTTTATTGTGGTTTACCAGTCATTAGCACTAATATAAAGGAAGTAGCTAAATTTAAACAAGACTGCCTAATTATTAATAGAAAAAACTTTAAGTATAAAATAAATAATTTTTCTGATGATTCTATTTTCTGTAGAACAAGTCAGCATTTAAGACGAAAGATTGCTCTAGATCAAACCTGGGATAAAAAAATAGAAGAGATCTCCAAATATATAAAATGAAATTGAAAATTTTTTTACTAGATTTATTGAGATTTAAATGTTTAAAAATAGATAAACAAATTTTTTCTTTAGTTTTTTTATTTTTATTAAGTTTCCTATTCCGTAGTTATAAAGTGATGGATACCTTAAATTGGACTGGTGATACAGCTAGAGATATTTTTATAGCCAAAAGATATGTGGAGTATATGGGAGATGAAAAGATTGTTCGTCCTTATGCTGCAGGTGGAAGAGATGAAATTATAAATTCACCGTTTTATTACTTATTTTTAGCCTTTTTATGGTTTTTAACACCTAATGTATATGGAATTTTATTGGTTACTGCTTTTGTAAACTCACTTGCTAATTTGTTTTTTTACTTTTTACTAAAAAGGTTAACTAATAAAAACTTGGCTATTTGGCTTACTTTTTTAATTACTTTTTCATCATTTTTTATAGATATTTCTAGACAATTGTGGCAACCAAATTTTTTGATTTCACTAACTATTTTTACCAGTTATTTTTTTTACATAGGGATCAAAGGAAAAAACGTCTTTTTTTTATTAAGTAGTATATTGTTTAGTTTTTTAATGTCCCATTTACATCTATCGGCTATCTTTTTTACTATGACAGTTTGTCTTTTAAACACAATTTTTTTATTAAAAGAGTTTTTTCATTTAAAAAATAAAATTATTTTCTTAAAATTATTTTTGACCATGATCTTTATTTTTAGTAATTTTTTCTTTTTGAGATTGATGACTAAGCCAGTTAATTCTGATGGATATAATTTATTTTTCGATAGTATCTTAGATTTAGAATTAGGAGAAATCTTACTAAGAGCTAGTAATATTTATAAAATTCTAATTGAACTTTTATTGCCAACTAATTATTTTAGTAATAGTTTAAAAATATTGATACCAGCTGTTCTTATTTTAGTTAATTTTTTTTGTATAAATAAAAAAAGCAAACCAGAAATTTATTTATTAATTTTATATATATTTCCTTTGCTTTTTGTTTTAACTGCTCCAGTTAATTATGAAAATCATTATTTTTATCCTGAAGCAATTTGTTTGTTATTTCTTATAATAATTGGTTGGACACGAATAGCCAATGATTTTTTTAAAATATTTACCTATCTTTTCTTATCAGCATGGATGATTTATCCTAGTTTATTTATATTAGAAAATAATTTTAGGCAAGAATATGAAATTGATAAAAGAGTTGCAAATTTTGTATTTCAAGATTTACAAGCAACCAATCCTGTAAATGAAAGAACAACTATAATGAATTTTAATATTTTTGTTTCTGATACAGGAAAGTGTTTTGATTTTTTTTCTCACTCATACTGGTATTTTTTAGAAGAAAAAATGGGCAAAAGATTAATCCCCTTAGAAATATTTGGAAATAATCTTGAAGAGAATCAGATAGCAGAGTATGGCTATTTAATTTGTGAAGGTAGAATTATTAACGAAGAGCAGTGCCTTAAAAGATTTAGCCCACCATATCAACCACAAATAGTACAAAGGCTAAAAAAAATTGATTTACAAGATGGTAAAATTATTAGTTTATATAAATTCAAATGGGATTTAAATTATCCTTTGGAGTGTAGATTCTAGTTAAAATTAGAAAATTTTGTCACTTTTTACTTTTAGTTTCGATAGTAAGGTTTTGAAAATATTTTTATAATTATGAAAAATAATAGAAAATTCAGCAAATATCACATTTTTATTTTTTATTTGATAATTACTGTTATTTTTATTTTCCCATTACTTTTTGTGCATTCTCCGTCTTTAATGGATGATGGAACAGATTTGTTACAAGTTCAACAGAATTCATACATAAATTTATTTACAAATGAATTGTTTAAGTCTTCTAGAACTTGTCCTTTAAAACTTATTCACAGAAAAATATTATTTGATTTATTTGGAATTAATTTGGCGAATCATTTTTTGTTTCAATCTATTTTGTTATTGTCTAGTGTTTTATTAGTTTTTAAATTATTAAGACAGATTGAAATTAAATATATTTTAGCGATATTGGGTGGGTTGATTATATATTTTTTGCCAGGTACGGCCGGCAATTTTTATAGATTGGGGACAGCCGAGCATTTACAACTATTGGTTTTTTTAATATCACTTGTTACTATTGATAGTAATTGGTCGGTTTCTTTTTTCTTTACTGTTTTGAATCTTTTTATTAAGGAAACATCTGTTTTTTTACTATTAGTACCTTTTATATGGGATATTTTCTTTCAAAGCAGAGTAAAAAAAAGAATTTTATATAGTCTGATAGTAACGTTTTTATTTATTGGTTTGCTATCTTGGAAGATGCTGGTTTTTAATGATCCATATATACATCAAGCTAAGTTTGATATTCCTAATGTTTTTAAAATTATTTTTGTTTCTCCCATAAATATTATTATCGTTTATATTAGTAGTTTTTTTATATTTTTTTTAGGAAATATTTTTCCCCAAAAGAAATACTGATTTTATTAAGTAGTTGGGTTTTTGTTTTACCAACTTTTATTTGGAATATGGAGTCAATATATTATCAATACCCATTTCAAGTTATGACAGTCATTTTAATGATAATAATGTTAAATAAATTATACAAATATGATAAAAGTAAAAAACATTTTTTATCGATTTTTATAATAACAATCGTTTTGATTATTTTCTGTAAAATATGGATTAAAGAAAGTTTAAGTGAAATGAATTCTAGTTATAGGAGACATATTGTTGAAGGAGCTTTATCATCATTTATCATGAATAATGATTGGAATGATTATCATGTGTACTCAAGTATAAGTGACTTTGAAGCTAATCATAAAATTTTTGTATACTTTACAGAGTGGAATATTCACCGTCCAGTAATATTTTTTCCAGATATGGATAAATGGTTTGAAATTGGTTTTTTAGATAATTTTACTCTTAACGAGCTAGCTGGTAGAAGTAAAAGCTTATTTATAAATGACAATTATTCAAAAAAAATTCTTATCAAAAAGAAGGATGATTTAAACTCTGGAATTGATATCTGCGGTTCTAGTCCATTCATTGAAAAAGTTTGTGATTATCAAATAATAACTGGAGATAAGCTGTATAGTTATGAAATCTTTTAAACTTATGGAATTAAACTAATTTAGTTTTGAAGATTTTTTTTATTGTTGTAAACTAATCTCTAATAATTAATATATATTATATGAAAATTTTAGTCACAGGCTCGGGCGGGTTCATTGGTTCTCACTTAGTTAAGTTCCTTAAGAAAAAGGGATTTTGGGTAAGGGGAGTAGATATAAAGAAACCACAATTTAGTGAAACACAGGCCGATGAATTTTTACTTTTAGATTTAAGAGAAAAAAAGAATTGTCTAAAGGCAACCAATGAGATTGATCATGTTTATAACCTAGCAGCTAATATGGGAGGAATTGGTTTTATTGAAACTCATAAAGCAGAAATTGTTAGAGATAATATTTTAATAAATACTCATATGCTAGAAGCCAGCAGATTGAATAAAGTTAAAAAGTTTTTTTTCAGTTCTTCTGCTTGTGTTTATCCTGATTATCGTCAAGCTAAGGAGGCTGTGATAGCTTTAAAAGAAAGTGATGCTTATCCAGCTAATCCTGAAGATGGTTACGGTTGGGAAAAATTGTTTGTGGAAAGAATGTGTCGCCATTATTTCGAAGATTTTGGTTTATCTACTTATATTGCTAGATTTCATAATATTTATGGCCCAGAAGGTACTTATGAAGGAGGAAGAGAAAAATCTCCGGCAGCAATCTGTCGTAAAATAGCTACAGCTAAAAATGAAATTGAGATCTGGGGAGATGGAGAGCAAACAAGATCTTACTGTTTTGTTGATGATTGCGTTGATGGAATCTATCGTTTGATGCAAAGTGATTATCATCACCCAGTTAATATTGGTTCTAATCGTTTGGTAACAATTAATCTGTTAGTAAAGATTATCTTAAAAATAGCTGATAAAAAAATAAAGGTTAAACACGATCTAAGCAAACCTCAGGGAGTAAGAGGAAGGAATAGTGATAATACTTTAATAAAAGAAATTTTAAATTGGGAGCCACAAATTAGCTTAGAAGATGGATTAAGCAAAACTTATTTTTGGATAAAAGATCAGGTTAATAAAAAATAGATTTTTGTTTTATATTAATTTTTTTTCTCGTATAAAAATATAAAAAAGTTAATTGTACTGATTTGCTAATTATATTGGCCAAGATAAGATTCGTAATATTAATTTCCTTGAAGAGAATAAAGCACAAAAATATTTTTATTGTTAGACTATAAATGCTTAGTTTTGCCGTATATTTTTGATATTTATAGAAATCTAGAAAAATTGAGATTGGAGTTAGTAAGCTAATATTTAGAATTTTGTCTATTAAAAATAACAAAACTAGATTTATTGATTGATAATTTAAATCCATATGAAAGAAATTAAAGAATAGTTTTTTATTTATAGTTATAAATAGAGAAAAAACTATACTGATTAGAAGTAAAACTAAGCTTTTCTGCCTAATATTTTTGAATCCCAATTGGAAATTTTTATGAAATTTAGCTAAGTGAGTTTGCAAGATATTAATAAATGGATTCAAAATTAAATCTATAAGATTAGTTATGGCTAAATAAATTGAATATATCCCAACAGCAATTCCTCCATTAGTAAATTTTAGTAAGTAAATATCAATGTTTTCATAAAGTAATAAAGTTATAAAGCCGATATTTAGATCAAAAGAATAATTTAGAAATTTTGTTTTCGTGGATTTGTTGATTGCAATTTGATTAGGCTTTGTGGAGTTAAGAGATCTAATTATCTCTTTAATCCAGATTAGAATGCATAAGATTAAAGACAGATAAATATGGTAATTAGTAATTTTTTCATTATTGATATTTTTTAAACTAATTAAGAGTAATAATATTATTAGCCTTAATAGAGGAAAAGTTAAAAATTTTCCAATAGCAAACTTTAAAAAAAGTTTTTTTGCGTTATAAGTTTGCCAAATTATTTCTAGAATACTGAAAAAAGGAATTGATATATAAAAGAAAAAATTTAAATTATCAATTTTTAACATAAAATTGTTAATTAAATAAAAACACAAACTAATTATTAGGCCAATAAAAAAAACTTTTTTGATTAGCCAAGAAGATAACTTATCTGCCTTATCAAGTTCATTGTTTTCCACAAAAATAGAAATAAATCTAACAATTGCTCCAGGAAAACCTAAAAAAGCTAGAGATGATAAAAAAGTAATATTGGTTAATAAAAATTGAGTTTCTCCTAAGACATCAATTCCCCTTTTGGATAAAAAATATTTTAATAGCAAGTTGATTAGTTTATTTAGGGCAATAAAAATAGTAATGAGAGTACCGTCTTTTAACCAATATGCATTGTTTCTTATTATTCTTGAGAAATTTCCACTTATCATATCTTTTTTTTTAAGTTAGACTAGCATTTACTATGTATCCAAGGCAGGTTTTTTTTATTTTTGTTTTTTCTGTTTTTATATTTTTATTATTTTTATTAGGTGATACTTATCTTAGTTATTATCTTATCGGGTTTTATTTAATTTTTATTAGCTTTTATTTTAAAAGCTTAGATAAAAAATATTCTGTTAATTTTATTTTTTTATTGTTTTTATTAGTGAGTTTTTTTTTAATTAATTTGTTTTCTTCCTTGAAAGGTTTAAGTTTTCCTTTATCTTTAAACAATTTAGTTTATTTATTGTTCTTTATTATAAATTTTATTTTTATTTATTCATTGCCAAAATTTTTTTTAAAAAAAGAAATTTTACTGATTTTACTTCTAGAAACTAGTATTGTAATGTGTTTATTTAATATTTTCTTTTTATTTTTTCCGCAGCTGGGGAACTTATTGCCAGGAAGGAACATGGTCTTTTCTTCTTATGGGCATTCTCACTTAAGCTCATTGTTATTATTAGTTTTACCAGTTAGTTATTGGATTTACTTTCAAAAAAAAGAAAAAAAATATTTATTTTTAGTAATTTTTTTTATTATTAATTTATTTTTAACTTTCGCTAGAGTTGCGATTTTATTAATGTGTTTGCAACTAGGATTAATAGTTTATTTTTATAAAGATAAATTATTTTTTTCAAAAAAAATAAAATTAATCTTTTCTTTATTAGGATTAATTTTTATTGTAAGTGTTATTTTCTCTTTTTTGATTCCAAAAGATAGTTATTTTTGTCAAACTAAATTAAGTTTTGTCGATAAAATTTGTAAACCATTTGTAGCAGATTCCAGAAAATTTTATTGGCAACAAGCCTGGCAGGGTTTTTTAGACAAATGGATAATTGGAAGTGGACCAGGGACTTTCGGTATTATTTCTACTAAATATAAGCAAATTCCTGATTATTATTCTGCACAAGCACACAATATGTTTTTAGAGCAATTTATTACTACCGGGATATTGGGGGGCAGTGTTTATTTATTTTTCTTTGTTTGTTTGTTTGTTTTAATTAAACCCAATAAAAATGATCTTAAGAATTTTAGTTTTAGAGCTTGTCTGTTTTTAGCGTTATTAACTAGTACTATCGAAGCTTTTTTTGATTTTAACTGGGTATTAAACTCAATTTTTTTTATAGTAATTACTTATTGTGCCTTTTTATTAAAGAATTATGAAAATGAATTAAAATTTTTGTTAAAAAATTTTAAAATAATAAAGATAAAATTGATTACTATTTATAAATTCTTTTTTTATATCCTATTATCTATTTTATTTCTATATCTATTAGTTGATTTAGCATTAGTATTTAAGAAAGATGATTTTGCGTTTGAACTCTTTCCCTATTTTAATAATCATCGATTGATCTTTAGCAGAAGTAAAAAACTTACTTTGGAACAACAAAAAAAGCTAGATGAAATTTACAAAAATAATTCAATTTATCTATTGGAAAGATTAAATGGAGATATTTCTTATGAAGCTGAAATTCAGTATTTAAAATATTTATACGAGATTGACCCATGGCAAATGCTTGATCAAGATCTAGTGACAAAGTATTTTATGAATAATGATCTTAAGTTAGCTCAAGATTCTTTATTAGAAATCGATAAGTTTCTAAATTTGAAGAAAGAAAAATATGGTTTTTATAAAGAAAGTTTACCATCATCTTATAAAGAAAAATTAGCATTTTATTTTTTGTTTTTTGCTAGAGAAAATTATAATCAGAGAAATTATTTATTGGCAGCTAATTTTATCGTAAAAGCTCAATATTATGAAAATTGGTCAATTTCAAAACCATTAGGATGGATGTTTAATAGCTCTGACAACCTGTCTAAAAATGAAGAAATTGAAATTGTAAAAATATTGAGTCATATCCCGTTTAAATACTGGGGAGATAATCGTCTTAGCTACGCTAATTTCTTGGAGAGCACATTGAAAAACTTATCAGGTGAAGATATTAGTTATTTAGCAGCATCATTATCAAAAGATTACCCTGATTATTTTGAAGATAATGAATTAAAGTTTTTAAGAAGTGTTTATTATAAAGCTATTTCTATAAAGACAAATGTTTCACAGCAAAAAGAATATCAAAAAGAGTTCAACAAATTGAAAGAATTTTAATGATTTGTCTTAATTGGTTTCTTAAAATTTGGATTATTAATTTTAACTCAAATTTTGTTCCTCCTTTTTTTAGCGTCTCCTTTTCCAACTTTTGCCAAATTTTTAAACTGCGATTGTGTTTATCATCTGCTGCCCAAAGTGAAAAAATACCTGGTTTGACTGCGTAACGGAAATCCCAGCTAGGGTCTAACTTTTGGTTTTCTGCCATCGGCAATGGCCGAGGCCCAACAAAACTCATTTCATTTTTAAGAATGTTGATTAATTGAGGTAATTCGTCCAAGCCAGTTTTCGACAAAAATTTTCCAATACCGACAAAGCGAGGGTCAGCATAAATCTTAAACATCGGGGCTGGGGCTTGATTGAGATGAGCATATTTTTTTTGTAGTAAATGAGCATTCCGTTGCATGGTCCTAAATTTGATAATAGAAAAAGTTTGTCTGTTTTTCCCCATTCTTTTTTGTAGATAAAAAATTGGTTGACCAATGCTAAGAAGATTTATTAAAGTTAGGCTAGCTAAAATAGGCAAGCCAATAATTAATAAGATAATGGCTAAGCTCAAGTCAAAAAATCTTTTTTGCCAGGAAAAATAATAAGGATGAATAGTCATTTTGATGGGGTTTATTATATCAGCAGATCTTAGTGCTTTTTAAGTGAGTTCGCTTTGCTTCGCTGCATCAGACTCACTTAAAAAGACTAAGATCTGCTGTGGGACTTGTAAAGTCATTGCCTGCATTTTTTGAAGTAGCATGGCAAAGATTTTGGCATTTTTCGCTTCGTTTATATCGTACAAGTTGGAAAATAAAATAAAAAATAAGATTTGCGAAGATCTCTGCAGCGAAGCAAAGACAAGCAAGCAAAACTTATTTTTTATTTCTTCCCATTCAAGCGGAACGCTTGTTGTGTTTATAAGCAATAGGAAAAGAATAACTTACTCTTATAAACCATTCCATCGGAACGATGGTGCGTTTAATTAATTAATGGTAAGAAGAACAGTAAATATACTTTTCTAAACCATTTGAGCGAAGCGATTTAACCGGTAAGAAGTAAATTGCCTTTATAAACCATTCAAGCAGAATGCTTGTTGTGTTTATAAAGGCACATTTACTTTTACCTTTCTAATGCTTTCAGCCCAGGCAATTCTTTGCCAGCCAAAAAGTCTAAGCTAGCTCCACCGGCGGCGCTGACGTAATCGTAGCGATCGGCTAGGTCAAATTTTTTGATAGCAGCGATAGTATCTCCGCCACCTAAAACAGTCATTGCTCCAGATTTGGCAATGGCCCTGGCAACTTCTAAAGTGCCGCGGTTAAAAGCGTCTTTTTCAAAGACGCCCATTGGGCCGTTCCAGAAAATTGTTCCAGCTTGTAATAGCACTTCTTGATATAGGCGGATTGTTTTAGGGCCAATATCTAAGTACATTAAGTCTTTGTCATCTGGGGTATCTTTATAATCTTTATAAAGATCAATTAGCTGAGTGTCTTCTACTTTAGGTACGCTGGCGTCAGTATTTTCCATTACGGCTGGGGCAGCGGCGATGACATCGCTGGGATAAAGAATTTTTGGTAAGGGAATGTAGCCGTCTTTGAGAATACGTTCAGTGCGGTTGTCATTAATTAATTTGTCGGCAAATTCTACATAGTTGACGTTTTCTTTATCTAAGTCAGAAGAGACGTCTTGGAGGTACGACTTATGGACTTCTATCCCATCGGCTTTAAGAAAATTATTGGCCACGCCACCTCCCACTAAGACAATATCAGCTAAATTACTGAGGTTTTTAACGGCTTCTACTTTGTCAGCAATCTTTGCACCACCTACAACAATGACAAAAGGTCGCTTGGGTTCAATAATTAAAGCGCCCAAATTTTCTACTTCGTCAGCTAAAGAAAAGCCGGCAAAACCAGGTAAATGTTTAGGAATACCCACCATGGAAGCATGGGCGCGATGGCTGTTGGAAAAGGCTTCATTGACATAAATTTCAGCCAAGCTGGCTAATTGTTGGGCAAATTGCTCGTCATTCTTTTTTTCTTCAGCATAAAAACGCAAGTTCTCTAACAATAAAATTTGGCCGGCTGGCAATTGTTCAATGGCAGCTTTGACCTTTTCTCCCACACAATCGTCAATAAAGCTGACGGGCAGGTTTAATTTAGCTTGCATGTATTGCGCAACAGGAGCCAAACTAAATTGCTGGTCGTCTTTAGATTTGGGTCTGCCCAGATGGGAAATTAAAATCACTTTAGCTTTATTTTCCAATAAAAAATTAATAGTTTTTAAGGAATTTTTAATTCGTTTATCATCTCTAACTTGCCATTGACCATCAACTTCAGTTAAAGGGACATTGTAGTCAACTCTGACAATTATTTTTTTATTGCTAATGGCTTCTTTATTAGGGGTGCTAATATTCATATTGTTTATTCTCCTGGAAATTTTTAATACAAAGAATCAAGAGTAAGTCTAAGCCCAGGTTTCGTTCTCAAGTTGCTCCTTAAAAAATATCTTCTTTATGATATACTTTGGCCTATCTCAATGAAAGGGGAAATTTTAATATGGCAGATAAAGCTGCAAAGAAATCTACTAAACAAGCTGTTGAAGCTAAAAAAGTTACTCAAAAAACTGAAGAAGCTGAAGTTAAGGCAGAGGTAAAAGAAGTTGAAAAAGTTCAAGAAACTAAAAAAGAAGAAAAGGTTGTTGCTCCTGTAAAAGCTACCACCATGGCTGATTTATTAGCCAAAAGCAATACAAAATTGATTGTTCCCAGAAAAGGTGACAGTGTCACTGGTTTAATTACCTACAAAGACAATAAAATGCTCCGCATTGATATTGGCGCTAAAACTGAAGGTGTAGTTACTGATAAAGAATATGACTTTGCCGTTGATTATATTGAAGATTTAAAAGTTGGTGATCAAACTGAAGCTGTAATCGTTTCTACTGATAATGACAGCGGTTTAATCATGATGTCACTTAAAGGTAGTGCTAATGAAGCTAAATGGGATTTCTTTAAAGACGCTTTAGATAAAGAAGAAGTTTTAGAAGCTAAAGGTATTGAGCTTAACAAAGGTGGCTTAATTGTGTTGGTAAATGGTGTACGTGGTTTTGTCCCAGCTAGCCAATTCGGTCGTGCTTTTGTAGGGGCTCTTAAAGACTTAAAAGGTAAAACTTTCCAAGTAAGAGCTATTGAAGTTGATCAAGAAAAAAATCGTTTAATTTTCTCTGAAAGACACGTTAGTGAAGCTAAACAATTAGATCTTAAAGATGCTGCTTTACAAGTTGTCAAAGATGGTGACACTTATGAAGGTGTTGTCTCTGGCGTAATGCCATTTGGCTTATTTGTGACTGTGGAAGTTTCAGTTGAAGCTAAAGATGCCAAACAAGTTGGTTACGTAGAAGGTTTAATTCATATTAGCGAAATTAGTTGGGAAAAAGTTAATCATCCTAAAGATTACCACAAAGTTGGTGATCGCTTAAAAGTTAAAGTTTTAGGTATTGATGATAAAACTGGCAAACTCAATTTATCTATCAAACAACTTAATGAAGATCCTTGGTTGGCGATTGCTGATAAATATCCAGAAGGGACTACCTTTACTGGTAAAGTTTCCAGAATTGAATCTTTTGGTGTTTTCGTCAATGTTGAACCAGGTGTAGACGGTTTAATTCACTCTACTAAATTAGATCCTAATCAACAATTAAAAGTTGGTGATGAAGTGACTGTTAATGTAGAGAGTTTAGACATCGAAAGCCGTCGTATGAGTTTAAGTGTTGTCTTGACAGAAGTACCAATGGGATATAAATAAATAGACGTAATAATTTAATTATTAAGGTCTATTTATATGGCAAAACAGCCAGAAATCTTAACTGAATCAACATTATTAGAACAACAAAAACGAGGTCCGCAAGGGCCTCGTTTTGGTAGACAAAGAGGTCATTCACTCCAGGGGGAAAAAAGTCCTCAAAAAATAGAATCAACTTTAATTTCTCCAGATTCAGCCTTTGCTGGTCTAATGGCCCAACAACGTTTTGATCTTTTGCAGCAATGTTTACAAGATTTAGAAAGTCAGCTGGTGGGAAGTTTTGAGTTAATTAGTGGTACTTCTAATCGTCAATTAGCAGAGAAAATAGCTGGAATTTTAAAGAAAAAACTTAATGCTCAAGGTACAGTTGGCCGTTTTTCTGATGGTGAAGAAAAAGTGGCTTTAGCCACCGAACCTAAAATTGCAGGCAATCATATTTTTATTATTCAAGCAGTTAGTCCTCCAGAAGTAGCTCATCATTTTATGGAATTGTGTACTTTAATTGATGCCATTAAGCGAGCTTCAGCTAATAAAATTACAGTAGTTGTTCCTTATTATGGCTATGCTAGACAAGATCGTAAGGATAATCCTAAAGTACCAATTACTGCTTCCATGACAGCCAAAATTTTGCAAATGGTTGGAGCTGATGGCATTTTAACCCTAGATTTGCATGCTGAACAAACTCAAGGTGCTTTTGATGGGCCTTGGGATAATCTTTATGCCAGCAAAGTAGTGATTCCAGAATTGTTAAAATTAATTGATCCAGCTAGAACTGTGATAGTTGCCCCAGATATGGGTAGAGCTAAACGATCTAGAAAGTGGAAAGATATTATTGGGGCAGCTGGAGTAGCTATTATTGATAAAAATCGGGATGCCAATGGCGTTGAAGCAATGAGTATGACTGGCGAAGTAGCTGGCTATGATGTAGTTATTTCTGACGATATGATTGCTTCTGGTGGAACAATTGTAGAAGCTGCTCGGTTTTGCAAACAGGCTGGCGCTAGGAAGATTTATATTGCGGCTACTCACGGTTTGTTCATTGGAGATGCTCTAACAAGGCTTAATGGTAAATGGACAGATGGTAGCGATTTGATTGAAGCTGTTTTAGTAACTGATACGATTGCCCATCGGCCTGAAGTTTTAGCAGACTCTAAAATTCAAGTAATTTCAGTGGCAGAATTAATTGCTGAAGCAATTTGGCGGATTCATACGGGAAAAGAAATGGTTGATTTGATAGACTAAATGTGACGATTTTTGTACTAGAATAAGATCGTAAAAATACCTTTCCATCAATCTTTTTTTTGTTTCACCTTCGACAATTTGACTGGAAAATGTTATAATATCCTTCTTATGGCAAAACAACGCATGATCGTTACAGACGACCAACTTTTAATCGATATGGATTTACTTTTTAACGCAATCCGTGAAGCGAATGGTGATTGGGAAAAAGTGGAAGAAGATATGCATGTTTATTTAGACTCTGTTCAAAGCATGGTTGGCGAAGAAGGTTAATTTTAATTTATCTTACTTAGCCTGCCTAGAAAAATTTTATGGCTAACATTAAAAATTCTCATCATTACGTCATTACTTGTGGCGATGAAGGAGTGCAGATCAATGAAGGAACCAGACTCGCTTTTGTCGGGAGTGGTTTTAGATTGGCTGGTTTTAGCAAGGCAGTAGAGGCTCTTAAAGAGTTACTCAAAGAAAAAATTAGTGTTGTGTCTCAAGAAGAAAATACTTGGGTTAAAGAGCAACTTGATTTACAAAATTGGCGTCAAATTGACGTGATGAGTCAACAACATACAGAAGCCTTAGCCGATCGCGAAGGTTTGGATTATGCTGGCCATCTTACCTTTACCGATCCTAAACAATTAAAAAATGAGCTCAAAGGCCACATGGTCCGCCCTCATAATATCCACATTGCTAATAAAATTTGTTTTACCTTGGGTGGTGGTGAACAAACCTACAACCTTGGTCAATATTTAATTAGTGCGGAATGGGTAGCTAGTGTGTCTAAAAAAGTGGCTGAACAACTAATCAAAGATCAAGTAGCTTTTTATGAAAAATTAGCAGGTAAAAAATTAGAGTTTATTTTTGAAGAAACTGGTGATTTGGATAAAAAGTTGGTAGAGAAAAATAAAAAAGTGTTGGAAAAGATTTTAGAGTAAAAATGTTTTTATACTAACTTCTAGAGAAGTCTGAAATTGAGCCTGCAAGAGCAGCATAATTTATCCATATAATTGACTGTGTGTTCCAATTAAAGCAAAAATAATTATTTCTTCACCTAACTTTAAATATAAAGCTCTCAAGTCACCACTAATATTTATACTCCAATAACCATTATATGATCCTTGGAGCGGGTGAACTCTTAATTGTGGGGCTGTAGGGTCTACGATAAATAATCTTAAATGTTCGTCAAACTGTTGTTGAAATTTTTTGGGTAATTTTTTGTATTGCTTCTTAAATTTAGCGGTATATTGAATGATCATACTCAACTTTATTTCTTTAAATCAGTTAAAAAATCATCAACATTAGTAAATTTTTTACTAAGTTTTCCAGATGAAAGCTCAGCTTCAATTTCAGCAATAAGATTTTCCAGCTTTGGAGTCATTGGTTCTGGAGCATAAAGCTCAATTCTTCTAGTAGCAACTACTTGACGAAGGTAAGAGTTAATCAAAGAACTCAAAGAAATACCTGCACTACGAGAAAGTTCTTGTGCAGCATCTTTTATTTCAGAATTGGTTCTAACACTAATAACAGTATTCATACTACAAATTATATACAATGTAGTTTTTTAAGTCAAGGATTCTATTTTAAACTTGTTTTAATCAGATCATTTCAGTTAAACTGAATTAGTTTATGTTTTTTAATCGCCCTAAAAACCATCTTAGTTTCGCTTTGATACTTTTTACCTTGGTAGCGTGTTGTGAACTGTTAACTTACTGGTCACCATTTTATGGCAAATTGGGGGTAGTAAGTTACTTGGTGCTTTTTATTCCATTAATGATTTGGGGTTTTAAAAATCTTCGGCAAATTATTCATTTAAGTTTTAAACATCATACTTATTTTAGTTTAAGTGTAGTCATTGCTTTAGTGGTTTTGTTGATTGTTAATATTTTTTTGCCTCAAAATATTGGCGGAGAATCTACTCAAGAAATTAATTGTACTTTAAATCATTTGCTTAATAGTGCAGATAAGGGTTATCATCAAACTTGTTTGTTTGGTTATCCAGCTAAACAATATTTTTTGCCTAGCTTGTTAAGTTTATTTTTTGGCAGAACGAAGTTTAATTTGCATTTTGGTAATAGCATATATTTTTTAATTGCTTTGCCAATTTTTATTGAAGGTTTAAGAAGTTTCACTCATAAAAAATGGGTTGAAAGTGATTTGCTAATTGCTATTACGTTAGTTTTTTCTTTGCATTTTTTTTATTTTAATCATTTTTTATTTAGACTTTTTGAACAAAGTGTTTATCCTTTTTGCTTATTACTTTTATTATTGGGACTTTTTTTACAATTTAAAAAAGAACAAACAGATCATTTATTGGTGTTAATTGGTTTTGTAGTAGCCTTATCAATTTTTGCGTATACTCCTGGCTTAGCGATTGCTTCTCTAGCGATTTTAGTCATGGGAGTTGGTCTAGTTGTTCGGCCAATTAAAAATAAAAAATTGTTGGGATATATTTTGTTTCTATTATTAATGATGTTAGTTTCTTCTTTTATCTACAGAAAAGATGTTCATTTGTTAACCAATGAAGAAAAAGATTTGTTTTTTTATGTTGATCAACTACAAAAAATTGTCGAACATTTTCTTTTTGCTAATCAAGGTAGAGCTTTTATGAGTGTTTTAGTCAGTCCAATTTTAGTTATAGTTTGGTTGGTTTCAGCTTTTCAAACTAAACATAAGTTGTTATTGGTTTTAAGTTGGTGGCTGGCTGTGACTACTTTTTTGGCTACGATTGCTCAGGGTTATGCCTTTTATGGTTTTGATTTTAGGATGCACCGAGCTTTAGTGGTGGCTCCAGCTTGGTTATTATTGTTTTTTTCAGTTTTACAAAAAATCAATTTTCCTAAAAAGTTTTTACTTTTTGTTTTTGGGTTTTATTTTCTAACTGGATTGCACTATCAAAGACTTTATATTCAGTCGGAGGCTGATAATAAACATTGGTTATTAATTGAATGGTTAACAAGATTTTTACCTGTAGAAACTAGTGGCAAAATTACACTAACAGAAAAAGCTCTAGAGTTTTATTTATCTTTAAATGATGAGCTACAGTATTTTTATCCTGGATTACGTACTGAAGTTGCCTTAAATGATTTTGGTAAAAACTGTCAATTTGAAACAGAATACTTACTAATGGATGAAAATGATTTTTGTCGACAAAGTCTATTACAAAATCCCGCCGTAAATTTGCTAGCTGTTTATCAATTGCCACCAGATAGAAGGTTAAAACTGAAAAACGCTAGTGGAATAAATTTCTATTTATTGAGTAAAAAATCATTATAGATTTTTTTAACTAATATGTGCTTACTTTTTCTTTTTAACCAAAATTACCACTAAAGCTACAATTACCAAACTCAAACCTCCTACAATAAATAAAACTGTTGGAGATTTTAAAATACTTTGTTTAGTTACCGTAATATTAAGATTAAATTCTTGGTTATCACCAGTTAAGTTAATATTTTGCTCACCTTCATAGCCATCATAAGTGACTAATACTTTGTGATCTCCTGGTTCTACATTTTCAAATTTAGCGACACCATTTTCATCAGTTACAGTTTCCTGAACTTTAGAATGAATGGTTACTTTGGCGCCGGCAACAGGCTTGTCTTGATCATCTTTGACTTTGATGTTTAGTTTGTAGCTGGCCTCTGCTGGCTGCATGGCTTCTTCAGTTTTTTCTTCTTCTATTTCAGCATCATCTTTTGCCACTGATTCTAAACTCAGGCTACTGGTTTCCAGCTGTCTGTAGCTCATTGAGCCTTTAGTGGTAGCAGAGATTTCATTACTCCATCCGCCAGTAGCACAACCATTACCAGCTCTGACTCTAAAGTAATAAGTGGTATTAGGTTGTAATGATTTAACTAAATAGGTTCTAGCCTCATTACCGCCAATGTTAGTTGATCCCCAAGCATATTTCCCAGATTCTGTGCCAAATTCTAAAGCATAATAACTGACGGGATCGGCAGCCTGGGCAAAGTAAAGTAAGATTGAGTTACCATCTTGAGCTGTAGCAGCATATAGCCAAGGTGTCTTTTCACCAGGAGACTGATCTGCACAACCTGCAGGGGCTGGTTGGGCGGAGGCAGGACTATCAGGGGTGGCATTACCTGGAGTTTGTCCAACGTTGTAAGTTCCGCCGCCGTAGTTACCGTAGCCATAGGTAGAGGCTAGGACAGATCTTGTTACAAAGATCAGCGAAAAAATAAAAATGAAAATTAAAGATAGAGCTTGCTTAAAATATGAATTGGGCACGATACATTCCGGAATGGGAAGGTGATCGTGAAAGTATATCAA
>CAZYBC010000008.1:0-54777 GCA_964645645.1 uncultured Pseudomonadales bacterium
GCTGAATTTGTGTTATTACTTAATTCTGACACTCAACTTAAAGTTGGTTGCCTAAAAAATCTTCTTGCAACCTTTAAACAAGTTGAGGATGATCCTACTAGCGCTGTTTTAGCTTCAGCTGGACAAAAACTTGATAAGCTAGGTATTGTGGCCGCTGATTTACTAAATGTTGATGGTTCAGCTCAACCACAAGGAGGTTCCTTTCCTAATTTATTATCTACTTTTATCCAAATGAGTTTTTTAGACGATATACCGCTAATTGGCCAATTTTTACCTTCTAATCAACATACTGGGCTCAATCAACAAGCTAATGTTAAAAATCAAACTTTAACTATTAAAGATTGGGTGGGCGGAACAGCTATGTTACTTTCCAAAAAAATGCTTCAAGAAATTGCTTTATTAGATGAAAATATTTTTATGTATGGAGAAGACATGGAATTATGTATGCGAGCTAAAGCTCATCATTTTGATATTGTCATTAATCCTCAAGCTCAAGTTGTTCACTATGGTAGTGCTAGTTCATCTTCTAAACAAGCCCTCTTAGGAGAGTTACAAACTTTGGAATATATTTGGCAAAAACACAAACCCGCTTGGCAGTTACCAATTTTACGGACAATTTTACAACTGGGTTGTTTAGCAAGAGTGCTGCTTTTTTCTTTGCTTAATCAACAAGATAAGGTAAAAACCTATACTCAAGCCTTCAAAAATATCGGCACTTCTGCCGTCAGAAGAGTGACCCTTTCTTGATTGAAGTAATCCTGGTTATAATAGGATATTCTTTTATGTCAAAACCTACACAAAAAATTTTAAAGTTTATTAATGACAAAATTCTTCTAATTTTAGCTGGTTTCTTAGTAGCCTTTATTCCTCTTTATCCTAAAATTCCTTTATTAGATGCCATTCCTGGTTATATTGTCAGAATAAGATTAGAAGATGCCTTTGTTTTTATTGCCAGCATTATTTGGTTAGTTAAAGTTTTGAGAAAAAAAATTCAGTTTAACAATTTAATTTTTTGGTTGGTCACTGCTTATGTAATTAGTGCTTTTTTATCTGTAGTCAGCGCAGTGATCATTACTAAAACTGTTCCAGTCAATCTGGCTAACAATGACTATATTCATTTAGCCAAAACTTTACTGCATTTTGTGAGATATGTTGAGTATTTCTCTTTATTTTTTATTGTTTCGTCTAGCATTAAAACCAAACAAGATTGGCAAATTATTTTAGTCAGTATGTTAGTCACTTTGTTTGCTGTTAGTATTTATGGGATTGGCCAAAAATATTACTATTGGCCAGTTTATTCAACCATGAATCGTGAATTTAGTAAGGGTTTACGTCTGTATTTAACCGAACATGCCAGAGTTCAATCTACTTTTGGGGGTCATTATGATTTTGCTGCTTATTTAGTAATTCTCCTTAGCTTAGTCTTAGCGCTATTTTATAAAATTAAAAATAACTGGCTCAAATTAGCTTTATTTGTCTTATATTTATTTGGGTTATGGTCAATGATTGTAGCAGCTTCCAGAACCTCATTTGTTGCTTTTTGTGTAAGTTTAGGAATTATTACTTTAATTACTAGCATTCAAGAAAAAACTTGGTTACAAAAAATTAAAAAACTCTTTGGCACCTTATTTGTTCAAGGTCTAATTTTAAGTGTTATGTTTGTTAGTTTTGGTGAAGATATGGCCGAACGTCTATTACAAGTTATTGATTCTTATCAAATTACCCACGATGTTTACCATGACTTAAATGACAAACGCAAAAAAGTTGTTAATTGGACTTTAGTTACTTTAGGGCTCAAAGAATTTTCTTTACCTACTGCTCAAATACCAGAAAATGGCATGTCATTAGCAGATTTAGAAGTTTTAGTTGCTTCAGATCAACGTCCTTCAACTCAAAAACCGACTGATGTTTATGTTGATGTACCTAATTATGTAACAGTCGCTACTACTAGTGCCAGTGGTTCAGCCACTTTTGTAACTATTGAACAAGATAGAACTTGGTCTGCTAATGCTCTCAAATATGGTTTATCTTTAGGTATTCGGTTGGATGAACTTTGGCCAAAGGCAATTGCTGGCTTTTTAGCTAATCCACTTTTAGGAACTGGTTACGCTACTTTAACTAAAAGTGAAAATGAAGTTTTTACCGAAGCTGAAAGTACAGATAATAATTTCTTAAGAACTCTTGGTGAAACAGGTTTATTAGGTTTTATCTTTTTCTACTCTGTGATTGTGGTGGGGATTATTGCTTCTAGCCAATATCTCAAACACCCAGATAATTTAGTCAGTGCCGTAAGCTTGGGTTATTTTACAGCTTCTATTGGTTTATTACTTAATGCTGTATATATTGATGTTTTTGCCGCTAGTAAAGTAGCTTTTACTTATTGGTCTTTAACTGGTTTATTCTTTGGCCTTATTTGGCTAAAAGATAATCAAAACATTTATAAGCACTTAAAAGTTGTTAAATTTGCTCAAAAATTAAGCAAAAAAATTTATCATGCTCAAAAATCCTAAAATTTATCGATATTTTTTGACTGGTATTTTATTATTAGCATTTTTATTAAGGCTCTATAAAATTAATAACCCTGTTTTAGACTGGCATTCTTGGCGTCAAGCTGATACTGCTTCGGTGACTAGAGAGTATGTGAAACATGGAATTGATCTTTTACATCCTACTTATCATGATTTATCTAACATTCCTAATTACTTAGACAATAGTGCTCATGGGTATCGAATGGTGGAATTTCCATTTATCAATGCTTTTTTAGCTTTAATTTTAAGACAATTTCCTCAATTTGATTTAGCTATAACTAGTCGCTTATTATCTATTTTCTTGTCTTTAGGCAGTTTGCTCTGTCTTACCAGCTTAGTTAAACGTTTATCTGGAAAAAAAATAGCTTTATTGACTGCTCTTATTTTTGCAATTTTACCTTATAACATTTATTATTCCAGAGTAATTCTGCCAGAACCAGCTGTCTTATTTTTTAGTTTATCCGCTTTATTAGCTTTTGATCATTACTTAGAAAAAGCTCAGTTTTTAACCGCCTTTTTAACCATTCTTAACCTTGCTTTAGCACTATTATTGAAACCTTTTGTGGGATTCTTAGCTCCAGTTTTTTTAGTTTTAGCTTATCAACGTTTGGGCTTAAAAATGTTAAAGCAGTTTTCCTTATACTTAATTGCCATTGGCAGTTTATTACCTTTTTTTCTTTGGCGAAAATGGATTAGTCAATTTCCAGAAGGCATCCCTGCCTCAAATTGGTTATTTAATCAAAATGGCATTCGTTTTAGACCGGCTTGGGTACGTTGGTTATTTTATGAACGCTTAACAAAATTATTTTTAGGTATAACCGGGATTGCTTTTCTGCCATTTAACTTTCTAAAAAGACAAAAGGATTTTGCAGTTTATGCAGCTTGGTGGTTGGGGATTATCACTTATTTTTCTGTTGTGGCTACTGGCAATGTTCAACATGATTATTATCAAGTTTTAGCTGTTCCAATTGTCTGTATTAGTGTAGCTAGAGGCATAATTTTAAGTAAAAAATTTTTACAAAAAAAACTTAGCAATTCTTTAGCCATAGGTATTATTGTTTTACTAAGTGGTGTTGCTCTTTATTTAGCTGGCAAACAAGTCTATGGCTATTATAATGTTAATCATTGGGAATATCTCAAAGCCGGCAAAATTGCTGATCAACTTTTACCAGCTGACGCTAAAGTTATTGCGCCAGCAATGGGGGATACGATGTTTCTTTTTCAAACTAATCGCACTGGTTGGCCAATTGGTTTTGAAATCGAAGATAAAATTGCTAAAGGAGCTACTGCTTACTTAACTACCAGCTATGATGATGAAGCTAGACAATTAGAAACTAAATATAAAACTATTCTTAAAACTGAAGATTTACTCTTGTTAGATCTCACTCAACCTTTATGAAAATTTTAATGTTAACTCCTTATCTACCATATCCGTTACTTTCTGGTGGTCAAATTCGTACCTATAATTTACTTAAAAAATTAGCGGCTAAACATGAAATTACGTTATTTGCTTTAATCAAAACTGAAAAAGAACGCGCTTTTATTCCAGAAATTGAAAAATACGCCAAAAAAGTCAGAGTCTTTAAACGCTCTAGTACACCATTCACTCCTCGCAATGTTTTTAAAACTGCTTTATCTAGTTATCCTTTTTTAGTCATTCGCAATCACGTTCCAGAAACTATTGAAGCTATTAGCAAAGAATTAGCCAGTGAAAAATACGATCTAATTCATGCTGAAACTTTTTACATGATGCCTCACTTACCTAAAACTAATATTCCAATTTTATTAGTTGAACAGACAATTGAATATTTAGGTTATGAAAGTTATGCCAAAAGAGCCCCTGCGTTTTTAAGACCTTTATTAAATATCGACATTAATAAAATCAAACGTTGGGAAAAATTTTACTGGAAAATGAGTGATAAATTAATTGTCATGAGTGAGGAAGATAAAGAATTTATTAATCAAGAAATTGATGACCCTCATAAAATTGATGTCGTTTCTAATGGTGTAGATATGGCTTGGTTTAAAGAAAAGAAAAGAGTCTTGCCAGATAAACCTACGATATTATCAGTTGGTACTTTTAAATGGTTACCCAATGTAGAAGCAGTTAATTTTATGGTTGAAAAAATTTGGCCAATTATTAAAAAGAAACTGCCTCAAGCTAGATTATGGATTGTTGGCAATGCCCCCACTGATCAAGTTTATAATTACCAGAAAGAAGATCCCTCTATTACCGTTACTGGTGGAATTCCTGATATTAGAGACGCTTTTAAACAATCTCATCTCTTAATTGCGCCAGTTTTTAGTGGCAAAGGAACTCGTTATAAAATTTTAGAAGCCATGGCCTGTGGCACTCCCATTGTTGGTACCTCTACGGCTGTAGAAGGTCTGGGAGTACAACATAACACTCATGTAATGATTGGTAAAACAGCTGAAGAATTAGCTGATTTAACTCTTAAAGTTTTGGCTGATCAAAATTTATGGCAACGTTTAGCCAAAAATGGGGAACAATTTGTCAGTAAAAACTATGATTGGACGCATATTTCGCAAAAATTAGATACAATATATCAACAGATCGGCAGTAAAAAATAATTTATGCCAGAAAAAAACAATTCTAATCAAAAAAAAACTTCTGTAAGTTTAATTATCCTTAATTATAATAGCCAATTTTGGCTAAAAAGTTTGTTATCTTCACTTAAAGATAAATATCTCAGTAAAACCAAATATAAAATTAAGGTTGTGATCGTCGATAATAATAGTACAGATGATAGTGTTAAATTTATCAAAAAAAATTTTCCTCAATTTGATTTAATTCAACTAAGTGAAAATCTAGGTTTTGCAGCTGGCAATAATGCTGCTTTAAAAAAAGCAAACACTGATTATGTGATGCTGCTAAATAATGATACTCAATTTACTAATGAAACTAATCTTGATACTTTAATTGACTATCTTCAAACTCACCCAAAAGTAGCAGTCGTCACTCCTCAAGTTAATTTAACTAATGGTCAGTTGGATATGGCTTGCCACCGTGGCGAACCCACTCCTTGGGCCTTCTTTACTTATTTTGCTAAATTAGAAAAACTCTTTCCACAGAATCAACATTTTGGCCAATATCACCAAACTTATAAAGATTATAGTCAAATTCATTCTATTGATGCTTGTAGTGGCGCGGCTATGTTGGTGCGCAAAGCTGCGATGGATAAAGTAGGTTTATTAGATGAGCAATTTTTTATGTATGCCGAAGATTTAGATTGGTGCCGCCGTTTTCGCGAAGCTGGCTGGCAAATTATTTATCATCCTTTAGTTAAAATTATTCATCATAAATATAAAAGTGGAATTAAAAGTGCCTCAACAGTGACTTCTACCAAAATTAAAAATTATTTTTATACCACCATGTTAATGTATTATGATAAATATTACCGAGATCAATATCCTGAATTTATCAGACTCTTATTAAGAATCTTTTTATTTATTAAAAAAGGTGGCTTATAAATGAAAAAATATCGTATTGGCATTGATTGCCGTCTAGCTGGTAGACACCATGCAGGTATTGGCCGTTATATTCAAAATTTAGTTTTAGAGTTATTAAAAATTCAACCATCTAATTTCACTTTAGTTTTATTTTTTTATGATGCTCTACAAGCCCACGAAGTTTTAGCGACAGCCACAAATAAGTCTAATTTAGAATTAGTTTATGCTCCCATCAGACACTATACTTTTAAAGAACAATTTAAAATGCCGGCTATTTTTAGAGCTAAAAAATTAGATCTGTTGCATATTCCTCACTTTAATATTCCAATTTTCTACCCAGGAAAAATTATCATTACCATTCATGATTTATTGTGGCATGAACAAAAAGGCTTACAAGCAACTACACTCTCACCGTGGAAATATCATCTCAAATATTTTTTTTACCGTTTAACTACTAATCTTGCCATTAAAAAAGCTCTTCAAATTTTAGTGCCAGCTCAAACCATTGCCCAAACAGTGGAGCACTATTATCCTACTGTAAAAAATAAAATTACAGTCACTAAAGAAGGCATTAGTGATAAATTTTTAACTGCTAAACTAACTAAACAACAGTCTCAACAAAAACAATTAGTTTATACTGGTTCACTTTATCCACACAAAAATATTAAAGTCATTCTTAAAGCCTTACAAAAACTTAAAGATTATAAATTAATTTTAGTTGGAGCAAGAAGTATTTTTCTTAAACAAACTCAAAAACTTATCCATGATTTTAACTTAGAAAAACAAGTAGAATTTGCTGGATTTTTACCAGATGAAGATTTAATTAAACTTTATCAAAAATCTACGGCTCTAGTGCAACCTTCTTTATCAGAAGGCTTTGGCTTAACTGGAGTGGAAGCCATGGCAGTTGGTTTACCAGTAATTTGTTCGGATATTCCTATTTTTCATGAAATTTATCAAGATAATGCTTTGTATTTTGATCCTCATCAAAGTGATAGTTTTGTTAAAAGTCTTAAAAATCTAGAAAAACAACCCAATAGTTTTTATCAACAATTGCCAAATATTCGTCAGCAGTATCAATGGTCTAAAATGGCTAAAACTATCCTTAATAGTTATCAAAAATTTATTTAATTATGGCCAAAATTAAGCTTCAAGATCTTAAAATTGCCATTGTTTATGATCATTTAAACACTGATTATGGTGGGGCAGAGTTAGTGTTAAAAAACTTATTAACTATTTTTCCACAAGCTGACTTTTTTACTTCTATTTATAACCAGCAGAAAGTGCGATGGATAAAACAAACTATTATCACAACATGGCTTAACCATTTAGCTATTTTCAAAAATCATCACCGCTTAGCTGGCTTACTAATGCCAATGGCTTTTGAAAGTTTAGATTTTTCTGCTTATCAATTAATTATTAGTGTTTCTGGTGGAGCCGCAAAAGGAATTATCACTAAACCGCATCAATTACATTTATGTTATTTACTTACCCCCACACGCTATCTTTTTTCTCATCAACCAGCTTACTGGCAACAACCAATTTTACAATTACCGCTATTAAAACAACTTAGCCAATTAGCTAAAAGCTATTTAAGCTGGTGGGATAAAATAGCTGCTTATCGGCCAGATGAATTAATTGCCATCTCTCAAGAAGTTGCCAAAAGAAGTAAACAATTTTATCACCGGCCTATTAAACAAATTATTTATCCACCAGTAAAATTGGCATCAACAGTAATTAATCCGCTAGGAAACTTTTATTTGATAATTGCTCGTTTGGTAACTTACAAACAAATTGATTTAGCCATTCAAGCAGCTCTTAAATTTAATAAAAAATTACTGATTATCGGAGATGGCCCTCAAAAACAATTCTTAATTAAACTCGCTAAAAACTCCCCAAATATTAAATTTTTAGGCCAACTTAATTCTAAACAAAAAAATCACTATCTAGCTACTTGCAAAGCCTTAATTCTTCCAGGGATTGAAGACTTTGGCATTAGTGCCTTAGAAGCTAATAGTTTTGCTAAACCAGTTATTTTAGATCATCGTAGCGGAGCGGCAGAGATTCTGCATCATAAAATTCATGCCATTCATCTGGCTGAACAAACCTTAGCTAGTTATCAACAAGCTTTTAGCGATCTTGAGACAACTCTTTGGGATCAAAATAAATTACAAGCTAATGCGCAACTTTATCAAGAAAAAAATTTTCAAACACAATTTAGACAAACTGTGTTAAACTTTTATCAACAATGATATATTATAAGCATTGTTTGCTCACCAGGAATAGAAAGCAAATCTATGACCAACAAATCAAACCATAATTATGCTGTTATTCTAGCTGGAGGAGGTGGTACCCGGCTTTGGCCCAAATCCAGAAACAATACTCCCAAGCAGTTTCTAAAACTGACTGGTAAAAGAACCATGATGCAAGTGGCCGCTGATAGAATCAGCAAAATTGTGCCATGGCCTAATGTAATTGTTGTCACTAACAAACTTTATACTAAAGAAGTCGCTGAACAATTACCAGAAATTCCTAAAGAAAACATTATTGCTGAACCAGAAAAAAGAGATACCGCTATGGCCATGTTAGTGGGAGCTTTATTTGCTAAATCAAAAGATCCAGAAGCAGTGATCCTCAATGCTGCCTCAGATCATGTGGTAACTGACGAAAAAGAATTTGTAAAAGTGATGAATGCCGCAGTAGAAACTGCTGGTAAAAATAACTATCTAGTTACAGTAGGAATTACGCCTAACTATCCAACTAATGCTTTTGGTTATATTAAAGTAGGAGCAGAAATCAAAAAATTAGATCGCAGTTTAAGTTTATTTAAAGTAGAAAGTTTTACTGAAAAACCTAATCTAGCCACAGCCATTGCTTATATTTCTACTGGCCGTTATTTTTGGAACGCTAATATGTATGTTTGGAAAGCCAGTAACTTACAAGATGCTTTTCAAAAATATAAACCAGAACTTTATCAGCTTACTAAAGATTTACCAGATTTAAAACCTGAAGAATTTCATCAAAGCTTAGCTAATCGCTATAAAAAAGCTGAAAGTATTTCTATTGACTACGCCATCAGTGAAAAAGCAGATAACTTAGTTTTAATTCCTGGTGATTTTGGTTGGAATGATGTGGGCGAATGGAAAGTCGTTTATGATTTAGGTAAAAAAGATTTAGCTGGCAATGTGATTGTTGGCGATCAAGATAGCACCCATACTTTAACTATTCAGGCCCAAAATAATTTAATCCATGATAATGGTCGTTTAATTGCCTTATTAGGCGTTGACGATCTAATTGTGGTAGATACTGATGAAATCTTGCTTATCTGTCCTAAAAGCCGTAGTCAAGATGTCAAAAAATTAGTTGAGAGACTTAAGGAAGAAGATAAAAAAGAATATTTATAATATGACGCAAGATTTTTATAAAAGGATTTTAGATTTAATCCTAGCAAGTATTTTGGTGGTCTTATTTTTACCATTTTGGATTATTGTGCCAATTGCCATTTATATTGATTCTGGTTTACCAATCTTTTTTAAACATAAAAGAATTGGTAAAAATGGTAAAGAATTCTATCTTTATAAATTTCGTTCCATGATTCCTAATGCTGATGAGATTCTACACAAACACAATAGTGAATTACTAAAAAAATTTAAACAAGGTGATTGGAAAATCAAAGCTAAAGACGATCCACGGATTACTTGGCTAGGTAGAATTTTGCGCGCTTTAACAATTGATGAATTTCCTCAATTATTTAATGTTTTTAAAGGTGATATGAGCATGATTGGCCCTAGAGCCTATGTAAAAAAGGAATTAGAAGAACAAAGCGATAAATATCCAGAAACTAAAAAATACATTTCTAAAATCCTATCAATCAAGCCTGGTATCACCGGAGTTTGGCAAACTAGTGGCCGTAATGAAATTCCCTTTAGTCAAAGAGCCAAGTTAGATGCTGATTATGCTGATCATCATAATTTAAAACAAGATCTTTTAATTGTTTTAAAAACTCCTATGGCTATGCTTTCTAAATGGTAATTTGCTATACTATAGTTTATGTTTGAAAATATGCCCATCAATGAAACCCCTATTTCTAATTTTTCTAAATTAGAATCCATTAAAAATAAATTTAAGTTTAAATTTAACTTTAACCTGAATTTACCTTTCTTTAAAAAGAAATCAAAATCAAATAAAGAAGAAGAAACTCTTAAAGTAGAAAAAACTAAAAAGCTAAAAGTTTGGCATAAAGTAGTTATTGCTCTAAGTATTTTCCTTTTAGTTGTTGTTTCAGCCTTGGCTGTGATGGGCTATTACAGTTACCAAGTAGCCATGGAAATAAAAAACCAAGCTTATCAAGCTAAAGCCCAAGCTCAAATTGCTTATGATACCTTTAAAGCCCAGAATTTGGTTGAAGCTCAAAATCAATTAGGTCAAATTGATAATCAATTAAATACCATCAAAACTACTTATCATAAACTTAGCTTTTATAAATATATACCTGTAGCCAATAAATATTATCAAGATGGTGAACAAGCTTTACTTGCTGGAGAACATGGCCTTAATGCTGCTAATAAAGCTATGGAAGCCATTGTCCCTTACGCTGATGTTTTAGGTTTCCAAGGTGAAGGCTCTTTTACCGGCGGGACAGCTGAGAATCGGATTAAAATTTTATTAGAAACTTTAGATAAAGTTTCACCTGTTTTTGATGAAATTATTACGGAATTAGAAAGTGCTAATCAAGCTTTGGCTCAAATAGATAGTAAGAGATACCCAGAAAAAGTTAAAACTTATGAAGTAAGAGCTAAATTAGACCAAGTTAAAGATCTGAGTAATCAAGCTATTACTATGTTAGTAGAATTTAAACCTGTTTTAGAAGAATTACCTAATATTGCCGGCGGCAAAGGAGAACGTAAAAAATACTTAATTTTATTCCAAAATGATAATGAATTACGTCCTACTGGTGGTTTCTTAACTGCTTACGCTGTAGTTTATATAGAAGATGGCAAAATTACCCCAGAAAAATCTGATGATATTTATGAATTAGATTTAAAATTCAAAAAAACGGAAAAAATTCCTGATGCTTTAGCTGTCGGTTTAACCACTGAAAAAAAATGGAATCTCCGTGATATGAATATTTGGCCAGATTTTAGACAATCCATGGATAAATTCTTTACTAATTATCAAAATATTCCTGGAGAACCAGATAGCATTGATGGCATTATCAGTGTTGATACTCATGTTTTAACTGGCTTACTTAATATCTTAGGTCCAGTCCAAATTGCTGGTGGTGGAACTTTTAGTGCTGAAACTGATCCTCGCTGTGATTGTCCTCAAGTGGTTTATGCTTTAAGTGAAATTATTACCAAGCCTACTCCATATTTAAGAGAAGATCGTAAAGGTATTCTTGGTCCATTAATGCAATCAGTTTTAATGAAAGCTTATGGGGCACCCAAACAACAATTCCCAGCTTTATTCCAACTTGCTTGGCAATTGATAGAAGGCCGCAATATTCAGATGTACTTTAAAGATGAAAAAGCTCAACAAGCCGCCGAAACTGTTAATGCGGCTGGCAGAATGACTCTTCCAGAAAATCGCGACTTTTTAGGCATTGTTAATACTAACTTAGGTGGCGCTAAATCGAATTTATTTACCACTTATACAGTTAAACAACTAATCACTGATGCCCCAGCTAATGGCAAACTAAGCAAAACTGTGGAAGTCACTTACAAAAATTCTCGTAAAGGAGACAACTGTGACCTAGAAGCTGGTAAACTTTGTTTAAATGCTAGTATGCTAGATTGGACTAGACTTTATGTTCCTAAAGGAGCAGAGCTAATTTCCGCTCAAGGATTTAGTGGCGAAACCAAAGTTTATGAAGAAAATGGCTTTAGCGTCATTGAAGGCTATTTCACTCTAGAACCATTATCTTTAGCTAAAATCAGTGTCACTTATACCATACCTTATCAAGATCAAGACAACTATAAAGTTACCTTATGGAAACAAGGTGGCGTTGATGCCTTTGAAACTTTATTTGATGTCACCGGTGGTCAAGAAAAAGTAATGGTGGATAAAGACACTAACTATGAAGTGGTGTTTTAATCATGTCTAGTCCAAAAACCTTTGTTAACCTGTGTTTAGTGGTTAAACGCCATAACTATCAAGAAACTGATCGTTTAGTAACACTTATTAGCCAAGAAAAAGGTAAATTTACGGCAATTGCTAAAGGAGTGCGCAAACTTAACTCCAGCAAAGCTGCTTTTTTAGAACCAGGTAACTTAGTAAAAGCTTTTTTTGTTAATACTAAATCCATGCCCTTGCTTACTCAAGCTGTTTTAATTAAAAGCTCTCAAAATTTAGCAAGCAATCTACAACAAATTCGCCGTTTAACACAAATTTTAGAAATTTTTGATAAACTTTTAGTAGAAGAATCCCTTGACGATGCCACCTTTCAACAAATTTTAAAAATTCGCAAATTAGTTGTCCAAGCTAATTCTCCAATTCATCTGATTAAAAAAGAACTATCTTTCTTAATTGAACTATTAGGCTTTGGTAAACTTAAAAATATTGATGTGGCCAGTGTTCTTGAGTATGTTTCCAGCATCAGCGAACAACCAATGAAAAGTTTTGACTATTTAAATGTAAAATAACTCTAATGTATAATAAACAGCTAGATTTAAAACAATGATCGGTTTGGCAAACCAGGAGTAGCAAATCTAACAATTAAGTGAGCAGTTAATGCTGCTAAATAGGGTGGAACCACGGTAAAGCTACCGTCCCTATAGAGTAAGTCTAAAAATTAACTCTGTAAGGAATTTTATGTCAGACACCCAGTCTCCAGTAACTTTAGAAACTATTACCTCCTTAGCCAAAAGAAGAGGCTTTGTTTACCAAACCAGTGAAATCTATGGCGGCTTAGCTAACTCCTATGACTATGGCCCAATGGGCGTAGAGTTATTACGCAACATCAAAGATCTGTGGTGGAAAACCTTTATTCATCATAAAGCTGATATGCTCGGCTTAGATAGCCAGATCATGTTACACCCAGAAACTTGGGTAGCTTCTGGTCATGTTGGCTCTTTTACTGATCCTTTAGTAGAAGATAAAATTACCCACAAACGCTATCGTGCTGATCACTTAATTGAAGCTTGGGTGGCTAAAAACTCAGATAAAGTAGAAGCTGATTTCAAAGTAGAAAATTTAGATACTACCAGCATGGCTACTTTTATTAATGAGCATCAAATTAAAAGTCCAGATGGCAATCCCATTAGTGAACCTAAAAATTTCTCTTTACTTTTTGAAACTGCAATTGGAACAGTAGCCGGTGAAAAAGCCACTGTTTATTTACGCGGTGAAACTGCTCAAGGGATTTTCAGTAATTTTAAACAAGTTTTAGACAGCTCCAGAGCCAAATTACCTTTTGGGCTTGGTAATATCGGAAAAAGCTTCCGTAATGAAATTACCACCGGGCAATTTGTCTTTCGCACTTTAGAATTTGAACAAGCCGAAATTGAATATTTCTTTAACCCTGAAGAAAGTGATTGGCAAGCTCTTTTCAAAGCTTGGCAGAATGATATGTGGCAATTTGCCACTCAAACTTTAGGAATTAAAGAAGCTAACTTACGATGGCGTCAACATACTGACAAAGAACGTAGTCACTATAGTAAAGATACTTACGACCTTGAATACCTTTTCCCATTTGGTTGGAAAGAATTGTGGGGAATTGCCTACCGCACTGATTATGATCTTAAAGCTCAGATGACTCATTCTGGTAAATCCTTAGAATATACTGATCCTTATACTGGCAAAAAATTTATCCCTCATGTAATTGAACCCGCTGTAGGTATTAACCGTCTATTTCTAATGGTCTTATGTGATGCTTATCAGCAAGATGACGAACATCAACGGAGTGTTTTAAAACTTCCAGCTAAGCTCGCTCCTTATAAAGCCGCTGTTTTTCCTTTGTTAAAAAACAAACCAGAATTAGTGGCTAAAGCCAAAAGCATTTTTGATCAACTTAAAGATAATTTCAACTTAACTTGGGATGATAGAGGTAATATTGGTAAACGCTATTTATATCAAGACGAAATCGGTACACCAGCCTGTATTACTATCGATTTTGAAAGCTTAGAAAACGATACTGTGACTATTCGTAATCGTGATACCACCAACCAAGAGCGAGTAGCAATTTCCCAGCTTGAGAGCTATTTAACTAATATGTTAAAGTAAATGGATAAAAAATTATGACAAAGAAAAAAATTCTTATCCCAATCATTATTGTATTAGTCTTACTTTTAGGCGGTGGCGTTTTAGCCATGAAATTAAGCAAGCCTAAAGTTGAACCAGTTGTAGAAAAACCCAAAAAAAATCGGATTACCGAGCCAGTTAATATCATTGAAGTCAGTCAAAGACCTTACGTTCAAATCCAACCCTTAGCCGATGGCCATAATATTAATGTAATTATTAATGATGTTAAAAAAGACGCGGTAGATTTAGATTATGAAATGCCTTATCAAACCGGTTCCATGCAACAAGGTGCGTTTGGTAATATTATGCTGGCTACTTTACCAGCCAATGAAAAAATCCTATTAGGTAGCTGTAGTGCCGGTGGAGCTTGCACTTACCACGAAAACGTTACCGGCGGTAAACTCTTAATGCGTTTTAATGGCAATGAAACCTATGCCGTTGAATCTGATTGGAAATACATTATTAACACACAAGGCGAAAGCAGTTTTAGCTCCAAAGACGCTAAATTTCAAATTACCAGCCCAGACTTAGCCAAACAAAGCTATCTAGTGATTTATAACACTCCAGGTTATCCAGAAGGCTTAAAAGGGGAATTAGTCTCCGAAGTCTATTCTTTAACCGCTAGTGGCACGCTAACTGGCCAAGCTGAATTAAAAATTCGCGCCACTCAAGAAGGAGAATTAAGCATTATGGGTTACGATGGCAAAGCTTGGAAAAAATTTGATACTACCCTTGACCCAGAAGATAACAAAATGGCAGTAGCCAAAGTAGATCTAATGGAACTTTACGTAGTAGTAAAATAAATAATCTCTAATTAAAAAGTCAGAAAAGCGGCCTAGCAAAGCCGCTTTTTTAGTTTGCATTTTAAACATAGATCTTACAAACACACCGCAGGCGGAATGGTTTGCAAGATCTATGTTTAAAACTTAATTTAGCGCAGTCTCTTGGCGAAGCTATTGGAAAAACTATTTTTATCAAAGCGCAGTATCTTCGCAACAACGAAGCAAACAAGCTTTAATAAAAATAGTTTTTACCCCTTTACAACCCCATCCATATCCGCTTTAATAATCATAGGTAAAAAAAGGTAAATAAACCTATAAAAATATTAACAATTAAATAACTTGAGCTTAACCGCCTCAAAAAAATAATGTTTATTGGCAAGTTTTATCACTCTCTAGAACAACAAGGTCGGTTATCCTTACCCAAAGCTTTTCGCTCACAAGCTAAAGATTGGGTTATTACTAGAGGTTTAGACGGTTGCTTGTTTCTTTTTAAACAAGCTCAGTTTGAACAAGAAGTGGAAAAAATTGCTAATAGCTCTTTGACAAAGAAACACAATCGAGACTTAACTCGCTTGATGACTAACGAAGCCGCTCAAATTAGCGTTGATAAAAATGGTCGAGTAAATCTGCCCAATTACTTGATTGAATTTGCTAATTTAGCAAAAGACGTTGTCATTGTTGGAAGCTTTTCCCGAATTGAAATTTGGGACCAAACAGCTTACCACCATTACGTTGACAACTTAGAAAAACAGGCTGAAGAAATCGCCGAACAAAGTGATGTCTAAACAAGCTTTACACCAACCAGTGATGCTCAAAGAAGCACTCACTGCTTTACAAATTAAAGCCAATCATTGGTATCTTGATGCTACATTTGGCCGAGGTGGTCACACCAGTCAAATTTTAGCTCAAGGGGCCAAAGTAATCGCCTTAGATTGGGATGACGAAGCAATTGCCTGGGGGAAGCAAACTTTTGCTAATCAACTTGATGCTGGTCAATTAATCCTTATCAAAACTGATTTTAAGGATTTAGCCACTAATGTAACTGCACTGCAAAAAGCTAATCCTAGCATTAAAATTGCTGGCATTCTTTTTGACTTTGGCACTAGTGTTGATCAGCTTAAATCAGAAGAACGGGGTTTGAGTTTTGCTAATCCTAACGCTCCTTTAGATATGCGCATGGATCAGAGCAAAAAATTAACTGCCGCTGATTATCTTAATCTCACTAATGAGCAAGAATTAGCCACTATTTTTTTCCACTTGGGAGGAGAAAAACAAGCTAGAAAAATTGCTCATCAAATTGTGGTAGCTAGAAAGAAGCAAGCTTTACAAACCGTAGGTGATTTAACTGCCATTGTGGCAGAAGTTAAAAAAGATCACTTCGGTCACTTGCATCCAGCTACCAAAATTTTTCAGGCTTTACGAATTATTGTTAATCAAGAATTAGAAAGCATTAAAGAAGCTTTACCCCAGGCATTTAGCCTGTTAGAGCCTCAAGCTAGATTAGTCACGATTGCGTTTCATGAAGGAGAAGATCGCTTAGCCAAAAACTATTTTAAAGATTGGCATCAACAACAATTAGGTCAACTAATTACTAAAAAGCCTTTAACTCCTAGTCAAGAAGAATTGGATAATAATCAGCGAGCCAGAAGTGCTAAGCTGCGAATTTTTGAAAAAAACTAATATGAAAAATAATTTAATTATTGCTTACTACAGTCTACTAATCATCGCTACAGCTTTTTTTAGCATTAAAACCGTCGTCAGCTTAAGTCAAAATATTAATTATGGTAATCGTTTAGCTGTTTTAGAAACCCAAAAAAAAGATTTATTTGTTCAAAATAATGACTTACAAACTCAGATTGCCCAAGAATTATCATTAACTAGACTAGCAATGGTTTATAACCAAGAGGCTCAATTCACTCCAATTGACCAAACCTTAAACTTAACATATCATCAATCATTAGCTAGTCGCTAAGATATGATGGTTTCTCGTTCTAAAATTATTTTTTTATTAGTATCTATTTTAAATCTGGCTGTCATTGCCAGATTGTTTTATTGGCAAGTCATTGAATCAGATCAATTAGTTATTCAAGCTCAACAACAAACTCAAAAAAGTAAAACTTTATCTGCTGATAGAGGAAAAATTTATACAGCGGATGATTCTTTAATTGTAGGTAATCAAACTTACTATCAATTACAATTAGAAAAAGCAGCTTTAAATGTTAATCCTAGTGTAATGGCTAAAAGTCTGACACCAATTTTATTAAAACAAAATTATGATTATCTGCAATTAGTTGATCCTAGTGAACAAGAGACTTTTGCTGAACAATTTAATTTAGACTTAGAAAATAAACTTAAACAAGATAAAAAATGGTTAATTTTAGCTAATAAACTGACTACCCAAGATAAAGAGGCTATTGAAGCCCTTAATTTAGCTGGTTTACATTTTATTCAATTTACCGATCGTTATTATCCTGAGGCTTCTATGGCTGCCCATCTTTTAGGCTTTGTTGGTAAAAATGAATCATCAGAACCTACTGGTTATTTTGGTATTGAAGGAGCCTTAGATAAAGAATTAGCTGGTTCAAAGAAAAAAATTTATTATCAATCTGATGCTTTAGGTTATCAACTCATTGGTCAAGATTTAGATACTAATGTTAGACAAGGGAGAGATATTACTTTAACTATTCGCCGCGATATTCAGTACATTGCTGAATTAGAATTAGCTAATGGAGTAGAGCGATATGGAGCTAAAGCTGGAGAAGTGATTATTATGGAACCTCATACTGGCAAAATTTTAGCTCAAGCTGCTTGGCCTAATTATGATCCTTATTATTATCCATTCTTTGCTAATGCTAATTTTCCTAATCCTAGTTTGGCTAATCTTTATGAACCAGGTTCCACTTTTAAAGTGCTAACTGTTTCTGCTGGAATTGATACAGGGGCAATCACGCCTGATACTGAATGTGACAATTGTGCTGGTCCAGTGAAAATTGCTAATTACACCATCCATACTTGGAATGAACAGTACACTGCTAATATCAGCATGAAAGAAGCCCTCAGACAGTCCGATAATACTGCCATGGTATTTATTGCCCAAAAACTCGGTGAAAATAGATTAAGTAACTATTTTAGGAAATTTGGCATTGGTGAAAAGCTGCAACTCGACTTACAAGAAGATAGTGATACTTTATTCCCAGAAAAAATTGGGCCAGTAGAGTTAGCCACTATGTCTTTTGGTCAAGGTATTAGTACAAGCTCTTATCAGCTCATTAGAGCTGTGGGAGCTATTGCTAATCAAGGCCAATTAATGAAACCAATGATTATTGAACAAGTTTATGATCCTAATACTAAGCAAACTATTATTAATCAGCCTCAAGTTTTGCGCCAAGTAATTAGCCCCCAAACTGCCAGCACGGTCACAGCAATGATGGTTTATTCAGCTCCACGCTATAAGGCTAAAGATAATGAGGCTTTAGGAGTAGCTGGTAAAACAGGTACTTCTCAAGTAGCCATAGAAGGTGGCTACGCCGATGACCAAACAATTGCTAGCTATATTGCCTTTGCTCCAGCTGAAAAACCAAAATTTATTATGCTAGTAAAATTACTTAACCCTACAGCTAGTAAATGGGGAGATGAAACCGCTGCACCTATCTGGTACAACATTGCCAAAAAGTTAGATTTATTGATTCCTGATCGCTAATTTATTCTAAATCAGCAAGAGCTAAAATCTTTTCTAAATCAGCTTGGGTTTTTTCTGGAGAACCTTTAAGGGTAATGGTTAATTTGGTTTGAGTTCTAGATCGGCTCAGTTTTAATTTAGTTTTGGCATTAAAAACACTATTAAATTGATTTTCCCATGCCGCAATTTGTTGATCATAATTTAAACTTGGCCTGCCAGCTCCAGTACTTTTTTGTTGTAAACCTTCTTTAAAACGTCTGGCTAATTCTTCTGCTCTTCTCACTGAACCGCTTTCTTTAAGAATAATCTTGTAGCAATTAATCATGGCCTTTTCATCAACGATTCCAGCCAAAGCCCTGGCATGACCTTCACTAATCTGTTTGCCAATTAAACCATCTTTAATAGCATCTGGTAACTCTAATAATTTTAAGCTATTACTGATATAAGGGGCACTCTTACCAATTCTTTTGGCTAAATCACTGGCAGAATAAGTAAAATCACGAATTAATTGTTGAAAAGCCTGCGCCCGCTCAATGGCATTTAAGTTAACTCTTTGAACATTTTCTACTAAGGCCATCTCTAACATCCCTTTAGGCGTAGTTTCTCTAATATACACAGGCACTTCTTGCAAACCACACGCTTTGGAAGCCCTCCAACGTCTTTCGCCAGCAATAATTTGATAACCAGCTGGAGTATGAGCTACGACTAATGGTTCCAAAACGCCATAAGATTTAATTGATGTCATTAACTCTTCTAAATCATCACTTTTAATCTTTTCGCGTGGCTGAAAAGGATTGGGTTGTAATTGATCAATTGGTAGAGTAGAAGGAAATTGTTTAGCCATGAGGCAAGTATGCCATAGCTTTGATTTAAAGAAAAGCCCTAGTTTTCACAATTTACACAAAAAAAATTACATTTTACTTGGCACAGCAATCCCTAAAATAGCTAAACCAAATTTCAGCACGCTAGCAGTTTGACTAGTTAAAGCTAAACGCAAATTTTTTTCTGGCTCGGTTGAAGCTTGCAAAATTGAATGCTTATTGTAAAAAAGATTAAAAGTCTGCGCTAATTGATAAAGATACGTACACAAATGCACCGCAGACAAGTTAGTTACTGATTTAAACACTGCTTCTCTAAATTGAGTTAATAAACTAAGCAATTGTTTTTCTTCTTGATTAAGAGTAAGCGCCAAATCTAATTTAAATTGAGAATTTTGCTCTAATACGGATCGGCAACGAGTATAAGTATATTGCAAATAAGGACCAGAATTACCAGTTAAATTAAGAATTTCATCCCAATTAAAAACCACATCTAATTCGCTAGTTTTACGTAAATCATTCCATTTTAAAGCCCCAATGGCAATCTTCCACACATCATCATCATTAATCCGATCATTAGCAATCTTTTTCACCCGTTGGAAGGCTTCTTCTAGGACTTCGCTCAACCAAATTACATTTCCCTTACGTGTAGACATCTTTTTATCACTAAACCGATATAAGCCATGTTTAATGTGAATCCGTTGACCTTCCTTAACCCAGCCTAACATTTGTTCAACCGCAAATAATTGTTGAAAATATAAAGCCTGCTCACCCCCAACTTCGTTAATAATCAAAATATCTTTGCCATATTTTTCTAATCTAAATTTATCAGTAGCTAAATCTCTAGTAGCATAAAGCGTCGCTCCATCTTTTTTAATAATCATTAACGGGGGATATTGATCGTTATCAAAGAAAACTAATTGGGCCCCTTGGCTTTCTTGAAGCAAATTTTTAGCTTTTAATTCTTCCACTACAGCGGACATCTTATCTTCAAAAAAAGATTCACCATAACCTTGACCATTATTTTCACTAAATTTCACACCTAAGCGTTCATAAATTTGGGCAAACTCTTTCCAGGAATAATTAATGCAAAGTTGCCAAATTCGTTTAGCTTCTGGATCACCTTCCTCTAATTTTTTAAACCAAGCTCTACCTTGTTCATCCAAAGTAGGATCTTGTTCAGCTTCTTGGTGAAATTTAACATATAAATCAACTAAATATTTGACTGGTTTATCTGTTTTAGCCAACTCATTTTCATCGCCCCATTGCTTAATCGCATAAATTTGCTTACCAAATTGCGTCCCCCAATCACCTAAATGATTATCCCGATAAACTGTATAACCTACTGCTTCTAATAAATTAGCAAGACAATCACCAATAATAGTTGAACGTAAGTGACCAATGGTAAAAGGTTTAGCAATATTGGGAGAGGAATATTCTACAACGACTGATTTTTCATGATCAAGCTTAGAGACTAAGTCTTTATTATTAATTAGTCTAGTTAATAAATTTAAATAATAACTATCTGCCAAAGTAAAATTAATAAAACCAGGACCAGCCACTTCAACTTTAGCCAACATGCTAGATTGTTGAACTTGAATTTGAGCAACAATTTTACTAGCTAACTCTCGAGGATTATTAGCTAAATCTAGATTTTTTTTAGCTAAAACTAGTGCCAAGTTAGTAGTAAAATCACCAAAACTAAGATTAGTAGGTCTGTCTAAAACCAAATCTTGTTCAGCAAAATTTAGCTTTAACTCTTGCAAAGCTGCAATTAGAATTTCTTCTAAACTAATGATAGCTGGTTCTTTAGTAAGCTCTAAATTTAATAAATTTTTTGTCATAGTGTGCACCTGGCGGGACTTGAACCCACAACCTTTTGTTCCGGAAACAAATGCTCTATCCAATTGAGCTACAGATGCTCTTTAGGCTCTCTGGATAAAGTCTATTATATAGCAAAAACGCCCCTTTAATCATGACGGCTATTATTATTTTAATTAGTTCGCTTCGCTACGCTTGCCAAGACTAACTAAAATAATAATAGCCTCTATATTGTGAAATAAAATGATTCTTGTGAAAATTATTTGCTTAAAACATTCACCACAGTGTGACCAAAACGTTTGCCGAAATTAACCACGCCGTCAACCATAGCAAAGATGGTGTAATCTCTACCAGTACCAACACCTTTACCAGATTTATATTTAGCGCCTTTTTGGCGAAGAATAATTTGACCGACTTGAATTTTTTCGCCGGCATATTTTTTAAGGCCAAATCTTTTACCGTGACGTTTGCCTTGAGCATGCTGGGTAACGCTACCCGATCCTTTAACGTGTGCCATAGTTATCCTTTATATTCAAAAATATAGATTTCGCGCTGAATTGTGGCGCCCTCACGAGCATAAACAATTGGCGAAACTTGACAAGTATAGCCTTTGCTAGCTAGCTTGTCAATTAAATTGCTAAGGTTATATATTTTACCAGATATTTCTGTTCTGGGGAAGATAATCACCACTTTTGCTTGTGGCGCTAAAACTTGTTTTAAACTCTTAAAAGCACCTAAATATAATTTCTCTAAACCTTTAAAAATATTTTTTATCTCTGCTGGGCTAGGAGTTTGTTTACCTAAAAAAGGTTCCGTCACTACTAAATCAATTTTGTCAGCAAAATCACTAGCTTTTAAAGCTGTCACATCTCTTCTGATAAACTCATAAGCTTTCTTTAACTTATATTCTTGAGTTAACCAATCTAAATTTTTAATACTTCCTAACACAGCTTGATAATCTAAATCAGCTCCATACACCACACAACCTCGCAAAGCTGCTTCCATTAAAATTGTCCCACTTCCACAGAAAGGATCAAATAATCTAGGTTTATGAGTAAATTCTTGATTAGCTAAGGCTAAATTGACCATCATTCTAGCTACTTTAGGAGGCAACATTCCTTTTTTACGATCATAATAAGGTTTAGACCGATCACGTTTACTCCAATCATCAATATCTTGCATGGCCAAAGTTTGAGCTAAATAAAGTTGCTCTTCAGCTTTAACTAACAATAGTTCTACAAAATTACTTTGATGCTGCCAGATAGCCGCTCCTACGCCATCTTGTTTGGCTTCTAAATAGCGGCTACTAATTTGAGCTTCTTTAAGAGTTTGCTTAATCTCACTTAAATCTAAATCAATTACTGGAGAAGTTTGTGAAAAATTAAAAAGTAATTTTTTATCATTGGCTAAAGTTTTGAATTGCTCAATAATGGCTGTTTTAATTACTTGCTCATCATCATTAACAGTATAAGTAGTTAAAACTTGAGCTAATTTAACAGTCCCACCTAAAATTTGCATGGCTTCTTGTGGATCAAATGCTTGATTATCTTCACAACTAGCTAATGCCCAGTGATTATTCAGAAGTTCAATTACTAAAAAAGGATATACACTAGTTAACTCTGCCAAAGAGAGAGCCGGAGTATTGCCTAGCGCAAAGAGATATTTCATGAAATTTTAAGAACTTCTACCACACTTTGTGGTTGTTTGTGTCCATACACTTTACGATATCGAGATTTAGCTTTATATCTAGCTACTCTGATTTTAGGAGCATGTTGGTGTTTCACTACTTTACAATCAACTTTAGCTTTTTCTACTAAAGGTTGACCAATCTGAGTATCTTTATCAGTTTTCACTAATAAAACATCAGTGACTGAAAAAGCTTCACCTTCATTTTTATCTAAACTATCAACAATAAAAGTGTCACCTTCACTAACTTGGTATTGTTTACCTAAAAGTTGAATTACTGCGTATGTTTTCATAGATTTATTCCTTTAAAAAAAGTCAAATTTAACAGAGGTAATTATATCATAGAATTAAGCAATCAGTAGAGAGCTTGTCCAATCTTCCTCATTAAGCAATTTTTGCGCCATGCCTAACATTAAAAAAATGGTCAAAATAGAACTACCACCATAAGAAAATAAGGGCAATGTAATGCCAGTAATCGGCATCAAACCTAAATTCATACCAATATTAATAACAGCCTGAATAAAAATCATCATCGCACAAGCTCCCAACCAGACTTGAGCCGTTAATCTTTTAGCTTGATAAGCACTGATTAATAAAAATAGAATCAAGGCAAAATAAATTAACACTACAAAAGCACTTCCTAAAAATCCAGTTTCTTCAGCAAACGAAGCAAAAATAAAGTCAGTTTGCCTTTCTGGTAAAAAACGCAAATGTGATTGCACACCAAAACCCAAGCCTCTCCCTAAAAATTGTCCTGAACCAATAGCTATTAAAGATTGAGTAGCGTGATAACTGCTTTTTTGATCCTGATTATAACCAGTCACAAAGCTAGTAATTCTTTCTTGTTGATCAGTATTAAGTAGAAAAACAAAAGCAAAAATAGCCATAATCGGTAAAATAGCTGCACAAGTCCAAAAAATCTGTTTTTTAATCGGTAAATAAAAAAATAAACATAAACTACTACCAAAATAAATCAAGCTACTACCAAAATCAGGCTCTACAAAAATCAAAATACCAGGAATGACCCAAAGCATAATTAATTTTAACCAACTTTGCCAGCTAATCTTTTTTAAATTTGGCCACCAAGAAATAAAAAATAGCAAAAATAAAGGTAAAGCAAACTGAGA
The DNA here is from genome assembly GCA_964645645.1 of uncultured Pseudomonadales bacterium. Lineage (GTDB taxonomy): Bacteria > Patescibacteriota > Microgenomatia > UBA1400 > PJMF01 > CAZYBC01. Next base: position 24,151 of record CAZYBC010000008.1, read on the forward strand.
TGGCTGTAATTTAAAACCCCAAAATAGAGGGATCCAAGCTGTAATCCCTCTAGTAACAGTGCCCATTGTCAGTAAAAAAATTAATAAACCTAAGTTGATAAAATAAGCTGTTTTACCTATAAAAACCAAATACTGAAATTCAAAAAATTGAATTACAAAAAAACCCACAAAACCTAAAACAAAAAAAGTTAATTGTCTACTGACTAAATCTGGCGCTACACTTTTAATAATCACTAAACTCATGCCTGCTAAAATTAAGCTGGCTAAGAGTAGAAACCATTTTCGCATAGCCCTATTCTAACAGTTTTAGTTGTTCAGCTTGCACCAATTGGGTATTCGTCTTTTGCTCAATTTCTTTCTGCCAAGTAGCTGGCCAAGCTGGCACAGCAACTTTGACAAGTTTATCAACTGGTAAGCCTGCTTTTTTACGTAAATCTTGAATTTTACGAATTAATTGTCTAGCTTCACCTTCTTCACGCAATTCTTGAGTTAAAGTAAAATCAAATTTAACTGCTAATTCTTGAGCTTCTGTAACAAAATCAACTTGTTTAACATTTAACTCAGCTAATAATAATTCACTTAACATGCTTTGATAAGTCAATGCTTTTTCTACCTGGACTGTCACTTTGGCTAAAGGTTGGCGCAAAGGCACTTTGGCTTCACTGCGGGCAGCATGACCTGCTTCCACAATTTTCTTAAGCATTAACATTTCTTGCTCTAACGTGGCATCAAGTAATTTTTTATTTACTAATGGCCAATCACTTAAATGAATAGAACCTTTGTCATCAACTAAGTTATGATATAAAACTTCAGTAAAGAATGGCGCAAAAGGAGCAAAAAGTTGAGCCAAGCGGTACAGCGCAAAACCTAGCAAATGACTAACCTGTTGGTTATCAGTTGCTTTAACGCGATCTCTACTTAAACGGAGATACCAAGTAGATAACTCATCCACAAATTCCATTAATGAGCGAGAAGCTTTGACTACGTCATAACTATCCATTAATTGCGTCACTTGCTGAGTAAGAGTTTCTAAACGACTCAATAACCATTGATCTAAAACATGGCTATTTTTATCCAAAACAGGAGTTTGACGCACATCATGTTTAGAGTCAGCAAACATTTTATAAAAACTCAACACATTCCACCAAATAATAAACACACGGCGACGCAAATCTGCTACTTCTTTTTCATTAAAGTTAAGATTTTCCGCTTTCATGACCGGAGAGCTCATTAAGTAGAGGCGCAGGCTATCAACACCATATTTTTCCACCACTTCCATAGGATCAGGATAATTCTTTAAACGCTTGCTCATTTTTTTACCATCAGCCGCGAGAATTACCCCATTCACAATCACATTTTTAAATGAAGAACTAGTTTTTTTAACTGGAATAGCTGGTTCATCACCCATGGTTAGAGCTGTAGCTAAAACATGCAAGGTATAAAACCATCCACGAGTTTGATCCTGTCCTTCCGAAATAAATTCAGCTGGAAAATTTTGTTCAAATTTTTCTTTATTTTCAAACGGATAATGGAAAGACGCATAAGGCATTGCACCAGATTCAAACCAACAATCTAAAACTTCTGGGATGCGATGATAAACTTTGCCATCTTTTTTAATTTCAATATCATCAATCAAATGTTTGTGCAAATCAGTCACTTTTTTACCAGATAATTTTTCTAATTCTTGAATTGATTCCACACAAATAACTTCACCATCTTCACTTTTCCACACTGGCAAAGGAGTTCCCCAAAAACGATTACGAGAAATTGCCCAATCACGCACATTTTCTAACCAAGTCCCAAACCGACCATCTTTGATATGATCTGGAACCCAATTAATTACTTGGTTGTTTTTTAATAATTGATCTTTAAAAGAAGTTACTTTTACAAACCAGCTATCAGTAGCATAGTTAAGTAGAGGAGTATCGCAACGCCAACAATGAGGATAGCTATGAATAATTTTACGTTTAGCAAAAAGTTTATCATGTTGAGCCAGATATCTGATGATCTCAATGTCTGTAGAGTTAGGATCATCTTTTGGTTTAACCATCATCCCTGCAAAATCTTTAACTTGCTTAGTAAATTTACCATCAAAACCTACATGCTGAACCAAAGCAACATCTTCTCTTACTCCAAGAGCATAGTCATCTTCACCAAAACCAGGAGCAATATGCACCACACCAGTCCCATCTTCACTGGTTACAAAATCAGCTGCCACCACTCTAAAAGCATTTTTAGTTTGAACAAAATATGGGAATAATGGCTCATAAGTTAAACCAACTAATTCGTCAGTTTTAACTTTTTTGACTACCTCATAACCACCATCAGGCATAATATTAGCTAGTAACTCTTCAGCAGCCACATAAAGTTTGGCAGAATCTTTAACTTTAAATAAAACATAATGTAAATTAGGGCTAACTGCCAATAATACATTACCAGGCAAAGTCCAAGGTGTAGTAGTCCAAGCTAAAACAAAAACTGGTTCACCTGTCTGGGTTAATTTTTGAGATTCTTGAAGTTTAAATTCCACAAATACAGAAATATCCTTCACATCTTTATAACCTTGAGTCACTTCAAAATTAGACAAAGGAGTACTACAACGAGGACAAATGTGCATGGCTTTATGACCTTGGTAGATCAAACCCTTTTCCCATAATTTTTTAAACACCCACCATAAACTTTCCATGTACCAACTTTCCATAGTTTTGTAGTCATTTTCCATGTCTACCCAACGCCCAATTCTTTCAATTACCTTTTGCCAATCTTTGGCATAAGTTAAAACTCTTGATCTACAAGCCTCGTTAAAATTAGCCACGCCAAAATCTTCAATGGCTTTTTTATCTGGTAAATCTAATTCTTTTTCCAATAAATTTTCAATTGGTAAACCATGACAATCCCAACCCCATTTCCGCTCTACACGATAACCTTTCATCGTCCAATAACGAGGAATCACATCTTTGGTGGTTGAAGCTAATAAATGACCATAGTGAGGCATCCCAGTTGCAAATGGAGGACCATCATAGAAAGTATAAGCCTTGCTTGGATCACGATTTTCAATTGATTTTTCAAAAGTCTTGTCTGTTTTCCAAAACGCTAAAACTTCTTCCTCTAATTGAGGAAGATTAGGTTGTTCTCTAAAATTTTTGACTTTTGGCATAGCAATTGTCCTGTTTTTTTTATAATTTTTAATTAATGACTATTTATTAACTAGGCATAAAAAAAAGCCTTTTGTATCTTCCAGTATAAACTGAAAAAGACAAAAGGCTTTTCTCACTTGGTTTGTGACCAATTAAGAAAAAGGTACCAACCTTTTTGATTTTTGGCGCTTTTATTAAAAAAATGCCAAAATTACTTAATTCCTGCTGTTACGGGCTTACCCGGCCTGGTCTAATTTTTTTGCCTTAAATAAGCAAAAATTTCTTCAGGCATCTGAGAACTGTGTTCTTAATTTAGTGATAGCCAAATTAATACAGATGTTAAAAGATATTATAACAGATGGAAAATACTAATTTAAAGCCAGAACTGGAACTTCTTTAGTTTGACCATTAAATTGATAAGGCTTAACATCTGCACCCATTTTTTGCGCATAAAAAGGAGTTCCTTCTGGAGTAGCAGTCCAAACCACTCTTTCTTGTGCTCCTAACAGAGTTGCTAAGGCTATTCCAGTTTTAAAGAGCGTTGTTCCAATACCAAAACCTCTTCTATATTCTTTATCCACTAATAAGGTATTGTCATCATATTGGCTCTCATTATCTAAAGATATTCTATCTGCGCTATTTTTTAATTTTTCAACAGCAAAACTACTACCTTCTTGCGCCATAATCAAATCTTCCTCTAAAACTTGAGCGTAATGTAATGCTTTTTTATTATCAATAGCAATTACTTTCCCATCATTTTCCTTTAAAACTATTTCATGCGTGCCTAAAATTTTATCTACTTTAGAAAAATAATCTGCTGTTAAAATTTCCACATTAATCAAACGTAATAACTGAGGATCTGCGGATAGCTCTTTAATTACTGAAATTATTTTTACCCCAGAAAAAACATTTCTATCTAAGCGATCTTGCATTAATTCCTTACTAGGAGAAATTGTAATTCTTATTTTTGCTTGATCTAATTTGGGTATTTTTATTTTAAAAACTCCTTGGTAACCTTCCGGTCTAGCCATAGTTGGAATGTCTGCCAAAAAAAGTTTTTTTTCTTGATCATCTAAACCCAGCTGTTCAGCTAATTGATTAAAAATCTCTAACAATCTAGCTTGAGTATCTTCAGATTTTTTGGCTAAATCAGGAGTTTGCGGGGGTTGATATAAAGTTGATTCTTCTGACATATAATTATTACTTCAATTCAAATCCAAAAAAATTAAGCACCAATTGAATCCCTATATAAATCAAAAAATAGTAACTTATAAAAAATATCCAGTTTTTTATATTAAACTTTTGTTTCTTAAATAATTTGTAAAAAATAAAAACAATTATTGAAAAAATTGATAAATAAACAAAGCAATGATTAGCTTGTTCAAAATATTCTCCAGCATGATCTGGCCAATAATATGCCACTTGAATAGTTAAACCAGAAAAATTTTCTATTGACGCTGATTTACCCGGCAAAATTGTTCCTAGTATAAAACTTAAGAGATAAACTAGAAAAGGTAACAAAAAAAACAATAAATATTTCAGAAATTTCCGCATTATTTCCCTTCCCTTAATAATTATCGCTGTCTTTTATTTTAACCCTTAATTAAACTAATTTTTTGGTTAAAAAAGTTTTTTTTAATCTCAATTTTTTAGCATTTGCCGAAGTAATCACACTTTTACCAGTTTGTTTTTCAATTTCTTTTCTAGCCATACCCGCAACTTTACCACCTTTTCTAGCAATCTGTTTATTATTTTCTAAACCTTGTGGTTTTTTTTGTTTTGAAATTTCTGTTGTTGAAGCTTCTGCTAACATATTCAAAACCAACTCAAGATTAGTCATATTATCTCTGAGATTCTCCTTTTTTAAACCTTTGAGTCGCTTATAATCTTTCACTGACCTATCAGCCCAAGCGATAGTAATTTCATCAGTTAAAATAGCAAATTCCAAGCCTTCTTTCATCCCTCGAATTTGCCACTCATCCGTTAACTCTTTTCTTATTTCTATGCTTTTAAGTCGTTGATTAATCCATTCTTTAGAATATCCTTTTTGCAAATACATCTTCATCGCTCGATCTATTGCTAATTCAGGATCAGCTGTTTCTTCAATGCGCTCATAACCAACCTTTGCCAGCCAGAGTTTAAAAGGTTCAGCTTTAGGAGATGGAATTGATTGAATTAAACGTAAGATGGTCTTAGTATCTGCAACATCAGTTAAACGTTTTTTTCCATCTGAAGCAACCATTTTCAACTGTACGATTTTTTCGTACACTTCACTACCTTCATCTTGCAATTTGCTTTTTAAATCAGTCCAGTAACGTCTAGGTATTGTGGAATCTGTTAAAACCTCAACAATATCAATAACAGAAAAAAACCAAAGTTCTTGCTCATCATCCCATTGACGACGAACTATTTTTTGATTAAATAAAGCAATACTATGATTTTTCTTCATAAATTTGACTAACTTTAACAATTTTTTCTAACAATTAAAACACTCTTGTATAAAACCCAAAAAAATTAAGAATTAAATTAATAACAAAATAAGCTAAAAAATAATATAAAACATACACAATAAAAATTATTAAATCTTTTATAACCAATTTTTGTTTTTTAAATAATTGATAAACAATAAACCCAACTAATAAAATCAGTGATAAATACATAAAGCGGGAATTGGCTAAATAAAGGATTGGTTCAAAATTATTATCCCAGCCGACAGCCTCAATTTCAGTTTTTTGACCAAAATTAAAATAATTTGATGGCAATAAAATCACTGACAAAAAACTCAAGAGATAAACTAAAAAAGGTAACAAAAAAAACAATAAATATTTCAGAAATTTCCGCATTATTTCCCTTCCCTTAATAATTATCGCTGTCTTTTATTTTGAATCATTTTTTTACTTTTGTCTCAAAAACGCGGGAATCTCAAACTCATCATCAAACGGATTATTTATCTTATCAGCGGGAGTTTGATCATCAGTTTTTTGAGTGCCATTAGGATCATCACCAAAAGCTTGGCTTTTTACAAAAGGCTGATTATTTTCACTCAAATTATTCCCTAAAGTTTGTGATAAAGTTTTAGGCTGTGTAAAAGAACTAGGAGCACGATCAAATTTTACTGAACCACTATTATCATCATTAACCTTATTATCATTTTTAAGCTTGCGCATTGATTCTCTGCCATAAGCGCCAAACTTACGATTTCCTAAATAATCACCTCCTCGTTCATCAAAACCAGTGGCAATAACACTAATTTTAATTTTATTGCCCATACTTTCATCAATGGTTGCCCCAAAAATAATCTGAGCATCAGGATCTGAAGCTGCTGAAATTACCGCAGAAGCATCAGAAACCTCAGTCATAGTCATATCAGAACCACCAATCACGTTATATAAAATGCCTTTGGCACCATCAATAGAAACTTCTAATAATGGGGAAGAAATAGCCATTCTAGCCGCAGCCACAGCTCGATCTTCACCAGAAGCTTCACCAATACCCATTAAAGCACTTCCGCTATCGGACATAATAGTTTTCACGTCAGCAAAATCAACGTTAATTAAGCCTGCTATAGTGATTAAATCAGAGATGCCTTTCACGCCCTGACCCAAAACATTATCGGCTAATTTAAAAGCATCTAACAAGGTCATTTTTTTATCAACGACCTCCATTAAGCGTTGATTGGGAATTACAATCAAAGTATCAACATTATCTTTAAGGTTTTCAATCCCTTCTTCAGCTGCTTGCATGCGACGAATACCTTCAAAAGCAAATGGCTTGGTCACCACTGCCACAGTCAAAGCACCAACTTCTTTAGCAATTTCAGCAATAATGGGGGAAGCTCCAGTGCCGGTGCCACCACCCATACCAGCCGTAATGAACACCATATCTGTATCAAATAATAAATCTTTAATCTTTTCTCTGGTTTCTTCAGCTGCGGCGCGACCGACTTCTGGATCTGAGCCAGCCCCTAAGCCACGAGTAAAATTATTGCCAATTTGTAATTTGGTTTCTGCCTTAGAAGTTAAAAGAGCTTGAGCGTCAGTATTAACGCTAATAAATTCCACACCATTGATTTGAGCTGATTCAACCATTGAGTTGACTGCATTGCCACCGCCTCCACCAACACCAATAACCTTAATTTTGGCAAAAGTCGTATTTGAAGGTTTAACTAATCCCATATGTTCCTCTATATTAAAGACTAAAATTCCAGAATAAAAATTTACCTGGTTACTGCTATTTTGTTTATTTTATACAATCAATTTATATCAAAGTCTATAGGAATTTTATACTTAAGGAAGTAATTTTTTAAACAACTTAGTTAAATTAGACCCAATTGATTGTAATTTCAGTTTAGATAAAAAATCTAAATTAAAATTAGAGCCTGAGCTAGCTACTTGACCTTGTTGCTTACCGTACTCTAATAGGCCAATTGAGGTTGAAAAAGCTGGCCGCTGAATATCACTCACCAAGCCTTGCATTTGTTCTGGTTCACCAATTCTAGCAGGTAAACGAAAAACTTTTTTAGCGACTTCAATTAAAGCTACAGTCTCCGCACCACCACCGGTAAAGACTAAACCTGCTGGAATTTGACCTAACAATTCTTTTTTATCTAATTTATCAGAAATCATCTTCATAATTTCAATAATTCTTGGTTCCATGATGCCATGCACTAAAGTTTTTTTAGAAAATTTTTCATCACTATCAGCAACGCCTAATTTTTCTAAATCTAAAATATCAACTTTTTTTCTTCTCTTAGCTAAATCTTCTTTGGATTCACCAGGCTGAGGTTTAACATCAATCACTTCATTGCCTTCACTTAAATAAAGTTTAATTTTTTCGGCACTATCCATGCTAATGCGGCACCCCAAAGCGATATCTTGAGTAATATGTCTAGCCCCAATCGGAATAGAGCCAGAATATTCCATTGCTCCTTCTACAAAAACACAAAAATTAGTTGAACCAGCCCCAAGATCAATTAAAGCTACTCCTAATTCTTTTTCTGTATCTGATAAAACTACTTCACTGCTAGCTAAGCCAGAAAAAACAAAAGCATTAACTTTAAGACCAATGTCGTTAATACATTTTTCTAAATTTTTCAGGCTGGTAGTTAAACCCGTAATAATATGAGCTTCAGATTCTAAACGGACACCCGTCATCCCAACTGGATCACGGATACCTTCTTGTGAATCAACTTTAAAATAGCGGGGGATAATATGAATTACTTGACGGTCAGAAGGTAAGGATACTGCTTTAGCAGCCTCAATCACTCTATCGACATCAGCACTAATAACTTCCTGATCTGGATTAGCTACGGCCACCACCCCTTTAGAATTGAGTGACTGAATATGAGAACCAGACACTGAAACATAACAAGAATCAATATCAAAACCAGCCATTCTCTCGGCGGCATCGACACTCTGAGTAAGAGTAGCAACGACTTGTTCAAGATCAACAATCATACTCCTGCGCATCCCTTTGGTAGGCACGGCACTAACTCCCACGACACGAAGTTGATTATCTTCTCCAACACTAGCAATCAAAGTAGTGCATTTATCGGTTCCCAAATCAATAGCGGCAATATAATTATTTTTGCTCATAAATTACTCGAACTGGTTTAATTAAACTAAATAACAAAAATTGTTATCAATCTACTATAACAAAAAAACTAGCTATTTTAAAACAGGTAATTTAAACCTCAAATCAATTTTTTGAACTGGTTGAGGTAGATCTTCTGCTTTTACCTGTTCTAAAATAACTTTTAATCTAGCTAAATTAGCTTTTAACTGTTCATTTAGCTCTATTAAAACAATTTGATTGCTAAATAAATCTAAAATCAACTGACCATCTTTCTGGCACTCAATTCTTTCTATTGCTAGATTTTGTGATTCTTCTACTAGAGTAAGAAAAGCTTGATGCCAAGTAGAACTTAAATTCCAGTCTGAAGGTAAATCTAAATTAAGATAGATACTCGGCAAGGCTTGCAATTGTTCAACTTGACGTTTATTGCCAGATTGATCAATTAAATAGAATTTATCTTGATAAATTAATTGATAGATAGGTTCTTGTTTTTCTAAAAGAACAATTAATGTTTGCGGAAATTTTTTATAATAACCAAGCATTTGATAGGCTTGATTCTGTTCATCATATAAAACTTGTTGAGCAAAAGGCAAATGATCAAAATCACTAAACATCAAAGGTCTGTTTAAAAATGGTTGTTGTTCTATTTTAATAGCTATTGATTTATTCTGATGCAAAAAAACTATATTTTTAACAACTAAAACTCGTTTCAATAAATAAAGTAACACTACCAGTAAAAAAAGTCCGGGCAGAACATAAAACAAAAATTTATTATTTTGACTTTTGGCTGGCATTTTGAATAAGTTGATACAATTTCTTTTCTGCTTGGTCTGGCAAATTTAGCTTATTAAAAGCTGATTTAATTTGCAAATATTTTTTTTCCAAGCCAGTGAAAACTATGTGAAAATTAGTCCAAGTTAAATCATCCTGTTTAATTACTTGAGCAATTTGTTTTTCTTCTGCCCATTGAGCATTTTTCAATTGTTCATTATGTAAAGTACTGGGTAATGGCACTAAAATCATCGGTAATTTAGCAACAATTAACTCTAAAATCGTATTCGCTCCTGCTCTAGATAATACTAACTTAGTATGTTGATAAAGCCAAGCTAGATCAGGTTCATTTAACCAAGATAAAACAAAATATTTATTTTGATTTGCTCCTAAAACTTTGTTTGCCTTTTGTTTTAAATCTTGTTGATAACGATTATGTAAATTATCTCTTCCACATTGATGAACGACAATAAATTCTTCAGTTAAGGCTAGTAAATTTTCTTTAACAAATTGATTTAAAACTAAAGAGCCCTGATTACCACCCATTACTAACAAAATTGGTTTTTTACTTGTTGTCTTAAACCAACTGGGTCGTTCTTCTGATTTAAACACTTGTTTTCTTAAAGGATTACCAGTAACGGTCAGCTTTTTAGATTGATCAAAAAAAATTTTACTTTCTGCAAAACTTAGCGCTACTTTATCAGCTAAATTAGCAATTAATTGATTAGCTTTACCAATCACCAAAGTTTGTTCATGGGTCACAATGGGAACTTGGCTTATTTTTGCCGCTAAAGCTAATGGTACGGCTAAATATCCACCAAAGGACAGAAAAACATCTGGTTTTTCTTGCTGGAAAATCTTGATGGCTTGATAAAGGCTAGTGATAAAAAAAACAGGCTGACTAAAAAAATTACCCACTGTATTAAAAACTAATTTAGGCGCATCAAAAAAAATAAATTTTACTTGACGTTTGGTAACTTCTTGATGTTCAATGGCTTTTTGCTTTAATTGAGTTTGACTGTATTTTCTTCCCACAAAAACAATTTGATCTTGAGGATAATTAACTTTAATATAATCAATCATCGCCAAAGCTGGAGTAAGATGTCCGCCTGAAATTAAAATTTTCATATATGATTCCTTAATATTAGTTTTTTTAAATGCAAAAAAGACTAATATCAAGTTTATATTTTAACCTTTATTTATAATTTTCCAATTCTTTAGTATTAGCCAATCTCATTAGTAAGCCAACAGCAAATAGCACCATCAGTAAAGCAGAACCGCCATAAGAAAAAAAGGGCAAAGGTAAACCAGTTAAAGGAACTAGCGCGACTAAAGCTGATAAATTCAATATCACTTGACCAGATATCCATAAGGTAAGACCCATTGCTAATAAAAATGGAAACGAAGTTTGTGGATAACGATGTGCAATCCGATAAGCTAAAGAAAAAAAGACAAAAAATAAGCCAATAATGACTAAACTGCCCAAAAATCCAACTTCTTCTGCTACAATCGCAAAAATTGAATCAGAGCTGGCTTCTGGAATATAAGCATATTTTTGAACTGAATTACCAATTCCTCTACCAAACCAGCCTCCATTACCTAAGGCTAAAGTCACCTGTTTGATATGAAAACTAGCTCCTAACGGATCTGAGTCTGGATCTAAAAATGTCTGTAAACGTTTTAAACGATATGGAGAAATTAAAATTAATAAAGCTAGCAAGATTATTCCAGCTCCACCAGCTAAAATAAAAGTTTTGATTTCCCCTCCAGCTAAAAAATACAAACCAAAAATAATCCATAACACAATTAATAAAGAACCCATATCTGGCTGAAGTAATAATAAAATACTTGGTAAAAGAGTTAAAAAAATAAAGGGTAATAAACGCTGGTGCTGACTTAACCAACTAGCAAAATACATAATAGTAGTCATTTTAAGAATCTCCACCGGCTGAAAACTGATCCCCGCAATGACAAACCATCGTCTCGCTCCATTTAATTTTAATCCCAAACCAGGAATAAAAACTAATAACATACCAATAATACTAATTACATAGAAAATTGGCGCCAAGCTTTGCCAAAATTTAAGTGGGATAAAATTGGTAATTAACAAAACTACTAAACCTAAACCCAACCACATTGATTGCTGTTGAAAAAAATGATAAGGATGATGAAAAATATTAAAACTTTCAATTGTTGAAGCCTCAAAAACAAAAAATAAGCCTAGCAAAGATAAACCTAAACTAATTAAAAAAATTAAAAAACCTGGAGCAAAAATATTAAATTTAAGCTGACTTTTTTTTGACATGATGCTAAATCACCGCCAACCAAACTCCAAATAAAGTTAACATAATCTGCACTAGCCAAATTCGATAAACAATTTTAGGTTCTTCCCAGCCATAATTTTGTAAAGTAAGGTGAAAAGGAGCTGCTGGCAATAATTTCTTTTTATAAAACTTTTTACTCAATAATTGTACTAATGAAGAACCTGCTTCTAAAATAAAAATAAAACCAATAATAACCAAAGCAATCACTTTTCCTAATAAAAGACCTACTACCGCTAAAGTGGCTCCAAAAGATAAGGCCCCAACATCGCCCATCATAATTCTAGCTGGATAAACATTAAAATATAAAAATGACACTAAAGAACCAATCCATAAAGCAATAAAAACAGATAAAGGAATATCTAAAATTGAAGCTGACAAAAACCATAAACCAAATAGAGAAATCATTAATGTCCCTGAAGCTAAACCATCTAAACCATCAGTGATATTGACAGCATTAGTAAAAGAAACAATAACAAACATTGCAAAAGGAATATAAAAAATTCCTAAATCAAAGGTCCCAATAAATGGAATATGTAAAATAGAAATACCTAAGTTAAAGTAAAGCATTGACGCACTAATTAAAGCTAAAATAATTTGTAAAGCTAACTTATGAGGCAATTTCATCCCAAAAAAACCAGATTTCTCAAAACCAAAAAACTTTTTAATATCATCATATAAACCTAACATTCCAAATGACAAATATGTAAAGAAAATCACATTAACTTCAGCTTGATGATCAGCATAAACACTGGTGATTTTTATGCCAAATAGCTCAAGCAAAGGTAATATTACTGCAAATAATAAAGACACTACAATAATTAACAATAAACCACCTCCAACTGGGACACCAGCTTTCTTTTTATGAAACTTATCAAAAATGGGAGTTATCTTACCAAAGGCATCTTTGGTTAATTGCATAGCACGCTGAAACTTCAGAGAATAAAGTGCGTTAATAAAAGGAACAACTGCAATACTAGTTAAGATGAAAGAAAAAATTAACAGACCCAAAGTTAAAGATAAAGAATTCATAGTGATTATTCTAACGAAAATTATTAGCTCTTACTACCACAATTTAAAATTAACAAGTTAAGATCTGGTAATTTTAGCACCCATTGACCGTAATTTGAGGTCAATTTCTTCATAACCACGATCAATTTGTTCAATATTAGTTAAAATAGTTGTGCCAGTGCCAGCAATTGCAGCTAATAACGTGGTAGCGCCAGCTCTTAAGTCATGAACTTCAAATTTACCACCTTTAAATTTAACTGGTCCAAAAATCTTTAAAGCATGCAGCTCACCTTTTTTATGGTCTGACCAATTAAAATTATAAAACTTGTCTGGATCATGAACTTCAGGATTAAATTTTTCAAATTTAGCGCCCATTTTTTCTAAGGTATCTGTATATTGAAAACGTTGTTGCATCACCGTTTCATGAATAATACTCACTCCTTTAGCTGTACACATAGCCACTGCCCATAAAGGCTGCCAGTCAGTCATAAAACCAGGATGAATTTCGGTCACGACATCAGTGGCTCTTAAGGGTTTATCATAATAAAAACGCACTCCATAATTGCCAATTTCTACACCCCCACCAGCTTCCTGAACTTTATCAATAAAAGCAGTTAAATCTTGATGTCTGGCATTTTCAATAATAATGTCACCCTTTGTTGTTAAAGCCGCACAAGCATAGCTCACTGCTTCATTACGATCTGGCATAATCTTATGAATTGCCCCATGTAAACTAGGCACACCTTCAATCTCAATGATTCTAAAAGAACGACGACGAATCCTTGCTCCCATGGCATTCAATAAGGCAATCAAATCATCAATTTCTGGCTCTTCAGCGGCATTTTCTAAAATAGTTTTACCCTTAGCCATAACAGCAGCCATAATTAAAGTTTCTGTACCGGTATGAGTATTTTTATCAAAACGATAAGTTGTCCCAACTAAACCTTTGGTCCAAAAATGTAATTGATCTTTTTCTAAATCCCAAGTAGCGCCCAACTTTACTAAACCATCAAAATGTCTCTCTAAAGGACGTTTCCCAATTTTGTCACCACCGGGGAAAGGAACAATAGCTTCACCTAAACGATTTAATAATACCGGAATAAATAGAGTAGAAGATCGAGAAGATTCGCCATGTTCTGGTGAAACCTGATAGGAGTTTAAACCAGCAGCTTCAATAAAATAAGTCTTTTCTCCGGCAGTATAAGAGTTACCGCCTAATTCATTAATAATTTTGCTCACTAAACGCACATCAGCAATATCTGGTAAATTTAATAAACGTACTTGTTCTTTACTTAACAAAGAGGCAATCATTAATTTATAGGAGGCATTTTTAGCTCCACCTACTCGAACACAACCATGTAAAGGAGTTCCACCTTCAATAGTAAAAATATTATTTGTGTTAAGATTTTTTTTTGCCATAATTTTTAAGACAAATAGAAGACTTCTTCTTCTAAATTAATATTAAATTTATTTTTCACGATTGTTTTCACTTGAGAAATAAGAGTTTTAATCTCAGCAGCCGTACCCTTACCCACATTGACCATAAAAGCAGCATGCTTATCACTAACCATAATATCACCAACTCGTTTTAATTTTAAACCAGCCTGATCAATTAAAAAGCCAGCTGGGACAAATTCTTTATCCTTAAATTGAGGAAATAAAGTTTGTAATTCTGGGTTATTAGCCACATTTCTAAAAATACAACCACTGCTAGGCAAACCTAATGGTTGAGTACTTGCCCGATACTCAGTTGCTTGCTTAATTAATTCTTGACTCATTTCGGCTCTACCTTTTGTTAACAAAAAATCTACCTGTAAAACAATTTCTCGGCTGGTTTGAAAACGAGAATGGTCATAAGCAAAATCACATTCATCATGTTTTAGCCATTTTACTTCGCCATTGGGCGTAATCACCTCTACTTGATCAATATATTTGTCCAATAAATCTTTTAAATAGTGAGCATTATTAACCACCGCTCCGCCTAAAGTACCAGGAACACCTAAAAAGTATTCTAAACCAGCCAAACTCTCTTTAAGGGTTCTGGCTACTAACAAAGCCATTTTACAACCAGCTTCTGCGCGAAATCGAGTTTTATCAGCAGTTGTTTCTAAAACTTGCATCTGCTCATTAGATAAATGTAAAACCAAACCACTCACGCCTTCATCAGCCACAACCACATTACTAGCGCCACCTAAAATAGTTAACTTAATTTGTTGGGTAAAACAAAATTTTACTAGATCAATAATTTCTCGACGATTGGCTAATTCCAGATAAATTTCTGCAGGCCCACCAATTTTAAAATAGGTAATTTCTCGTAAAGGATAATCTAGTTTAAAATTAAATTGAGGAAATTGCTTTAATAATAAAGTCTGCACATTGGTCATGGATATATAATATTGTAACCTACTAGTCTAATTTGCCAAGTCCAGCAAATTACAGAATAATCAAAGCTATGCTTAATCAAAATTTAAATTTATTATCAGATTTAGAACCTGGTCAAGAGGGCATCGTCCTGATTGATAAACCCAGTGGCATTACTAGTCATGATGTAATTTATCAGGTCAGAAGAAAAACAGGTATTAAAAGAGTAGGTCATGCAGGCACACTTGATCCTTTAGCCAGTGGATTATTAATTGTTTTAATTGGTAGGCAATTTACTAAACTGCAAGATCAATTTCTTAAAGCTGATAAAATTTATAGCTGTACCGCTCAGTTTGGTCTAACTACTGATAGTTATGATATTACCGGGAAAATTACACAACAAGCTGACTGGCAATTAACTCAGCAACTTAGCCAACAACAAATTTTATCCGCCATGAAAGAATTTGTTGGTTCTATTAAGCAGACTGTTCCAGCTTTTAGTGCAGTTAAAATTAAAGGACAAAAACTCTATGAGCTAGCCAGAAAAGGGCAAGCTGATCAAGTTCAACTTCCTGTAAAAACAGTAACAATTAAAGATTTTAGCTTAAAAAATTTTTATTTAGATCAAAGCAAACAACAATTAAGCATAGATTTTGAAATTGCTTGCAGCAGCGGCACCTATATTCGGTCTTTAATTCATGATCTTGGGCAGAGCTTAAAAATTAATGATCAAATCATTGGCGCTACCATCACAGCCTTAAGAAGAATGGCTATTGATCAATTTAGAGTAGAAAAAGCGCTAAAATTAAGCTAATAACTTACAAACTATAACTAGCTTTATTAATTACTCCAGCTGTAGTAAATGGCCAATAACGAAAGAAAGCCTTGCCTACAATTTGACTTTTAGGCACTGGTCCCCAAGCTCTACCATCACTGGAATAAGGACGATTATCACCAACTAAAAAGTATTCATCTGGGCCAATAGTAATACTGCGACCTCTGGTAAAATCTCCTGGCTGAGTAACAAAATCAGCTGGCAAATAATTTTCATCTAATTTTTGACTATTAACATAAATATGACCATCTTTAACTTCAACAGTTTCTCCAGGTAAAGCAATTACTCGTTTAATAAAATCACAACCTGTGCCTTGAGGACAATGAGCGGCCTCTGGGGCATGGAAAACTACCACTTCACCACGTTCTGGATTACGAAAATGGTAACTAATTTTATCGGTTAAAACATATTCACCACTTTGAAAATTTGGGACCATTGATTGCCCATTTACTTGGTGTGGCTGAACAAAGAACAAATAAACCACTAAAAAAATAGATAAAGAAATAACGATTGTTTCAATGATGTCAAGAAAAAATTGACCTGCTTTTTTAAAAATTGCCATAATGATATATGTTAGCGCTATTCATAAATAGTTGGCAAGCACTAAGTTGAAAAATCTTTTATAATTGAGCTATGGGTTATAAACAAAAAGCTATTAGTGGTTTTAGTTGGCAAACTATTTTAAAGATTACAACCAATGGTTTAGTCTTTGTTAAAATCTTTTTTTTGGCGAGGATTTTAAATCCTGATGATTTTGGCTTATTTTCTATTACTGCCATTGTTTTAGGCATTAGTGAGGCTCTTACTCAAACTGGCATTAATACCACCATCATTCAAGCTAAACAAAAAGTTTCTTATTTTTTAAATACGGCTTGGGTGATTGCGATCTTAAGAGGGTTTGCCATTGCTATCTTGATGTTGCTGATGGGTTTAATCGTCAGTAAATCTTTTCATAATCCTAATTTAATTTATTTGATTGCCTTGTCTTCATTAATTCCAATTATTAAAGGTTTTATTAACCCAGCCATTGTTTCTTTACAAAAAGAGATGGAATTTAATAAAGATAGTTTTTACCAAATTTCTTTGGTAGTCATAGAAAGTATCTTAGCTGTTGTTCTAGCCTTATTTATTAAAAATAGTTTTGCTTTAGTTTTAGCCTTAATCGGATCAGCAATTTTTGAAGTTTTTCTTTCTTTTATTTTATTAAAACTTAGACCTAGTTTCCAATATTTGCCTTCTAGAGCTAAAGAAATTTTTAATAATATGAAATGGTTAAATTTTACTAGTTTGTTTCATTACCTTAATGATAATGTTGATGATTTCTTAATTGGCAAACTAACTAATACTTATCAGCTAGGTTTATATCATAATGCTTATAGTTTAAGTCACAAATTAAATTACGAATTATCTAAATCTGCTCTATATAGCACTTTACCAATCTTAACTAAAATCAAAGATGATCCTTTAAGAACTAAAAAAGCTTTTTTAAAATCTTTAGTTTTGATTATTATCATTTCTTTAATTGCTTCTTTACCGTTATTAATTGCTCCTAAATTTATTATCAGCTTGGTTCTAAGTGAAAAATGGTTAGAAATTTTGCCCATTTTACCCTGGTTAGTTTTGGCAGGTTTAGTTCATACCATTAGTAACTATAGTTACACTTTATTCTTAGCCAAAAAAGAATACGGCTTTATGAATACCCATTTAGCTGTTTGTGTCATTTTTACCATTGTTTTCATAACAGTTTTCACTCCTAATTATGGTTTAAAAGGAGCTGTTATTAGTTTAACTATAGCTAGATTAATAACTCTCCCAATTGTATTAATTGGCTTAAAAAAAACACTTAAATAAAATCATGTTAGAAAAAATTCCTTTAAGTTTAATCATTATTACTCATCGAGCTGATAAACGTTTTTTACAAGCCTTAGAATCAGCTCAGTTTGCTCAAGAGGTTTTAATTGTTGATCATCAAAGTAGTAACAATTGGTCAACACTCAAAAAACAATTTCAATTTAAAGTCTTACCATGGGATAAAGCTTTAGATGATTTTTCAGCTATTAGAAATTGGGCTGCTAAACAAGCTCAATTTGATTGGTTATTTTTTTTAGATAGTGATGAGATTATTGAAAAGTCATCCTTAGCAATAATTAAAGACATTATCCAAAACAATCAAAATCAATTAATTCAAGTGAGACGCATTGATATTTTTGCTGAGCAAGAATTAAAACATGGCGAAACAGGCAAACATTATTTAATTAGAATGGGTAAAAAAACACAAATGCACTGGCAGAGGAAAGTCCATGAAATTGTAAAAGAAAATTATCCAATGCTCAAAAGCAAAATCGTTCTTAGGCATTTTGCTCATCTCAATATTAATGAATTTATCACTGATATTAGCCGTTATGCGCAAATAGAAACCACTAGCCGCTATCCACAGAATATTAAAAAAGTTAAGTTAGAAATGTTAAGTTTTCCTATAGCCAAGTTTATTCTTAATTATTTTTTAAAGCTAGGATGTTTGGATGGTTTTGCTGGTTTAGTCTACGCTGTAATCATGAGCTTACATTCTTTATTAGTCAGAGTTTACCTTTATGAAAAATATTGTGAAAAATAATTTTGCTTTTAACTTATTATTCTTTTCTTTATTAAGTTTAGGTCAATTGCAAAGAATAGAAGTAACTTCGCAACTAAGTATTTACCTTCATGAATTAGTGATCGGCATTTATTTACTATATTTATGGCTAAAACATCAATTAATTTGGCCATCGGTTTTTACTTGGTCTAAAGCTACGAAACTTTTTTTTAGTTGGTTAATTATTACTTTAATTTTTCACAGTGTTTTTTCACAAAATAATTTTATTGTTTCTATTCTTTATTATGGCCGGTGGTTTACCTATTATTTGTTTGCTTTAAATTTAGCGCAGCAACAAAAACCCTCTCAATTATTAAAATGGTTATTATCAAGTGGTTTACTATTTTGTTTTTGGGGCTTATTACAATACTGCTTATTACCTGATTTGCGTTTTCTAAAAGTTTTGGGCTGGGATGATCATTTTTATCGCTTAACAAGCACTCAGCTAGATCCTAATTTTGCTGGCTTGTTAACTATTTTTACTTTTATCTGTCTATTATTCAGCCAATTAAAAATTAAACCTATCTTTATTACAATTATTAAAGGTTTTACCTTACTTGCTTTGGCTTTCACTTTTTCTAGAGCTAGTTTTTTAAGTTTTTTAGTCTTAATTTTAAGTTTAGAAATTATTAGAATAAAAAAACTAATTAAAATTCCAACTAGTTATCCTGCTTTTATATTTTTATTGCTTGCCATTTTAATCAGTCAGATATTACTTAAAACTCAAAACATTGGAGGAGAGGGAATCAAACTTAACCGAACTAGCACCATTACCGCTCGTTTAACTGACTCACAATTAAGTTTAAGAAATCTAAATCCAAGCCAATGGTTAATTGGTCGTGGTTTAATTAATCAGCAAATTTTATACACCGAAACTCAATTTATTAATCACTCTAAATTTCCTAATAATCTTTTTTTACTAATTTTACAAACCAGTGGTCTAATTGGAGTTAGTTTATTTTTATTTAGTTTTAAAAATATAATAGCAAAAATTTACCAAGAAAAAATTGTCTTTTTACCAATTTTATTAGCCACTATAACGCACAGCATGTTTAACCACAGCTTACTACAAAATTTTATTTTTTTATGGCTTAATTTACTTTGGTATACATTACCAAAAAATCAAAAATTTAAAGTCTAAAATTTACTTTAAGTTCTCGTTCACTTAAATTACCAGCTAGATCAGTCACTTTAAATTTTAAAATGTTTTCTCCTTCTGACAATTGATAGCGATGAGTAAAGCTACCATCAGCATTTGGAAAAACAAAACGATCATTAATATAGACTTTACTACCAGCATCAGTTTTACCTTTAATCTCAATCACTTGATTTTTCTTTAATTCTACTTGTGCGCCATCTTCTGGATATTCAATTTCTAAAAGAGGAGCTTGATTATCAAATACAATCGCATAATTTTTAGTTTGCACTGATTCATTACCAGCTTGATCAACCCCAAATACAGTCAAATTATTTTCACCATCAGCTAAAACTAACTCTGTTTCAAATTTACCTTCTTCATTAACTGCCATTTCCTCTTGTTGACTACCGTTTAAAACAAAAACTACTTTGCTTCCAGCTTCACCCACACCTTTTACAGGAATAGTCGCGCTATTAGTAGCTTCTACTGGAGCTTGCAATAAAGGGACTCTGGGAGGAATTGTGTCTTTTTCCTCAAAAGGATTACCTTTATCAATTAAAGAAAAAAAGATTCTAATGACTGCTGGTAAAATGACAAAAATAAATAAAACGGCAATAGCAATTGAAGCAATAATCATCAAGATTGTTTGCTGACTTAATTTTTTCTGTTCTTTTTTAATCAGTCTGGAAGAAACAGATTGCGTTTTGGCTGACTTATTTAAATAAGGTGAATAAATCGAAGTATTTGCCATAATAAATTCGCTTTCGTTTATTATTGTAGCAAGAATCTATAAAAAGAGCCAGGGATGGGAGTCGAACCCATGACCCTCGGTTTACGATACCGATGCTCTACCAACTGAGCTACCCTGGCCTAATAAAGCTATTTTACAATGATTATGAGGAGATTTTAAGTCTGAGAGTAATATCTTAAAAAACTTAATTAACTTTTTATATTTGGAGTTTGTTGAGGTATTTGCCATTGTAAATTACCTTGATCATTTAAAGATGCCTTCAGGAATAATTCCGGATTCCAAATATCTTCTTGTGACCAAGTAGAAACATCATCTGACCAGCCAGGAGGCAAAGGGACATCTTTCAATTTTTCTATTACGGCTTGAAGATTGGCACGTAAAATAGTTGCATTAAAGGAATGACCTTTACTAGTAATAAGTTTTTCAATTTTATCTACTAAAATAGATCTCTGATTTGCAGGTCCTAAATTCCTTTGCATCACCAATAGAGATTTTTTTAACCAAGGTAATAGAGGTGAATCTTGGTTACTTTCTATCATTTCAATAATATTTCTAGTGTTAGTATTAAAATTAAAATCCCAAAATGTCTTATCATAAAAATTACCCATTTCACCAGCTCTAAATATACTCACTTTAGCAGCTAAACTATAATAATCAAAACATGATGATAGAGTCATCCATAAACCTTCATCTCTTCCATTTGTAATATTAATTAAATTTGAAAAAATTTCTAATTTAACCGTTTGTTCAGTATTTCCTAAATAATTATTTAAAAGATTGTATAGTAACCCTTTTTCTAAAGATAACCAAGTAACTATGGCTGGCTTATTTAAAACATTGCTACTAACAACTTCACGGCTCTCTTGTTCAAAAAAAGAATGCTTTCTATAGCTTGAAGCTTCAATTTTTCTTTGTACGTGTAGAGGATCTTTTGCTCCTAAAAAAGCATGACTATAAGTTGACCCCACAATAACTTCTGTTTCTGAAAAAATTCTCGCTAATAAAAGCATCCCAGACAGTAAAATCATTCTGCCTACACAATTGCTCTCTTTTAAATATATTTGCAAAACTATTGAGGTTTCGGCTAAGGTTTCTAATTCTTTTTTACTTTCAGTCCAACCTTCTAAACCTCCAAAAAAGAGCAAAGAAGGATGTCCAATCATATCTAAAAGTAAATTTGTCAGATTAGCTTGAGCCAGAACGATCTGCCTCTTAGCTTCATATTCTGATTTAAGTTTTTCTTTGACTGTCTGATTTGAGACAGAATCAATAATATCCATTAACTGCTGCCAATTATATTCATCTGCAAAAGGATGCTCTGGAAAAAGATGAAAATCTACAGCCTCTGGAAGCTTCTCACAAATTTCATCAGTTTTATCTCTGAGCTTGACTTTAGTTTGCTCATATTCTGCTGTTTGTTCTGCTGTTTGCAAAGCAATCTTTTCTATTTCTGCTAGCTTTGCCTTGCCTTCTTCTAAGATAATTCTATCTGGATGTGCCTCTAGTGAAGCTAAATATTCTATAATCGTAGCTTTTTCAGCCAATTCTTTCCCAGTTCTAGATTTATAATCTTCTTTCATAGCCTGAGTCACAGGCATTTTTTGTATTAGAATTCTTTGACTGCGTTCAACTAAGGTACTTAATAGCCAAGTCTTAGAATCATTTTCTCCTAAACGACCAGATAGCCAAGCATTGAGTTGCATCGCTCCATCAATACCAAGATTAATTAACTTATCTAACCTAGCTAAATCTGTTTCTCTATCTGCCTTAGCATCTCTTGGTAATTTAGGGCGTTCTTCTTGAACAACCTTTTCACCTTGAAATACCTCTTTTTCTCTCATTCCTAATTGTTCTAATCTAGCTTTGGGTGTTTCTGCTCTTATTTCACCAGTTCTACCTTCCCATCTTCTGGCTAATCTTAGTACCAAACTATCTAACCTTCGTTTAATTCTTTCTTGAGTGGCTTCACGATACTTATTCTGGTCTAAATTCACTAAATGCTGCTTAATTAAGTCTAATTTACTTAAATCTTCAGCCTTGGTATCTGCATTGTTAGTTACTCTTTGGGCTAAACCAACAAAAGTATCTAAAATTTGCCCAGTATTAGCTAGAATCCGTTCTTTAATCTCTGTTAGAGCTGTTGCTGTTTGCTCGCTCATTTCAGCTGGCAATTGATAGTTTTGTAAAACTTCTTGCCAATTCTTGGCATTAAGAGCAGTAATTCCTAATTTAGCCAATAAATTAAGAGCAAATTCTTTTCCAGCCTTTGGATCTGTGGCATCTATCTGGTCACATAAATGGAGCAAGTCTAGAGGAGTTCTCAATTTATCTGCCTCAATCAGCAGCATCTGCCCTTCTATTTCTATCGGTTTAACCGTATCTACTATAGAAGATTTAATTGCATTTTTTTTACCAGTAACAGGGTGGTCATAGTAAACTTTATTCTGATGTTCTATTTCCACCCCTTTCATCTTGGAATTTTTCACCAGCATTCCCAAACCCGTTAATTCTGTAGCTTGAATATTTTGAGTTAATCTTTTTTTAGCCTCAACCATTGCTTCTGGAGTTAAAACAATAATTCGTAAAGAATCTGTAATTCCTGTTATAGAATTAGGAAGTAATTCTCTAGCTGTGACACCTAAGATTATTTCGCCATCAATATTATTATTGTCTAGATCATTCCAAAATAGCTCACTAGATAATTCGTGTACTTCACCACTAGGATTAACCACTGAATCTAAATCAGCCAAACCTACAGGGTTTTGAGTTCCAGTTAAAATCTGCCAAAACCTACTTCCAGGCAAAAATTTATCTATATTTTCTGGCCGAAAAGATTCTTGCGGTAATGATGTTTCTCCATGGTTTAGCATAAAAACTTTAGTATATTAAGTACAACACAATTATTAAACTTTTGCAAAATAAAACCTTGTTATACCATTCCCCACAACGACATAAACACAAAGCGTAAAGTTTGTACAATCCCAGCTTCTTCAATGACCACCGCATAAGGTAATTCATCTTTAGTTAAAGAAATTAAAGCTAATTTATGGTCATAAATAATAATGTAACTTAAAAAATTTTCATCAGCTTGTCCGGGTAACCATTTTCTTTCGGCTAAATCAGCTTGATCGCCACCTTTGCCTAAAGCAATTGCCTTTACTTTAATGCCTCGTTTTACCCGTAACTTAGTAAAATTAGGATAATAAAGATACAAATATTGGCGCATTGGTTTACTAGAAAAGACAAAATATTCTTTATCTTGAGCTTTAGCCATGGTGTCCAAAACATCTTTCAACACTTTTTCAATACCGGTGAAATCTTCATAATAACTAACAGTTGGCTTACTAGATAAAACTTTTAATTCTTCCAAGCTAGGAATAATATGTTGACTCAACTGAGTAATAAAATCACCTAAGAATTGCTGTTTACTTTGCGCAATCGTTAACAATTTTGCGGGAGGTTCAGCTTGATAACAAAATTTTTTTCCTAGTGGATGATGGCTGACCAAATTTTGTTGCATTAATTTTTTTAACACTTCATGAGTTGTCCCGCGGTTGACATTACAAGCAGTTGCAATTTGTCTAATTGAGGCCGGACCTAACTTTAACAAAGTTTTGTAAATTAAATAATCACGTGGTTCTAGATTTAAATTTTGCAATAATTTAGCTTTCATAGCAATTCTTCACAAACAATTTTAGCACAGTGGCAATTTTTTGTTGACAAACAATCTTGATATTATTTTCCATCTGGCATAAATTTATTTTTAGTTAGCTTTAACTAACAGCCATTCGGCTCAAAATACAGAAAGGTAACTATGTGTGGCATTTTTGGCTATGTAGGAAAAAAATCTACGGCTCCTGAGTTGGTCTTAGAGAGTCTCAAAAAACTTGAATATCGAGGCTATGATTCTTGGGGCATCGGCATTACTCAACAAGGAAAAATTATTTTAGATAAACATGTGGGTAAAATTGGCCAAGCTCAGACCAAACTCAGAAAAGCCAGCCTGGCTTTTGGCCATACTCGCTGGGCCACCCATGGGGGAGTGACTGTTCAAAATGCTCATCCTCATTGTGATTGTCAACAACGTTTGGCCGTAATTCATAATGGCGTGATTGAAAATTTTTGGCAACTTAAAAAACAACTTAGTAAAAAACATCAGCTCATTTCTGAAACTGATACCGAGCTAATGGCGCATCTAATAGAGGATGAGCTGAAAAAACATCCTTTTGTTGAAGCTGTCCGTCAAGCTTTTTTAAAACTCAAAGGGCTATCTGCCTTTGTGGTAATGGATGCACAATCTCAACAGCTAGTAGCCATTAAAAATGGATCACCTTTAGTCATTGGTTTGGGTGATAAAGAAAATTACTTAGCCTCTGATGCTAATTGTCTAAGTGAATTAACTAAAAAAATTATTTATCTAGCTGATAATCAAATGGCAGTTGTTAGCCAAGATCAAGTGCAAATTAGCCAAGTGGAAACTGGTCAAGCTATTCCACTTAACCCAGAAAAAATTGATTGGCAAGTTACTCAAGCTAAAAAAGGCCACTATGCCCACTTCATGCTCAAAGAAATCCATGAACAACCTGCAGTTTTAAGCAAAATCAAAGATCACTTTGATCCTAAAATTAAGCAATTAGCTGAAGCGATTAAAGCAGCCAAAAAAATTTATTTGGTTGGCTGTGGTTCTGCTTACCATGCAGCCATAGCGAGCAGTTATCTGTTTGCTAAAATTGCTCACTTAGAAAGCACGCCTGTTGTTGCTAGTGAATTTGCTTCTAAAGAACCATTTCTTAATAAAGAAAGTTTGGTTATTTTCTTTTCCCAAAGCGGCGAAACGATTGATATTGTTACGCCACTTAAAAGACTTAAAGCTAGCGGGATTAAAACCGTCGGGATTGTTAATGTGGTCGGCTCAACATTACACCGCCTAGCTGATTTAGCAATTACTTTAGAAGCTGGGCCAGAAATTTGTGTCCTGTCTAGCAAAGCTTTAACCACCATGATTAGCATTACTGCTTTAACCAGTTATCAACTGGCTAATCAATTAAACACTGGCAAAAAAGATCTGGCTATAGCCCTCAAAGATTTACAAAAAATTCTTACTCCAGCTTACCAACGTCGTTATTTAGACCCAGTAGTCAAAAAATTAACTCAAGTAAGCAGCCTTTATGGCATCGGTCGGGGGCTATCTTTTCCCATTATTTTGGAAACAGCCCTCAAAATTAAAGAAGTTACTTACTTACACATGGAAGGCTTTCCCAGCGGTGAACTTAAACACGGCGTAATTGCTTTAATCGATCAAGGCACACCTTGCTTTGTGCTAGCTCCCCATGATGAAACCCAAGACTTAGTGTTATCTGGCGCCATGGAAATCAAAGCCAGAGGCGGATATCTCATTGGCTTATCCAATCAAAAACAAAATGTCTTTGATGCCTATATTCCCATTCAAGATGCTGGCGAATTTAGCATGCTAGGCGAATTAGTGGCGTCACAACTGATTGCTTATAAACTGGCACTACACAAAGGCTACAATCCAGATAAGCCAAGAAACTTAGCCAAAAGTGTGACTGTGGTGTAAAAAATTAACTCAATTGCCAAGTGCCTAACAATTGTCGCTTTTGCAAAACTGCATTAGCAGTTAACAAGGTAACTGAATCAACTAAATAAGGTTCAAATTTTAAATGCTGCGACAAAACCTTTAGCTGCTGTTGAAAAGCTAAAGAAGGCACTTGGCTAAATCTTGCTAAAGTCATATGAGAAAAAAAATACTGTTTATTAGCATAAACTTTATCATCAGCTAACTGGTTCTCTTTAAGACTTTGATCTAAATTTAAAATCAAACGATCCAATTCTTCGTCAGTAGTCCCCACTAAAGCTAAACTCTGAGGGAAAAGCACAAAGCGATAAAAATAAACCTGAAATTTTTTATGTTGAGGAACCTGCTCACTAAAAATCTGTCTAGCTTTTTCAAGATCTTTGGCCGTAAAGTTAGATGGATCATTAATCACCCGCACATTTTTAATCGTAATATGTAAATTCTCACTCGGATAATAGTAACAATTAGTAAAAACTCTTTGCAGAGGCTTAATTAATTCTTGCTGCACTTTTTTCACTAAAGCCTGCTGAGGTAAATGCACGCTGGTTAAACAAATCCTTGTATCATTTTTATAATCATCAACTGGTGATACCGTAGTACTTTGCAAAGAATTATTTTGAGCTTGCTGAGCAATTTGCTCAATAAGTTGGCTTTGATGAAGTTGATGATGAGTCATATTTAATCCTCAGATTCATTAGTTAGTATATGGCTAACTATTTCTAACTTCAAATCTAATAAACTTTGTTATAATGACCAAATTATGAAAGAAGTGATTTTATCGGGCAGCCTAAGTGTTGACCGAATCATGAACTTTAATGGTCGCTACCAAGACTTAATTCAAGCAGATAAACTACATGTACTTTCTCTTTCAGTTTTAATAGATAAACTGGAAGATTCTCAAGGTGGAATCGCTGGCAATATTGCCTACAATCTTGCTCTGCTAAATGACACTTCCTCTATTCTAACTTGTGTTGGCACAGATGCTAAAAAATATTTAAACTTTTTAGCTAAACAGCACATCGACATTAGTCACATTCAAACTACTAAATTACCTACTGCTACTTTCACTGTTATGACCGATATGAGCGATAATCAAGTTGGAGGTTTTTATCCTGGAGCGATGAGCCAAGCTGGCAAACTTTCACTTAAACCATGGGCTGATACTGATAGCATTGTGGTGGTTTCAGCACATGATCCTCAAGCGATGCGACGCCATATCAAAGAAGCTGTTCGTTATCATTTAACTTGTCTTTATGATCCTAGCCAACAAGTTAGCAATATCCCTTCAGTAGACCTAATGGCTGGAATCAAAGCTGCCAACGTAATTATTGTCAATGACTATGAACTTGGAATTTTAGCTACAAAATGTGGTTTAAGTGAACAAAAACTCAAACAAAGTGTCCCAATCTTTATTACCACTCTTGGTGCAGCTGGTTCTGTAATAGAAGGCAAAAATTTTAAATCACCTCAAAAAATAGCCGCTGTTAAACTAGCTGCAATTGTTGATCCAACCGGGGCTGGGGATGCCTACCGGGCTGGCTTTCTTTATGGTTTTCGTCGAGGTTGGGAGATAAAAAAATGTGCTCAATTAGGCTCAACAATGGCTAGCTTTGCTATTGAACATCGTGGTACTCAAAAACATCATTTTACTAAAAAAATATTTACTAACCGCCACCAACAGGCTTTTGGCTATGCTATTAAGTGGTAAAAAGGAAAAAATGACTAAACCCAATGACTATAAAGTCAAAGACATTAAATTAGCCGCTGCCGGCCGAGCCCAAATTACTTTAGCTGAGCATGAAATGCCTGGACTGATGTATCTACGCAAAGAATATGGTAAAACAAAACCACTAGCTGGTGCTCGTATTGCTGGATCATTACACATGACAGTACAAACAGCCGTTTTAATTGAAACCTTACAAGCCTTAGGCGCTCAAGTAAGATGGGCTTCTTGCAATATCTTTTCTACCGTTGATGAAGCCGCTGCTGCAATAGCTGCCACTGGAACACCAGTGTTTGCTTGGAAAGGGGAAACTGAGGAAGAATATTGGTGGTGTACTGAACAAACCCTTAAATTTGGAAAAAACTTAGGTCCCAATCTACTTTTAGATGATGGCGGAGATATTACCCAACTGGTTCACAGTAAACATCCAGAAATGCTTAAAGATCTTCACGGTGTATCAGAAGAAACTACCACAGGAATTCATCATCTTTATCAAATGATGGAACAAGGCACTCTTAAAATCCCTGCTATTAACGTTAATGACAGTGTCACTAAAAGTAAATTTGATAACAAATATGGTTGCCGTGAAAGCCTTACTGATGGAATTAAACGAGCCACTGATATTATGTTAGCTGGAAAAATTGCAGTAGTTGCAGGTTTTGGAGACGTAGGCAAAGGCTGTGCCCAATCATTACGTGGTTTTGGCTGTAGAGTGTTAATTACTGAAATAGATCCAATCTGTGCCCTTCAAGCAATGATGGAAGGATATGAAGTAGTCACCATGAACAAAGCCGCTAGCTTTGCTGATATTTTTGTTACAGCCACCGGTTGTCGTGATGTTATTACTTTAGAACATATGAAAAAAATGAAAGACGGCGCCATTATTTGTAATATTGGCCACTTTGATGTTGAAATTCAGATGGGCAGACTCAATGCTGAAAAAAAGATCAAAAAAGAAAACATTAAACCCCAAGTTGATCAATATACTTTGCCCAATGGAAATCGCTTAATTGTTTTAGCTGAAGGACGGCTAGTTAATTTAGGCTGCGCCCACGGTCATCCTAGTTTTGTGATGAGCAATAGTTTCACCAACCAAGTTTTAGCCCAAATTGAACTCTGGACTAAAAAATATGAAGTTGGTGTTTATACCTTACCAAAACACTTAGATGAAAAAGTAGCTAAATTACACTTAGCTGCCTTAGGCGGTCAATTAACTAAACTTTCAAAAGAACAAGCTAGCTATTTGGGGGTTAAACCATCAGGACCATTTAAACCAGAGTATTATAGATATTAAATTAATAGATCAAAATTATTGTCTGAGCAAAAATATGAGTTTTAAACTCTAAATTTTTGCTCAGACATATCATTAAACTAACTCACCTTTTTTAAACCACTTTACTCCAAAATAAGTAAAAGGTGTTTCAATAATAGAAAAACCACATTTTAACAACCAATAAGGCCAAATCAACGAAATAATAAACCAAAAATGACCTGGCTGATAAAAAGCTAAAAACATAAAAATTGTGGTATCAAAAAGTTGGCCAATAAAATTAGAAACATTATTGCGCAGCCATAATTTCTTTTTTCCTAATTTTTTCTTAACTTTAGAAAAAATAAAAACATCTAACCTTTCACTCAACCAAAAGGCTGTTAAACTAGCCACAATAATCCGCAACGATTTGCCAAAAATTTCATTATAAGCTTTATCTGTTGCTAAAAAACGAACCGAAGATGGCAAAACTAAAGCCAACAAATTAAAAAGAAAAGTAAAACATAAAACTACAAAACCACTTTTAACAAAACTAATCGCCCTCTCTTTACCAAAAACTTCAGTAATAATATCATTAATACTAAAAGTAAGCGGCAAAGTAAAAATAGCCACCGAAGCACTAATCCCTAATAAAGTAAAAGTTTTACTCCCCATAAGTTCGGAAACTAAAATACTGGCAATATAAAGTGAAAGTAATAAATCGATTTTTTTCATTGATAAAATCCTTCTAAAATAAATAATTAAATATAAAAAAAGAGATCCTTTTTATTTAAAAAATAAAATAAAAACACAGTCAGAAGGTTAGGAAGTTGATAAAGTTACTAAAAAGTAAATCTTAGATTTAATCATGTTTAATCCTCATATATATACATTTTGCATTAATACCTTCTGGCCATTCTGGCCAGTGACTAACAAATTCTCCCTTAGAAAGATCAATATTAAAACCCCATTTTTTATACATATCAATTGTTTTCTTATTATGAGTTGAGGACGGTAATTAGCTAGAACCTGCCACCCAAGTTTTGAGACTTATACTAAAGATTTAACATCTTTAATAAATTCATAAACATTTGTTTGTATGTCCTGTACTATTCTATCGTACATTTCGTAATTTATATCTTCAACAAGTTTATCCTTAATAATATAGTCAACTCTATTTGGATCATTAGATAATTCATATTTGCATTTTTTATTACTCAACAAAGTATGAAATTTACATTGTACTTTTCTGTTCATGCCTGATAACCACATTTCGTATGCAAACTCTTTATGAACAAATGCTATTACAATTTTTAATCCTTTATTCTGCAATTCAGTATCAGTAAACTGAAAATATGAATAATCCATGCCATTTTCAACAATATTCCCAGTAAACTTATAGTCTGTCATACTCCCAGACAAAGACGTTCTGAGACCTCTAAAAAACTTAATGAACTCTTGATAATCTTTTTGGGGTTAAGGGACATTTTGTGTTGGTTTTTTAGTGATATTTCATTGATAGATAGCA